>JAKSUW010000020.1 GCA_024408565.1 Bacilli bacterium
TAAGACCATCGTTGGTCCGGCCTTTAACCGTTCGTTTGCGGATTCACCTTGTATGCAATGTGGACAATGTGTGCTTGTTTGCCCAACCGGTGCGCTCTTAGAAAAGAGTGAAATCGAAAAGGTTGACGAAGCCATGAAAGCGGGCAAGAAAGTGATTGTCCAAACTGCCCCAGCGGTGCGGGCGACGATTGCCGAAGAATTTGGTGAAAAGATTGGTACGACTGGTACTGGTAAAATGGTGGCTGCTCTCCATCGTTTAGGCTTCTATCGTGTCTTTGACACGAACTTTGCGGCCGACTTAACCATTATGGAAGAAGGCACCGAATTACTCAACCGGATTAAAAATGGTGGTGTGTTACCACAAATTACTTCCTGTTCACCTGGTCGGATTAATTATATGGAATATTTCTATAGTGATTTAATCCCCCATGTTTCTACTTGTAAATCACCACACGAAATGGAAGGGGCGATTATTAAGTCTTACTTTGCTGAAAAGCACGGCTTAAAACCCGAAGAGATTTTTGTGGTGAGCATTATGCCTTGTACCGCAAAGAAATACGAAAGAACAAGAAAAGCGAACGCCGCTATAAATGGGTTACCGGATGTTGACGCTGTCTTAACGGTGCGTGAATTAGGCCGGATGATTCGTCGGGCAGGTATTAACTGGCAAAAATTACCTGAAGAAGAATTTGATAATGACTTACTTGGTCAATATACCGGCGCTGGTGTCATCTTTGGTGTCACTGGTGGCGTGATGGAAGCGGCTCTAAGAACGGCTTACCATGTCTTAACTGGTAAAGAGGCGGGCTTCTTAGACTTTAAAGCCGTTCGTGGCCTAAAGGATGTAAAGGAAGCCGAGATCGATATTAACGGCACTAAATTAAAAGTCGCCGTTACCTCAGGCATGGCGAACGCCAAACCATTACTTGATGATATCCGTGCGGGTAAATCACCTTACGCCTTTATCGAAATTATGGGTTGCCCGGGTGGTTGTATCAATGGTGGTGGTCAACCATATGTGACGCCATGTTTCTTACCGCACGAGAAAGATAATATCCGTGATACTTACCGGAAGAAAAGAAGCGCGGTGCTTTATAGTGAAGACGAAAGATTAGCGATTCGTCAAAGCCATAATAACCCCGACATCCAAAAACTTTACCAAGACTTCCTTGGTGAACCTTGTGGCGAGAAATCACACCATCTTCTCCACACAACCTACGAAGCGAAACGTGTTCGCTTCCCCAAGAAGTAAAACAATTAATTATGAATAAGGTGGCAGTTGCCACCTTATTTTTTATCTAATCGTGTTATAATGAGGACTAGAAAAGGAATTTTAATTATGGAAAATAAGGAAAAAATTGTCTCACTCTACCGTACACCCACAGAATGGAAAGCGCGTTATCAATTAGAGACTTACGCCCCGAATAAGGAGATTAAAGGCGACTATGATAAGTCGCTTGCCGCACATTGTCAAAATGGTATTTTTGTTGGACGCTTAGTTGAACATAATATTAAAGTTTGGAAAGGGATTCCGTTTGCGAAAATCCCGGGACGGTTTGAACAATCAACTAATCCTGACGCTTCTAACCAGGTGATGGAAGCATATCATTCAGGCAAATCCTGTTTACAACCGTTAATGAATGGTGAACAAGCTTCGCATTACGAAATGAGCGAAAACGAATGTTTAACCTTAAATATTTACGCGAATAATAATGAAATTAAAAATAAACCCGTGATGGTGTATATCCATGGTGGTGGTTGGATTAATGGTGGGAACTGTGACCCCCTTTATGATGGTCGTAACTTTGTTTACTATAATCCCGATATCCTTGTTGTAAATATTACTTATCGGGTGGGCTTTTTAGGGCAAATTAATTTAACGCCATTACTGAAACCGGGTGAAGAATTACCTAATAAATATAAGTGCTCTACCAATAACGGCATCTTAGACCAAATCCAAGCGTTACGCTGGATCAAAGATAACATCGCTGCGTTTAATGGTGACCCCAATAATGTCACAATTTGTGGTGAGTCAGCGGGTGGAGGTTCAGTGTCAAACTTAGTGATGCTTCAATCAAGTCACTTTGGTCAATGGATTAAAGATGGTGAACGCCTTTTTAAGAACGCAATTTCGATGAGCGGCGGTATTAATCAATATATTAATGTCGAGTCTTCAAAACGTTTAGCGAAGAAGATGCAAGAGCCTTGGAAAGACGATGGTTCGGGTGGCTTTGGGATTCATTCAATTAATGAATTAGTAGATCCAAAAATCATTCCGTTTGCGCGTTTAAAGAAGTGGTGGGAAAATCAAGCGAACCAAACATTAATTAATTACTGTACACTAGATGGAATAGTTTTACCTTTAGATGCCTATCAAGTTTACACCAAATATGTTGGTAGTGATATCACTGTTCTTCAAGGCGCAACCACCAATGAATTCGCCTATTATCATACGGTGCTTCCATTTGATTTAATTGGCACTACCTTTGATGGCATTTGCCATTCCTTAAGACGCTATATCACGGGTGATCACCATGATATTCCCGCTCAATATTTAAAACCCTTTACACCAAGTGAAGAGTTTAATAAGGCGTTTAAAAATTACCAAGCCGCGTTAGAAAAACTTGGCTTTAATAGTGAAGAGGCGGTGCGTGAACTAGGTAATGATTTAACGCTTCAAGGCATTAACTATTATTTAGCGGATATGCAAACCCGTAATCATGGTGTTAATTACATTTACGCGTTTGATAAGTCTTATGATGGTGAGTATGCGGTGTTAAAAGCCGCCCATGCCGTTGATTGCTTCTATCTCTTCGGTAACTTTGAAGGCACGGGTGGTAAAGGTGATCAAGTTGAAGTCGAATTAGCTAGAGACTTTGAAGCCTCGATTGCGGCGTTTTGTCGGACTGGTGATCCATCCACAACAAAACATCCATGGAAGCGTTATGATAATACGACTCGTCCATGCATGCTTATTAATGAACGTGAATATGTTATTAAAGATGGTTATCAAGCGGACCGTTATAAATATTTTGTGGATATGTTAAATAGCAATGAACGCGCCCGCTATGTTCCGGCTTGGAGCGATGCGTTTATGATTGCAAACGTCTATTATCCGAATAAAAAAACTAAGTAATTATCGATTAAGTAGTTAATAGTTTTGCTTGCTCTTTCTTTTTTATTGTATAATAAAAAAGATTATGAAAAAGTCGTCTTTTAAATTAAGTAAACCTTTAAAGCACATCGCTTTTATTATGGATGGAAACGGTCGGTGGGCGAAAGCGCATCATAAACCACGCACTTATGGTCATCGGGTAGCGATTAGTCAACTCATGGATTTAATGGAAGAGTGTAGTCGTCTTGGTATTAAGGGCGCGTCTTTATTCGCTTTTTCGACCGAGAACTGGAAACGCCCAAAAACCGAAGTGCGTTTATTATTTAAATATCTCGAACAATTCTTAAAACGGGAATTACCGCGTTTAATGAAAGACAAGATGAAACTTTATATTTCGGGTGATTATCATCGTTTACCTTCATCAACAGTGGCTGCGATTGATAAAGCCCTTAAAGCCACAAGCGCTAATCAGGGAATGAAATTAAACATTTGTCTTAATTACGGTGGCGAAGATGATATTGTTCACGCGGTGAACACAATTATTAAACAAAAAGTAAAACAAATTGATAGTAAGACGTTTGCAAAATATCTATACGCACATGAACTAGGACCAATTGATTTATTAATTCGGACGAGTGGTGAGTGTCGGATATCCAATTTCATGCTTTATCAGTTAGCCTATAGTGAATTAATTTTCGACCCCACGCCTTTTCCAGATTTTCATATTGAAAATCTTCACCAATGTTTAGTAGAATATAGTTCCCGAGAAAGAAGATACGGAGGCTTAAAACATGCCTAATAATTTAAAAAAGCCCTTAATCAAAACCAATGAATTATCGACTGATGCCAAAGCGAGCATGAAGAAACGGATCATCATCGGTGCCTTAGTAGCGATGGTGGTCGTTCCTTGCGTTTTCGTTGGTTGGTGGTTTTATTTAGCGTTAATTGTTTTCGTGATTGGCGTGGCTACTTACGAAATTGCGAGTCTTCCTTCTCGGCGTTTATCCTTCTTACTTTGGGCCACAGTCTTTGTCACAATGTACGCACTGATTTTCTGGGTAGTTATTAAGCACGGCTTAATTAATGAATTTAAAGATTTCGATATTAATATGGCCTTTGGCACTATCTGGCTTTCGCCCATTGCCCTAGCGGTCATGATTATGATGTATTTCTTAGTCATTGTTTTTAAACCAAAGTTCACCGTGATGGATGCTTGTTACCTTATTGCGGTCACCCTTTTACTAGCATTAGGTTTCCAGGCGATTTTATACATCCGTTATGTACCGTTTAATCTTTTTGCGGAACCGGATGTGTCTATCGCGGTAGATATAGGAAGTAATTACTTTAAGTATTGTCAATCGGCCTTACTCTTATTTTATTTACTCATCGCTATTTGCTTTAACGATATGGGCGCTTATTTTGTTGGCGTCTTATTTGGTAAACACAAAATTAATCCCCGGATTTCGCCGAAGAAAACTTGGGAAGGTTTCGCTGGTGGAATTATTGTTTCCTTAATTCTTTCGATGGCGATGGCACTAGTATGTGCGGCGTGTCATTCACCCCTTCTTCCTTTCTTCACCCTTGATCGTTGGTATTGGATTTTACTTTGTAGCGTGGTGTTACCGCTCGTTGGCGATTTAGGTGACTTTGCTTTTAGCGCGATTAAACGACAATTTGATAAAAAAGATTATTCGCATATTTTAGGCCCTCATGGTGGAATCTTAGACCGAATTGATTCCGCCCTCTTTGGCGCTTTAGCGTTAACCATTCTCGTCGCGTTTATTTCGAATAACTGGAGTTTCTTAGAGTGGGGCGTCATTTAATCATTTATGGCATTAGCGGTAATATCGGCGAGCAGGCGCTCGCCGTTTTAAGCCGTCATGATTTATATGATTTAGTGGGGTTCTCAGTTGGTTATAATGTGAAAGTTATTCCTGATATTCTTAAAAAACATCCAACGGTTAAAGCGATTTACGCGATTAGTGATGAAGCACTAGCGCCTTATAAGAAACAATATCCTCAGATTAAGTTTTATTCTGGTCAAGAAGGACTAATGACTTTATTAACTGAGACGAAAGCGGATATGTTATTAAACGCCTTAGTGGGGTTTGTGGGCTTAGCGCCAACCTTACAGGCGATTAGCTTAGATATGGATATCGCCTTAGCGAATAAAGAAAGTTTAGTTGTGGGTGGCGAATTAGTTACACAAGCTCTTAAACATTCAAAGAGCAAAATTTATCCGGTTGATAGTGAACACTCCGCGATTTACAAGTGTTTACAAATGACAAAGCAAAAAGAAGTGAATGATATTATTCTTACTGCGAGTGGCGGCGCATTCCGTCATTTATCCCGCGCTGATTTAGCTAAAGTTACACCCGCGATGGCGCTTAAACATCCGACTTGGCGGATGGGCAAAAAAGTGACCATTGATAGTGCTAGCATGTTAAACAAGGGCTTTGAAATTATCGAAGCTTATTACTTATTTAATATGCCTATTAATCACATCCAAGTCTTAATGCATGATGAATCTTATGTTCATTCTTTATTACATTTAAAAGACGACACTTATTTAGCGGAAGTCACCCCACCTAACATGGAAGGACCAATCCGTTACGCCTTAATGCGTTCTACCTTACCCGAGAATGTCATTAAAGCCAAAACAATTAATGAATTTGGTCATTTCCATTTCCATGATTTTGATCCGAGTCGCTACCCAATGGTTGGTTATGCAATTGAGGCAATTAAAATGGGTGGCATTATGCCGTGTGTCTTAAACGCGGTTGACGAAGTGGCGGTGGATTTATTTTTAAAGAACATGATTTCTTTCTTAGATATTGAGCGGATTGTTGCTTTAGCCTTAAAAACTTTTAAAAACGAAAAGCACCCGAGTTATGAAATGCTTGTCCAAGTTGATCATGACGCGAGAGAATGGGCGAAGACCGCTAGCTTATTGGAGGGTTCCTTATAATGGCGTGGTGGGAGTGGCTGGTTGGCATCTTACTCTTTATTGTCGCGTTAGGTGTCCTCATTGGTATTCACGAGTTAGGACATCTAGGCGCAGCCAAACTTTTTAATGTTTATTGTTTTAATTATTCAATTGGTTTTGGTCCCCAGATTTGGCACAGTAAACGGAGCGCCAAACACGAAACCGTTTGGAGTCTACGTGCGATTCCTTTGGGTGGATTTGTCGCGATGTATGGCGAAGGGATGGCGGATGATACGGTTGGTTATATTCCCCCTAACCGGAGTCTAGAAGGTGTTGCCCGTTATAAACGCGCAATCATTGTAAGCGCGGGTGTCACTTTAAACTTTATTTTAGGCTTTATCTTAATCTTTATTCATAACGCGGCTTTCCCGCATATCTTTTTTGATATGTCGCACCAAGTTGATAATTGGACAAGCAGCATTGTGACTACGGTAGATAAATCATATACACAAATCCAAGATGGTGACGCACTTGCACTAGTGCAAGAGCCACTCCAAACCGTCGCGGTCGAAGGTGGGCAAACCTCGTGCTTCGTTCTTAACGATAATGTGAAAATTAAGGGAACTAACTATGCTTTAGTCATGAAGAACGCGGTGACCACGACGAAAGTTGATCCCGATTTAACCACTTCGCTCGGTTTATATGTTTCTCAACCGGTTACTGATGTGATTGATAAATATTGTAAAAAGGATATCGACACAGATTCTCTTTTAACAGTGTGGGCCATTAACGAAGGAGAAACAAAAAACGAAGAATGGATTAATGAGCATCGTAGTCAAATTAATAATATGAGCAAAGAAGAGAAACAAACAAAATATAACGAAGTTCTAACGTTTTATTATAGTAGCGCTCATATTACAAACACAGTTGATCCTGATCAGCCATATCAACTTAATAAATCTTCAGAGCCGACAATTGCTGCAACTCTTAAATTTGTTTCCTTGCAAGATAAGAGTTCTAACCTTATTGATGTTCCTGTTACTTTAACATTAAACAAAGATCAAAACGGTTGGGATCCAATTGGAATTGCCCTTAAACGAATTATCGTGCGTTATAACGCGGGGCAGAGTTTTTCTTCGACTTGGGATGAGTGGTGTCAATCGAATTCCACCATCTTTGTGGCGTTAGGCAAAATCTTTACGGGTGATATTTCTAGTTTAGGTGGGCCACTCGCGATTGCGTCAATGAGTAGCCGCGTGCTCGCTAACTTTGGCTTTGAACGTTATCTCTATATGTGGGGAATGATTTCTTGTAACCTTGCGATTATTAACCTTTTACCTTTCCCAGGCTTAGATGGTTGGACACTCGTGGTGATTGCCTATGAAGGAGTAACTAAGAAACAAATTCCTACTAAGGTCAAAGGCATTCTCTCGTTAGTGGGTTTACTCTTCTTGATGTTACTGGCGGTAGTGATTCTCTTTAAGGATATCTTTGGACTAATTGTATGAACGAGAAGATGACGCGCTTTTTAAATTCTATCAATCTTAATCCAAGTGATTTTGATTTAGAATTTGATGCGCTTTATCGTGATTCGTTTGCGAAGAATATGTGGGTGATGATGATTGCTAAATCCACCCCCTGGACCTATCCTTCTTTAAGAACTTTCTTAGACGCTTTAAAGAATATTAATTATCCTTATAAGATGAGTTTTTCTTATCGCACTCATCCTCGCTTTAAGGATATTGAAACGTTATTCTTAGATTGGCACTTAGATGTTCATCATTTTCCTTTTAAAGGGAAACTGAAATTAGACGAAAACGTTTTAACTTTTACCTATCTAAATAAAGAAGAAAGAGACCGTAATCTACCTATCGTAAATGATTTTATGGATTTATTAACTTTCTTTTCCTATGGCTTAAAAGCGGAAACTTTACCTAACGAAATTACTGGGCGCGTTAAGAGTCTAGAAGAGACCATTAACGAAAAACATCATGAACTAGATGAATCCGATAAAGCGAGTCAAGACGAAGAACACGCTGCTAAAGTCAAAGCCGCGGAAAATCTTTATCTAGATGAACTCGAATACAATTTAAAACTCATGCACGAAGAACGTGACAAGAAGCGGATGTTTAAGCGGGGCGATTACGAAGTCTACGAAGACTTCTTTAAGATTCCCAAAGATAAGAAAACCAATGTTGATATTGATGGGGAAGTCTATGAGGCGGCGATTCGCACCACCAAGATGGGTAAAAAAATGCTGGTCGGTGGGATTGGTAATAAAATCAGCGCGATCTCTTTCCGGGCAATGGAAAATAAGACTACTTGTCAAATCGAAAAGATGTTACTCATTGATAAAAATTGTAACGTCGTGAAAGGTAAACGTACCTTTACGAAAGTCCGGATTCGTGGTTGTGCAGCGATGGACGAACGGAGTCACGAAATGAGCGTGATGGTTCATTATCTAGATATCTTGCCCGATGAGATTAAGCGGAGTGATAATGCAAAAGAAAAACGCGTTGAACTTCATTTACACACGAATATGTCTCAGATGGATGGCGTAGCGGGAGTGGAAGATTATATTAAGCTCGCCAAAGCCATGGGACATAAAGCCATTGCGGTCACCGATCACGGTGTCGTTCAAGCTTTCCCTTACGCCCAAAAAGCGGCGAAGAATGATATTAAAGTGTTATACGGTTGCGAGATGTATCTAGTTGACCGGAAACTTAATTACATCTTTAACGATTCTGATGTCCCTTTACGGGGTGCAACCTATGTATGCCTTGACTTAGAAACTACGGGTTTAAGCGCCCGCTATGACCGCGTGATTGAATTTGGGGCGGTGAAAGTCCAAAACGATTTACCACTTGGGCAAATGGACTTATTAATTAATCCTGAATGTCCATTAAGCGAATCGACGAAGAACTTAACGCATATTGATGAAGCGATGGTGAAGAATCAACCGACCTTTAAAGAACTTTGGCCGAAGATTAAAGACTTTATTGGTGATGCAATTATCGTCACGCATAACACTGCGTTTGATATTTCGTTTTTAAATGGCGAACTTGAACGGATGGGCTTGTCACCCATTAAAAATCCGGTAATTGATACCTTATCCTTATCGCGTTATCTTTTCCCCGACGCGAAAGCGCATAACCTCGGCGCGTTGTCTCGTCGTCTTGAATTAGATATTTATGATGATGATAAAGCCCACCGCGCAGATTTTGACGCAAAAGTCTTAAGCGATGTCTGGAGTTCCTTATTAACGAAATTTATCGAGAAAAATCCCAAGATGGTTCACCGTGACTTAGGTGAATTTATGACCACCAACGATATGTTTAAACACATGCGGCCTAGTCATTGTGTCGTCTTAGCGAAAAATGCGCAAGGTTTAAAAGATTTATTTAATTTAGTGACGAAATCTCATCTTGAATATTTAGCGGAAGTCCCCAAGATCCCACGGGACGAAATTAGTAAGGTCCGGCAAAACTTAATTATTGGTAGTGCCTGTTTTAATGGGGAAGTGTTTGAGTACGCGCATACCCGATTAAAAAACATTTTATTAAAGACGATGAAGTTTTATGACTACATCGAGATTCAACCTTTAAGTTGTTACTATCCTTTAATCTATAAATATAAATATTCGCGGATTGAATATAGTAACGATGAGAATGGACCAAGAGCGTATCGCTATGCTTCGCCAATGCCTGAACTAAAAAACGAAGAAGAGATTAAGCGGACGATTAAAGACATCATGGACGCCGCGGATGAACTTGGTTTACCCGTTTGCGCAACCGGTGATGTCCATTATTTAAATCCTGAAGACAAAGTCTTCCGGGAAGTTTATATTGCTACGGATGGCATTAACCACCGGGCGCATCCGTTATGCACTAATCCAAGGGGGTATGTGAAAAATCATGACTATCATCCAGCGGGCGAACAATACTTCCATTCGACTGAGGAAATGCTTGAAGAATTTAAATATTTAGGCGAAGAGAAAGCAAAAGAAATCGTGATCACTAATCCTAATAAAATCGCGGCGATGTGTGAAGTGGTAAAACCGGTGAAAGACCGGCTTTATACTCCGCATATTGATAACGCGGATAACCAATTACGGGAACTTGCTTATTCAAAAGCGAAAGAATTATATGGTGATCCATTACCCAAGATGATTAGTGAGCGTCTTGAACTTGAATTATCACGGATTATTGGTGATAAGGAAAGCTACGCGGTGAATTATCTTTTAGCGCGCGAAATTGTCAAGAAGGCAAACGATGATGGTTATTTTGTTGGTAGCCGTGGTTCAGTTGGTTCATCTTTTATTGCCACGTTACTTGGTGTCACCGAAGTTAATCCATTACCACCACATTATTATTGTGCGCATTGTAAGAAAATTATTTGGAATGAAGATCCAAAATATATTTCCGGAATTGATTTACCCGCGAAGAAGTGCCCGGATTGTGGCCATGAATTAGCAAGAGACGGCCAAAATATTCCGTTTGAAACCTTCCTGGGCTTTGATGAGAAGTCGACGAAGATTCCGGATATTGATTTAAATTTCGCGAGTGTCTACCAAAGCCGGGCGCACGATTATCTAAGAGAGCGCTTTGGTCGTGACCACGTCTTCCGCGCTGGGACGATTGGTACATATAAAGATAAGATGGCCTTTGGTTGCGTGAAGGATTATTTTATTCGGAGCATGCATAAAGACTTAAGTGAAATTTCAAAAGCCTATCAGTCATATTTAGCAAGTAAATGTACCGGTGTTAAAAAAACGACTGGTCAACATCCAGGCGGCATCATTCTTATTCCGAAGGAATTTAATGTGCATGACTTCACACCGATTCAACACCCCGCGGATGATATTGATGCGAACTGGGAAACGACGCATTTTGAATTCTCAACCATTCATGACACGGTGCTTAAACTTGATTTACTTGGTCATAAAGATCCGCTGGCGCTCAAGATGATGGGGGAATTAACGGGGGTTGATTTTACCAAGATTCCTTTAGGTGATAAACGGGTTTTATCATTATTTACTTCGCCTGATGAACTTCATTTATCCGATAATTATCTTAAATTTAAGACTGGGACAATGGGGGTGCCCGAATTTGGTACACCCTTTGTGCAAGAAGTGCTTCAAACCGCGAAGCCCCATACCTTTAATGATTTATTAGTGGTCTCAGGCATTACGCACGGTACTGATGTGTGGCTAAATAATGCCGAAACCTTACTCCAAAATAAAACTGCTAAATCGTTAGAGGATATTATTGGGTGCCGGGATGATATTATGATTTATTTAATGCGGCACGGGGTCCCCAATGACATCGCCTTTAAGGTCATGGAAGATGTCCGGAAAGGTCGGGGTGTCAAACAAGAATATCTTGAAGTGATGAAGATGAATGATGTCCCTGATTTCTATATTGATTCGTGTCAAAAGATTAAATATCTTTTCCCGCGAGCCCACGCAACGGCTTATGTTACGCAAGCGGTGCGGGTTGGTTATTTTAAAATCTATCACCCCTTAGCCTTCTACGCGGTTTATTTCTCGACGCGTTCCGCTCAATACGATATTGATGCCATGGTGAAAGGAAAAGAAGGTATTATTGCCCGTCTAAATGAATTAAGTAATAAGCGCGAAACAGAAAAGCTTTCAACGAAAGAAGAAGATATTATTGATACACTCAAGATGGCACTTGAGATGGCGGAACGGGGTTACCGTTTTGTCCATATTGATGTCAATAAATCAAAAGCGAGCGAATTTGTGATTGATGAAGAGCATCAAGCCTTAATCCCACCTTTTATCGTTTTAGATGGTTTAGGTGACGCGGCAGCGGAAGGAATTGTCAAAGCCCGCGAAAAGAAGGGCTTTACGAGTATCGAAGACTTCGCGGATCGTTCGCCAGTGAGTAAGAAACACCTGGAGCGTTTAAAGGCGATGGGGGCCTTTGGTGAAATGCGCGAAAACGAGCAATTAAGTTTATTTGATTTTTCTTATTAATTAACGATAATAAATACTAGTCGGGACATAGCACAGTTTGGTAGTGCGCTTGGTTCGGGACCAAGAGGTCGTGGGTTCGAATCCCACTGTTCCGACCATTTTTATGAAATTTCCCCCATAATTTTGCCCTCAATGGGTTATGATTAGGAGGGATTTTTT
>JAKSUW010000021.1 GCA_024408565.1 Bacilli bacterium
ATGATAAATCGATTTGATTATTCCAAGAAATACCATTTCCACCTTGATCGACTCTCACGTCATAAAATAAATGACCGGTTTTTAAATTATTAAAGACCTTCCATTTTTTAAACAATGGTTTAACATCATAAATCTTAGTGACACCCTCCACAAAAGATACAGATAGTAAATAATTTTTTAATGGTGCCACATTTTTTACTTTATGAAAAATCATAATTATAACCCCTTAATTTCTTTAAACTCTTGTGTGTCCCACATGTTTAACAATTCTTTTCGATGAAGCGCCACCCACTCTTTGACTAATGATAAGGCTTTCTTAGGCAAATCGCCTTCAAGTACACGACAATCTTTAATAGTAATAGACCCAGAAAACTCAGCATAGGTAACATGAATATGCGGTGGTTGATGTTCTTTTTGCTGAAAATACATTTTAATAATTAATCCGTAGAAACTCGATATAACCGGCATATTAATATCCTCCTAACTAGTTCTATTATATCACTATACCGTGATATTGCAACTATCAAAAAGTTAATTTGTCTAAGATGTCAAGTGTGGATCCTCTCCTGATGTATTAAATGGAAATATTTGCATTCTTCCTCGCGAGTGTGCTATTATCTTACGCAGTTAAGAAAGTAGAAAGTTCCACACCTGGACACCAGATCTACTAAGTAGATTGGTAAAAGCTACATAAGTAACTTATTAGTTACGTATGAGTATGGGTGCGGAAGCATCCATTTTTCTTTTCGAAGGAGGATTAAACTTATACCTTATTATCAACAACCTGGTCGCTTACCAGTCAAAAAAGATACCGACTTAGTCAATGAACGAGTTCGGTTCCCTAGCGTCATGCTCATTGGTCCAAATGGTGAACAATTAGGCGTGATGAGTAGCCGTGAGGCCTACGAACGAGCAGTCGATTATGATCTTGATTTGCTCTGTGTCGCGCCAAACGCGAAACCACCTGTGTGCAAGATTCTCAATTACGGTAAATACCGCTTTGAAGCCCAAAAGAAAGCCAAAGAGAATAAACGTAATCAAGCCCTCCATATGGTGGAACTCAAAGAAATTCAACTCACCCCCCAAATTGGTGAACATGATCTACTCACCAAGGCAAACCGGGCGAAAGAATTCTTGACCAAGGGAGACAAAGTGAAGGTTGTACTTCGTTATCGGGGTCGCCAAATGGCGCATATCGAAGTTGGTGAAGAAGTGTTAAATAAGTTTATCAATTACCTCAGTGAAGTCTCAACCGTGGAACGGCCTGGTAAAATGGAAGGTCGCTTCATGATTGCGATTCTCGCTAGCAAATTTAAAAAGTAGGAGGTTATTTATGCCAAAAATGAAAACCAAACGCGCTTTAAAGAAACGCGTCAGAATTACCGGTACCGGTAAAATGAAAAGACATTGTGCTTTTAAAGGCCATTTAGCGCCAAGAAAAACCACAAAACAAAAGAGACATCTTCGGAACGCTCGCTTAGTGAGCCACGCGGACTTTAAGCGTGAGAAGAATCTCATTCAATAAGGAGGTAACTTATGCGTGTCAAAGGTGGAACCGTTACTCATCGTCGGAGAAAAAAGGTCTTAAAAAAGGCGAGTGGTTACTTTGGTAGTAAGCACACCCTCTTTAAAACCGCGAAAGAACAAGTTTTACGTGGCGAACGTTATAGCTACATTAACCGTAAACAATTAAAGAGCGATTATCGTAAACTTTGGATTAAACGGATTAATGCGGCGTGCCATGAGAACAATATTTCTTATAACCGCTTTATGTCGGGTTTAAAGAACGCGAAGGTGAACATTAACCGCAAAATGCTTAGCGAATTAGCGATTAACGATCCAACCGCTTTTAAAGAGTTAGTAAAACTAGTTAACGCGAATCAAAAAGCGGCGAAGAAAAACTAATTAATTGTAATAACTTTTATCTTGTCTAACGCTTCCTTAATAAGTGAAGCGAAATCGAATTTCTCCTCATAAAACAGAACCTCGTGCAAACGGGGTTTTGTTTTTGGGTTCTTGGGCGCAAAGATGGTGCAACAATCTTCGTATGGCCGAATTGAGATATCATAAGTATTAATTTGTTTCGCTATTTTAATAATGTCTAATTTATCCATCACCGCGAGAGGACGAATAATTGGCAAACTCGCTACTTTTTCAATCACACCCATTGAATCAAGCGTTTGGCTTGCCACTTGGCCGATTGATTCACCATTAGCAATAGCTAAACAATTAAGTTTATCCGCTAACGCATTAGCGAGGCGATACATCATGCGTCGCATAATCGTAATCGCGTATGATTCATCCGCGACTTCGTAGATCTTAGTTTGGATTTTGGTAAATGGCACAATGTGTAAACGAATCTTATATTGATAACGATTTAACTCGTGAAGAATATCGGTAAGTTTATCAATCACCGCTTCGCTTGTATAAGGAGGAGAGGCGAAATGAATACATTCCACAATTACGCCGCGTTTCATTAATAAATAAGTCGCGACCGGTGAATCAATGCCACCGGATAACATCATTACCGCTTTTCCAGCCACGCCAATTGGGTAACCACCACTCGCTAAAACGGTCTTAGTTGATAAATAAGTTCCTTCGTCGCGCACTTCAATGGCGAGTTTAATATCGGGCTTGTGCACATCAACCTTAAAAGTAGTGTTTTTTAAAATCACCGGAGCCACCTGACGAATAATCTCATCACTAATTAACGGGAAACGCTTGTTGCTCCGCTTACAAGTTACTTTAAATGTTTTGCCTTCGCTTTCTTTCATTAACATTAAAGCGGTCTTTTTAATTAGTTCAATATCACTTTCAATTTTTATCACTAAACTAAGTGCTTGAATGCCGCTAATGTCTTTTAAAATATTAAGAATTGGTTCATAGTCTTCATCGTGAAGATTTACATAAATATGATCATAAAGCACATCGTAAGTTAAAGAGATAAAACTCTTTAAAGCGTGCTTAATATTGCGTGCTAACATATTGACAAAATCTTTCTTGTTTTTGCCTTTTGTGCTTAACTCACCAAAGCGCACCATGATGCTCGTGTATTTCATCGGATTTCTCCTAAGATAGCTTTTAATTCACGAACAAAAGTTTCAACTTCTTCGCTGGTGTTAATCTCCGAAAAAGAAACGCGAATCGTGTTTTTCGCGCGTTTTTCATCATGAGTGATATTAAATACGGTCGCGGAAGGAATATCACTTTTCGCGTGACAGGCACTTTGGCTTGAAACATAAATCTCTTTTTCTGAGAGCGCCTCAATGACGACACTCGCTTTTTTACTATGTAAAGAGAAGGAAACGATATAAGGGAAATCACTATTACCGTTAATCATTATTTCTGGTTCGTCTTGGAGCAACTTTAATAAACACTGATGGAGTTTACTCACAATTTGGTAATTATGTTTAAGATTTTTCATGGCTTTCTGTAACGCGTACACGGTCGATAAAATTAGTGGTAGAGGAACGCTCCCACTCCTAAGATTATTTTGTTGGGCGCCACCATCAATCAGTTTGGTCAGTAAAATCTTTTTCTTTTTGATAAGGATGCCACTACCTAAGAGCCCACCAAATTTATGCGCACTACAGGTAAACATATCAAGCGAGGAATAATCCATCTCACACTTCCCTACGCTTTGTGTGACGTCAGAAAAAAGCACACATTTTGGATAAGATTTTAATAACGCCCGCACCTTACCTAAATCATTTACCGAGCCCACTTCGTTATTCACACTCATCACCACGACCATGATAGTATTTTGGTTTAAATGTTTTTTAATTTCTTCGTATTGAATTTCACCATTGTTATCCGTGTCAATATAGTGAACGACAAAGTGTTCTAGCGCTAACGACTTTAAGGCTTCTAAGACCGCGGGATGCTCATTTTTAAAGGCAATGATTTCCTTCCCCCGCGCCTTGTTACGATAAGCGTAGCCCTTAATCGCATGATTAATGCCTTCGCTTGCCCCGCTATTAAAAATCACTTCGTATTCCTGACTATTAAGATGAAACGCTTGGAGAACATCTTGTGCAGCTTTTTGATAAGCGCGATTAGCTAGATGCCCTAAACGATGAGTGCTACTCGGATTAGCGAAATATTCTTTACTCGCATCCAAGAAAACTTTTAAAACATCGTCGTGCCGGTTAAAGTAAGTCGCGGCGTTATCAAAATAAATCATTATTTTTGCTCCTGGGTTAACTCCGCGTAACGCGGAATAATCCGGTCTTTCGTCTCAAGATAAGCTTTTTCAAATTCGCCCGTTTTAAAGAGCTTTTCGCTTTCGTTAACTAGGGCATCAATTTCGTTAAACTTATAGCGACCACGGTTCACATAAGTAAGGGCGGATTCCGCCATCTTCATCATCTCGCTGTCTTGTTCAATTTGGTTTAAAGTTGAATCACCTTCAAAACGGACAAAGTTGACCGCTTCGTTTACTTTATTAACATCAATCGGCAAAGTAGTTGAAGTAACACTAATAGTTTCTAAAGCGTTATAAATCGCGTTAATTGGTTCGTCATACTTCGTGTGGAATAAGTCCATCGCCGCGTCACGGACCCGCTTTTCCGCTTTTTTAATTTGGTAAAAATATTCCGCCAAAAGACGATGTGCATCTTGGACATCTTCTTTCAAAGAAGTGATATATTGCCGGAAGTTCGCTAAGTCTGCTTTAATTTGGTCGCACTCCGTTTGGAGTTCAATCAAACGATCAAGTAATACTGAATAAGGAGTTTTGTTCCCGTTGTGTAATAAATTATCAAAGGCCCGCTTGGCCACGCCGAGCTTATTAATTAAGTTTTGGATATTAGTCACTTCGTGTAACTTCTCTTCGCTAATGATATAGACTTGGCGAATCTTTGGTAAGGAGTTACAAAGTTTAATGAAATCTTTTTCGACAAAGGTAATATCTTGCCGCACCACTTCAATCTTACTATCGAAGGCGCCTTTCGCTTCACGCTCTTTGTTAAAGGCCGTTAAAATATTTTCGACGTGATTCACAATATAATTCAACGCTTCATCTTGGTGACGGTATTTGAAAGCTTTAAGATTCTCCACGACGGCCGCTAATTCATCTTCCATCTTCGAAATCGTATTATCCGCCATAATGTGAACGACTGAGCACTCTTCATTAAGAATCCGTTTATAGTCGTTCTTCAAATCACCAATGCGTTGGGGAACTGATTTCGTGGCCCGATGACATAACTCAGGCATAATGATGTTGATATGTTGGAGTTCATCAATAACTTTGTTAATTAAAGGTAATAACGCATTCGCTTCATCATAATTTGCTTCATCAATATAGTCATCAAAATCAAGAAAGAGTTTTAAAACTTTCGCAAAAACTTTTTCGTAACTGTTTTTTAAAATCAATAAATTGTCTTGTTCACGAGCGTAGTCTTCTTGGACTTTGTGGAATTTTTCTTTAGCTTCCGCTTCTTGACGTTTGGCGTCTTCTTCCGGTTGAATAACGCGAAGGAGTTCGGTGTTTAAAGCGTTCGCGACGGTTTCATAGTCCACCACTAAAGCTTTTAAATTCGCGATTTCTTCCCGCGCTGATTTATAGCGATTCGCTTTGAGATAATCAAGCATCGTGTTAAGTTTTTGTCGCACCATTGCATCTTGATCATTAAGAATCTTTTTGTAGCGTACCCGGTAGTCTTCTTGCATGTCGGCGTAAAGAAGATTAAGCTGGGCAATTGCTTCAATTCGTTTGATATAACTAAGGTCTTGGATCGTGAGCATGTGGTTAGTGTAATCGTAGCGCCGTTTGAGGTCATGAATTTGGTGGGTGAGTTTTTTATTTCTTAAAAATAAAAAATAAAGGGCAATGAATAAACCGGCTCCGGCCACAAGCGCAGAAACGACAATAGCAATGATGGCGTTAATAGGAAGCATAATGCATAAATAGTATAAACTATTTACTGGCTTGTTACGAAATAATTTGACACCCTCACTGACTTATGGTTAGATATTATTCGCATGTTGAGCATGTAGACACTTCTTGTCTAATGATTCAGAAAACAAGTAGCCGACGCTATCAAGGTGAAAAGGAATCATCATAGAAGAAAGGAGTCTACACCTTGCTTATTTGCAAAGGAGAATTATGAGATATTTAGGATCTGATTGGAAACGCTCCCGCCGTTTAGGTTTTTCAACCTTAGAGAACGGGAAAGAAACTGCGAAACGCCCTTATGGCCCTGGCCAACACGGCGCTGACCGCCATAAGAAGGCAAGCGAATATGGTCGCCAATTAATTGAAAAACAAAAGATGGCGCAACTATATGGCATTAACGAACGGCAATTCCGTCGTTTGTTCTTAATTGCTCGGGCGGATGAAACCGTCACCGGAATCGCTTTTTTCCGGATTCTTGAGAGTCGGCTTGATAACCTTGTTTATCGGATGGGCTTTGCCCGCACTCGTCGTGGTGCAAGACAACTTGTCACCCACGGTCACGTGATGGTGAACGGCAAAAAAACCGACATCCCAAGCTATTTATGCGCGGTTGGTGATACAATCGCCATTATGGAAAATAGCCGCAGCATGAAAGTGATTAAGGAATCACTTGAAAGCGTCAAAACCAAATTCCCTACTGTGGAAGTTGACGCCAGCAAGATGGAAGGTAAATACGTTCGGGTTCCTGAGCGGAATGAATTACCAAAGGATATTGACGAAAGCCAAATCATTGAATGGTATAACCGTCAATTATAATGAAAACACAAAAGAACATCGTTTTAATTGGTTATAACAATGGGATGTCATCAAAATACCTACCGGATATTGTTTCGTTAGGTTGTCATCCAGTGGTCCTTTTAACCGCTAAAGATGTAGCACCCGAGTTTGCTGTTCCAGCTACTTTAATTCGCGAACAGAAAACTTACCAAAAAACCTTAGCACTAGTTAAAAGCTATAAGCCTTTACTCGTGTTAGCGGGCGATGAATTACTTGTTGGTCTTTCGACGCGCCTACAAAACGATTTACATTTACCTGGTAACGATTATAAGTACATTAAAGACGTGACCGAAAAAGGCGCCATGCACGAAGCACTGAAAAAAAGTGGTGTTCGTTATATCCGTGGTGAAATTGCCCATAGCGTGAAAGAAGCATTAGCAATTTACCGTAAATTTAAAGTCAAAGAAGTGGTAATTAAACCCGTCCACGCTTACTCCTCAATTGGTGTTGCCTTTTGTGGGAGCGAAGAAGAATTAAAAACATGCGCAACCGATTTCTTTACGCATGGGGTGAAACTATTTAACGGCCAAGTATTAAAAGACGAATTATTAGTACAAGAGAGGATTCGCGGTTTAGAAAATTACGAATATTTTATTAACACGATTTCCCGTAATGGTAAGCACCGGATTCTCCAAATCTGGCAATATGATTTTGTTGAGGTCGGGAAGAACGCTCACGCTTTTGCGTGTATCCGTTCGGTTAATCACCTTGATATTGCCCACACTGCGTTAGTTAATTATTGTAAAGCCGCATTAGATGCTCTCCATATTGTCGACGGACCAGCCCACACCGAATTCTTTGTGGACTTAAATGGACCGGTAATGGTTGAAGTCAACTGCCGCATTAGTGGTGGGCGATTAACCGAAGGTTATAATGATGCCATCTTTGGTCACCATGATACCGACCAAATTTTAAACGCCTTATTATTCCCTAAGAGTTTCCATCACCAATTAGCGCGTCCTTACCGCGCCTATTATAACGGGATTGTTAAATTCTTTATTGCGCCAGCGGATTTTGTAGCGAAATCATTCCCTGCTTTAAGTATCGTGAAGCGGCTAAGAAGTTTTTATGACGCCGTTAATATCCCTCGGAAAAATAATCGCGTCTATAAAACGATTGGCTTCTCAACCAATAATGGTCTTATCCGTTTACTTCATCGTGATGCAAACATTATCGAAGAAGATAATCGTTTACTTCATAGCTTAGAGCGATATTTCTTCTATTTACTATACGAAAACGGTAATCACCAAGCGGAAGATATTCCACCACGGGTGAATAAAGGCGAAACGGGCGATGACATCGCAAAAGAAGTAATTCGCCATGGCTTAACATTAATGATGAACGATAGCATCAACACCAAAGTTCCTCAATATGTCACGCCGACCGATATTAAACACGTGAAGGACGCTTTAGATAATTTCGCTTTTGGTGTCGTGAACTTTAAAAAGAGTTACGAGCAAATGTCTCGCCAAGAATTTGTGGAAGGCTTCTTAACCTTTGCCGATAAGATTCGGACGGGTGGTATGATTATCGTCTCCGAACGGAGTTGTAATCTCTTCCCCTATGGCGCATCGGGCGTAGAAATCTTATTAAAAGTCGCTGGTTTTAAAATTGTAATGCCTCTAAAAACAAACTTTGTTTGTGCTGTTAAGGAGGACCGCTAAAATGCAAAAGAACGGAAACATTTTGCTCGTTGATTGTTTTAATTCTTCTAGTAAATATGTCGAAGACGCAATTAAACTAGGTTTTATTCCCTATATTCTAACTCCCTATGGTCATAAACGGACTGGCGTTACTCTTCCTAAAGGAGTTCGCTTTGTCGACGCCGATAAAAGTTATCAAAAAACGCTTCAACTCGTAAAGAAAATTAAACCAAAGTTTATTTTCGCGGGTGATGAAGAAGATGTCGAACTGACTATGAAATTACAAACTGATCTTAACCTTCCTGGTCGTAACAAGATGCGTTACTTCAACGAACTTACCCATAAAGACGCGATGCACGAAGCCCTTAAAAAAGCGGGTTTACGCTATATTCGGGGTGAAGTTTGTCATTCGCCAGAAGAAGCAGTAAAAATTTACCGGAAATTTAAAGTGAAAGCGGTTGTTCTTAAACCGTCCCGTGGTGCAGGCGCCGAAGGTTTATCCATTTGTTATAGCGAAGAGGAAGTGCGACGGAACGCCAAACAATTCTTCAAAGATATGAAGAAACTCCAAGTTGATCATTCCGTAAACGAATTATTAATCCAAGAAAAAATTTCTGGGATTGAATATTTTGTTAATACCATTTCTTGTAATGGTGAGCACCGGATTGGTGAAATTTGGCGGTACAAACTTAATGAAACAGAAAAAGGTCATATTACCTTTATCGATTCTTTCTCAGTTAACGCGCTTGAGGTAAATATGACGCAATTAACTAGTTATGTGAAGAAGATGCTCACGGCTTTACATGTGGAAAATGGTCCGGCGCATTCGGAACTCTTTGTGGATGAGAAAGGTCCAGTACTAGTAGAAGTTAACTGTCGTTTATCGGGTGGTTCAATTTCGATGAATTTCGCTGATTCCATCTTTGGTCACCACGTGAGTGACTTAATCTTCTCCGCTTTACTCTTCCCCGACGACTTTAAAAAATGGATTGATTATCCTTATTGCACATATAAGAAAGGGTATATGGAACTCGTCAATCCGCCGCGGGCGTTTACAGTTAAATCCCGGCCCATTTTAAGTATTATTAAACGGTTACCAACCATTCTCGATATTCCACAAAAGCTCATTAATATTAAAGAAACTAAAGACCCGACTTGCCTTACTTCTAACGTTGGTATCTTCCACTTATTAAGCGCAGATCTTAATGCGGTCGACCGTGATTCGGCTCTTTTTGAGACCATTGCCAAGTATTTCTTCTATTTATTGCTCGAAGATGTCGATCATAGTAAAGAAGATATACCGACACCAAAAGCGGTTGGAAAAACCGCAGATTCAATCATCGAAGATATTCGTTCGCGCGGTTTAACTTTAGTCCTTAATGATAAACGCGGACCGATTGGCATTGACTATGTCACGACGACCGATTTAAAACATGTCAAACAAGATTTAGGTAACTACGCGTTCGGAATTATTAATTTAAAGCAAACCTACCAACATATCTTACGGGAAACATTAGTCGAAAATATGCTTACCTTTATGGAGAAAATTCGGATTGGTGGCATGATTATTGTTTCCGAAAGAAGTTGTAACATCTTCCCCTATGGCGAAGCGGGAATTGAAGTTTTACTCAAAGTGGCGGGCTTTAAAATCATCTTGCCAGAAAAAGATGGCTATATTTACGCGGTTAAAGAATAAGCACCATTCGGTGCTTTTCTTTTAGATTTTATATTTGACTAGCGAGTGGACTTCGACCGGCGCCAATTTTTTGCGCGCTTTTAAGCTCGTCAATTCGACTAAGAAAGAATAACCAATCAGAGTTGCTTTATTCTTTTCGACCATTTTTGTCATCGCGATTGCACTACCGCCAGTGGCTAATAAATCATCCACGATTAACACGCGGTCCTTTACCGATAACATATGCGGTGGAATCTCTAAAGCGTTTTTACCATACTCTAAATCGTAAGAGACGCTTGTTCCCACAAACGGAAGCTTACCGGGTTTACGAGCGGCCACCACACCCGCCTTTAAACGTAACGCCACGGCGGCACCAAAGAAGAAACCCCGTGCATCAGCGCATAAAACTTTGGTTACACCTCGATTTTTAAATTGAGCGGCCATAATGTTGACCACTTCTTTAAAGGTCTTATAATCGCTAAGAACTGGCATGATATCTTTAAACGAGATACCTGGTTTTGGCCAATCCTTACGAACCACAATCAATTTCTTTAATTCCATACCCCGATATATTATCATATATCTAGCTATATGACTATCTTAATTCAAGGGGCAATGAAGAAAGAAATTAATGAACTCATTAAAGTCTTTTCGCTAAAACTCGAACGACACGAAGGTTACCAATTTTATCGCGGTCATCATCTCATAGTTTCTTTAACTAAAATCGGTACGGTGAACGCGAGTAAAGCCACGCGTCTTGCTATTAAGTATTATCGTCCCACCCATGTCTTTAATATTGGCCTATGCGGTGCACATGTAAAAAGTCTTCACCCAAATCACTTAATTATTGGTGATGTTGTTACTTACATTAAAGCAAAACAGGAACGGCTAATTTTAAAAGGTACACCGAGTCTAATTCGTTTAGTGGATCAAATCCCCACGAAATTAAAACTGACGCACGCGATTATGGGAAGCGCCAACTTATTTACCAAAGACGAGAAAACCATTCAGCGTTACCAAAAAATTTGTCAGCACGTAAGTGAAGATATGGAAAGTATCGCTTCTTATTATGAATGTGAAAGCGAAAATATCCCCCATTTAGCGATTCGCATTATTTCTAATAATGAGATTACGCACGAAGATTACGAAACCCATCACCGCGCCGCGGCGCACCATTTACAAGTATTTATTGAGCAATTAATTAATGTTTTAATGCAATCTGATAATTAATTTGGTCTTGATATTTACTTTCATCAAGTGAACCATTTTTCTTAATTAAAGTATAAGATTTGCCCCACTTTTTGCGACTTATGTA
This sequence comes from Bacilli bacterium, assembly GCA_024408565.1. Classification (GTDB taxonomy): domain Bacteria; phylum Bacillota_I; class Bacilli_A; order RFN20; family CAG-826; genus UB1719. The sequence continues at coordinate 11,367 of JAKSUW010000021.1, forward strand.
GAAGGCATGCCAAGCTTTATAACCCGCCTTAATATCAAGTAACTTATAGTTGCCACAACGAAGTGGCGTCTTCGCGGGCACAATATTCTTACGGACTAGTAACCGCCAATATTGATCAAGTTTAGGAAAATAACTAATAACATCTTTAACCGTGTGCTTATTGGCTAATAGTAAATAAAAGCCGGTGAAGCAACCCATCGGACCAAAATATAATTTATCTATGCAATGTTCGCTAAAGAAAGTAGCGACAACGTGCTCGATTGTGTGCACTTCAGTTGGTGTTAAATAATCGCCGTGATTTGGACATTTAAAACGTAAATCAAAGGTGGTGACAAAATGATTTTTATCGATCTTCTTCACTTCGTGAAGATAAACACCGGGTTTTAATTTCCGGTGATCAATATTAAACGAAATTACATTGCCTTGCATATTTATTTGGTGGCCCCGGCGGGACTTGAACCCACATGGTTTCCCGGACGATTTTGAGTCGTCTGCGTCTACCATTCCGCCACGGGGCCTTTTTGTTTTGGCGCGCCCGAACAGATTCGAACTGTTGACCCCAACCTTCGGAGGGTTGTA
>JAKSUW010000022.1 GCA_024408565.1 Bacilli bacterium
TTAATCCAGTAATTGCAGCGGTCTTAATTTCCTTCCACACAACTTTAGGGAAATCCTTAACTTCAAATTCTTTAAGCGCTAAAGCGCGGATAATTAAACCACAAGTTTGTCCACCTGCATTACCTCCTGTATCCATTAATACTGGAATAAAGAAGATTAAGGCTGGAACGACCATTAAGCGTTCTTGGAATTGCGATAACACTAATTCAGAGAACACGCCGATAATAATTAAAACAATTAACCATGGGGCGCATTTAAGGGCCATCCGCCAAGGCTTAGTATCAACATATTCATCTTTAAGTGGCACAACGCCGCTTTGTAAGGCGATATCTTCGCTTGTTTCTTTTTCCATGACGTCCATGATATCGTCAACGGTGATAACACCAACCATCTTTAAATCATTATTAACAACCGCTAGAGCGTTAATATCGTATTTCTTGAATTTGGCGGCGACTTCTTCTTGGTCAGTATCGACTTTCGTATATAAGAATTCTTGGTTCCGGATTTCGTAAAGGGTTTGTTCGGGTTGGGCAAAAATTAAATCGTCTAAGTCGCACGTACCGACAAGATTCCGTTTATCATCGCGTAAGAAAATAGTGTAAACCGTTTCGGCTTTTCGCCCAGCTTCACGAATCGCTTTAATCGCATCGCCCACTTTCACATCGCTATGGAAAGCAAGATACTCAGTAGTCATGATGCTTGCTGCGGTATCTTCTTTATAATTAAGTAATTTATTCACTGATTCACGGCGATCTTTTGGACATAGGGATAACGCCCGACTTACTAAGTTCGCGGGCATGTCTTCTAAGACGTCAACGATATCATCGGTGTAGCTCTTATTAATAAGTTCGACGAGTTCAGCGTCGCTAAAGACGTGGAGCAAGGCTTCTTGGGTATCATCATCTAGTTCAGTAAAGAAGTCGGCGGTTAATTCACTTTTGACCGTTTTAAAGATAAACGCGAGCTTCACCGGATCATCGACTTGGTCAGCAAATTCCGCTAAGTCGACGGTCGGGACTTTATTAAAAAGTTCCCGCATGTGTTTTACATCGCGCTTCTCTAAGGCATCAAAAAATTCGCCTTCTTTCTTCTTAAGCCACTTTGTCATCACTACCTATTTTGCCTATTTTATTGTTTTTAGGCAACCAAAAAATGCTTTCCGGGTTTTTTTATCGTAAATAATATGTTATATTATTAAAGAGTTTTTTAACTTAAGATTATGACAATCGAAAAGATTTCCTCAACCGGAGGAATTGACATTTCAACTAACGCGATTGCCTCAGTGGTGGGAAGTGCCGCAATTGAGTGCTATGGCGTGGTCGGTTTAAGTGCTCGGCACGGTCTACGTGATAACGTGGATAATCTTTTAGGTCGCGAAAATTTCCAACAGGGTGTTACGTGCGAGAAAGATAAGAAAAAAGGTTACATTGTGAATGTTTATATTATTGTTGCTAACGACACGAAAATTACCGAAGTGGCGAACGAACTCCAAAAGAAAATTAAATATGTTTTAGAAAAGACTTTTGGTATTAAATTTAATAAAGTGAACATTTATGTTCAAGGAGTACGGGAGATTAACTAATTATGAAGACAATCTCGGGTCAACTCCTTAAAAGCATGTTCATTAGTGCCTCGAATAACCTTTTTAACCATTATCCGGAGATTGACGCTTTAAACGTTTTCCCCGTGCCTGATGGTGATACAGGGATGAACATGAACCTCACGATGAGCTCGGGGGCGAAAGAAATCGTGAACCGGAATGATCAAGACGTAGCGAGTATCGCGAAATGCTTCTCCCGTGGTTTACTCATGGGCGCTCGTGGTAACTCCGGCGTAATCACTTCCCAAATCTTCCGTGGTTTTGCCCGTTCCTTAGAAAACAAACAAGAAATTAATGTTTATGATTTAGCCGACGCTTTTATCGCGGGTAAAGATGCTTCTTATAAAGCCGTTATGCGGCCGGTTGAAGGCACCATCTTAACCGTGATTCGTGAAGTGAGTGATGTCTTATATCGTGACGCCCAAGATAATTCCAGCATGGAAGAATGCTTCGATATCATTATGAAAGAAGCCCGGGCAAGTTTAGCCAGAACCCCAGAACTATTACCAGTCTTAAAAGAAGTTGGAGTGGTGGACTCCGGTGGTGCGGGTTTAGTTGCGATCCTTGAAGGCATGGAAAAAGCCTTACATGGCGAATTTATTGAAAAGAATAGCGAAGGACAAACCATCGTTGAAGAAAAAGAAACCGAGAAACGGGATGGTTATACGATGTCTTTACTCTTCCATATTTATAAAGACGGAAGTAAGAAACAATTTATTCAACGGCACTTTAACGATTTCGCTAATCACCACGGTTATGATTTAGTGGTGAGTAGTGAAAAAGATGACCGGATTACAATTAAATTAGGTTCGCTTTTCCCAGGTACAATCCTCGCTTATTTACAACAATTTGGTGAATTTGAACAAATTGAAATTAAACCATTTGATAGTAAGAAAATTGATAAGAACGCGCCCCGCAAAAAGAGCGCCATTATCGCCGTGAGTGCGGGTCCAGGTCTAGATAAACTATTTAAGGAAGCGGGAGTTGATTATATTGTGAAAGGTGGACAAACGATGAACCCATCGATTCAAGATTTTGTCACCGCGATTAAAAGTCTTAATGCCCATAACATTTTTATCTTACCGAATAACTCTAATATCGTTATGGCCGCTAACCAAGCGAGTGAAGTTGTAAGTGATGATTATGATGTAAGAGTCATTCCAACCAAGACCATTCCGCAAGGCCTTGTTTCCGTGATGGTGTTTTCACCCGAGGAAAACCCCCAAACGAACGCTAACAACATGAAAGCGGCGCTTAAAAATGTGATGTCCGGTTCGGTCACTTATGCGGTTAAAGATACCGATATTGAAGGGGTCCACGTGATTAAAGACTATTACATGGGTTTACGCGATAAAGCGATTATTACTTGTGTGAAAGATAAACTAGAAGCGTTACGAAATCTATTAGCGAATATGATTAAAAAAGATTCTTCAATTGTTACCATCATATGTGGCGAAGACGTTAAAGAAAATGAAATGAAGAATTTACAAAAAGAATTAGCGGCCGCTTATCCCAATATCCAGTTTAATATCATGAGTGGCGAACAACCAATTTATTCGTTTATTATTGGAGTTGAATAATATTAAAAAGGAGGAAAATATGAAAAACTACCAAAAGATGAGCAAGAGCGAGTTAACCAAAGAATTAGCCGCCCTTAACAAACAAAAGGAAGCTTACAAAAAGAAGCAACTAAAACTTAACATGACCCGCGGTAAACCTGCTCCCGCGCAACTAGATTTAGCTTTAGGCATGAACAAAGTCTTAATCAAAAAAGAAGACTACATTTCGAAAGATAAAATCGATTGCCGTAACTATGGTGATATGACCGGCATCTATGAATGTAAGAAATTATTAGGTGACATGTGTGGGGCGAAACCTGAACAAGTGATTGTCGCCGGTAATTCATCTTTACGGATTATGTATGATGTTGTAGCACACGCGATGATTAAAGGTGTTTGCGGTAATAAACCATTTATGAAACAAGGTGAAGTCAAATGGCTTTGTGTTGTGCCTGGCTATGACCGTCACTTTGCGATTATGGAATATTTTGGTATCAAAATGATTAATGTTCCATTATTAAAAGATGGACCGGATATGGCTTTAGTTGAGAAGCTAGTGAAAGATTCACAAGTGAAAGGCATTTGGTGTGTACCAAAGTATGCGAACCCGAGTGGCACTAGTTATGGTCCAAAGGCGATTAAACGTTTAGCCGCTCTTAAACCGGCCGCGAAAGACTTCCGGATTTATTGGGATAACGCTTATACCGTTCACCATCTTTATCCAAATAAACGCGATAACATTTTAAATATCTTAGACGAAGCGAAGAAAGCGCATAACGAAGATATCGTTTACGTCTTTGCCTCTACGAGTAAGATTAGTTTTGCGGGTGCAGGTGTTGCTTGTGTAGCGGCATCAATAAAAAACCTTGAAGACTTAAAGAAAAACTTCACGGTCGAAACCGTTGGCTTTGATAAAGTGAACCAAATCCGTCACGTGAAATACTTTAAGAACATTAAAGGCATTGAAGCGCATATGAAAAAACACGCGAACATCATGCGGCCAAAATTTGAAATGGTTTTAAAGGTTTTAGATAAAGAAGTTGGTCCAATGAAGATTGCGACCTATACGCGTCCATACGGTGGCTATTTCATTTCGCTTAACACCCTTGATGGTTGTGCAACCCGGGTGCACGCTCTTTGTAAAGAAATGGGTGTGAGTTTAACTGCGGCGGGTGCGGCGTATCCATATCACAAAGATCCACACGATTCTCATCTCCGGATTGCGCCATCTTATCCAAGCATTCAAGAGATTAAACCGGCAACCGAAATTCTGGCGTTAGCCATCAAGATTGCCAGCGTTGAAAAAGCGCTCAAAAAGTAATTATTATTACTTAATAAAAAAATCCGGTGCATTTGCATCGGGTTTTTGTTATGATATTTTTCTAATTGAGTTTTCCTTGCAAATATGTTGTACAAAGATTTCAAACAATTAGCTCCATATTTTCACACCATTACCTATAGTGACTACGAGGATGATTTTTATCACGAAACCACTGAGCGGATTACCAAAGGTTTTGGTTGTTCGATTTTACGGAAAGGTGATCTCTTTGGTCGTAACTATGATTATTACTATACGGATATGCCAAGTTTCCTTGTGAAGATGAAACGCAACCGTTGGCATTTTAAATCAATTGGTATCGCTAACCACGTTGGCTTAACCGAAGAAGAAACATTAAAGTATGAAGCAGATACTTCCGCGATTGATATCCATTCGATTGCGATTATTCCTAATTTCACGAGGGATGGGATTAACGAAAAAGGTGTGGCGTGCGCGATTAACATTGTCTCGCTTGAAGACATTGGTGGATTACCAACGAGCACAAATCCTGGTAAGCCACGGCTTAATATGATGTTTGTAGTGCGCTTTGTTTTAGATAACGCCGAAAGCGCCGACCACGCGGTGAGTCTATTAAATGAACTTGATTTATATCTAGTTGGTAACCGGAAATACAACGTTCACTACATGATTTCTGATCCTAACAAAACTTACATCGTGGAAGTTTTAAACGAGCACGGTCGCTTTGTTTTACGTTCACGGGAGAAAAAGTTAGATGACCAAATCATGACGAACTTCTACCTTAATATGACTCCGGAAGAGGTGAAAGCCACTGGTTCACCAACTAACTATAATAACAACGCGATTGGCGTTGAACGTTATCGCTATTTAAAAGAAAGATATTTCACTTGTACCGATTTAGAATCCTTAGCAAGTCTTCTTCATAATGTCCGTTATAGCATTGCGTACAATAATCCATATCAACCCGCGTGGCCAAGTGAAGATTTCACTCAAGTCGATATTCAAGCGGAAAACTTTGGTCGTTATTACACGATTTATCGGCAAACCCGCGATGTGCTTGATCACCACAAACGGCGGTTAGGTACCGACTTTGATGTTTGGATTACCGTCCATAGCGCCATCTATGACATTCGGCATAAGAAAGTGTACGTGGCCGTACAAGAAAATTTCAACCAACCTTTCTCTTTCTCACTCAATGATTTTTAGTTTGTTTATCAAGTTTATCTTGATAATTGAAGTCAAAACTATTCAGGCATATAATATTACTAACGTATGATTTCCTTATTGCTCTGTTTCGTGGTTTTGTTTGGCGGATATATCTTTTATTCACGCTTTATCAACCGCGCTTTTAAACCGGATTCACGGAAAACGCCAGCGATTGCGATTAATGATGGTGTCGACTGTGTCCCCATGAGTAAGCCACGGCTTTTCTTAGTGCAACTATTAAACATTGCGGGGACTGGGCCCATCTTTGGTCCGATTATGGGCGCTTTATTTGGTCCGGTAGTGTTCCTTTGGATTATCTTTGGGACCTTACTTGGTGGTGCGGTCCATGACTTTATGACCGGAATGATTTCTTCCCGGAATGATGGGGCTTCTATCGCTGAATTATCTGGCACTTATGTTGGCCGTTGGCTGAAGTATTTCATGCGGGCTTTCTCCGTCGTATTACTAATTTTATGTGGCGCTGTCTTTTTATTAACACCGGCGCAGTTACTATCCACGTTAACGCTTTTAGATTATCGCTTCTGGATTATCATTATTATTCTTTATTATTTCTTAGCCACGATGCTACCAATTGACCGGATTATTGGTAAACTTTATCCGCTCTTTGGTGTTTTACTTTTATTAATGGCCTTCTGTATGTTTGTGGGCCTATTTACAAGTGGTAATGCTCAAAATATGCCAGAATTCTGGGTTGTCTTAACCCGTTCTCATCCTGATGGCTTACCAATGTGGCCATGCATGTTTGTAACCGTCGCGTGTGGCGCCATTAGTGGTTTCCACGCTACCCAATCACCAATTGCTGCAAAATGCTTAAAGAGTGAAAGACAGGGCCGTCAAATCTTCTATGGTGGGATGGTCGCTGAAGCCGTGATTGCCTTAATCTGGGCAGCGGTTGGTATTGCCTGTTATACGCCTGGTGAATTATGGCATTTCTTTGAACCAGGTGGTGGTGGCGCTGGTGCGGTTGTCTTAGATTCTTCCAAAATGTTACTTGGTACCTTTGGTGGTATCTTAGCGATTATTGGTGTTATTGTTTGCCCCATTACGAGTGGCGATACCGCTTTCCGGAGTGCCCGGTTAATTGTGGCAGAGTCTTTCCACCTTGATCAAAAGAAAATCTTTAACCGTTTGATTTTAACGATTCCTGTGGTTGGTGCTGGTGTTGGTTTAGCCATTGGCTTAGGCAATAATTTTGATGTGTTGTGGCGCTATTTTGCAGCGGCGAACCAAACCTTAGCGATGATTACTTTATGGGTCGCAAGCTTCTATATGTTAAAGAAGAACCAATATAAGAATGTTGATTTATTCGTTGCGCTTCCCGCGGCGTTTATGGTTGCGGTCTCGATGACTTATATTTGTGTCGCGAAGGAATGTTTCCATGCACCTGTGATGGTTGGCTATATTGTTGGCTCTTGTTTAGCGGCGGCTTCCTTTATCGCTTATCTTATTTATCGTTATCTTTATATTAAGAAACATCCCGCTTTGAAAGCGCGCCCAGCGATGATGAAACATTTAAAAGAAGAAAAACAAGTGACCACGAAATTAATCAACGACTTTAAAATGGAACTCTTATTAAAGAAATATTATGTGGTCCAAGAAAGAGATTTCGATAATCTCATCTTAAAAGCTTTGTTGGCGTACAAAAACGAATACGAATTCTTACAAGAATTACGTGTCGCTTCTAGCGTTGAAGAGATTTTAAAAATCCAAGAAGAAATTGTCGAAAGCAAAAAGCGTGATCCTCGGTGGTGGAAGCGGGTTTTAAATTTTTGCTATGTCCCGGTGTTACGTTTCCGTCTATGGGAAAAGCGTTTAATGTCGCGCTTTAAGAAACGGAAGCCAATGAACATTGGTTTATATTATCAAACCTTTAAATATAATATGAAGTACGCTTTAAAGTATGGAGTCATCTATACCGCCAAACGCGGTGATTGGACTAACTTTGTCACGGTTTTCCCGAATAATTTCCAACGAATTGAGCATGATACTTTCTTTGCTTTACCAATGAAGAGTTACGCTTTTGCATTAGGTAAATCATTTGAATTAACCCGGGCCATTGAATTTGATGATATCCGGCGCTTCCATCTCCCAGATGATATTCATGAACATTATTGGTATATTTATGAATTCGCCCGTCACGCGGATGAAAAAGTGAATAACAATTTAATGAAAGTCTTAACCGATTTTATGGACGAACATCATTTAAAACTTTATGCGGATACCCTTTATAACGCGAACCAAACTTTCTTTAAAAACTTTAACTTTGAAGCGGTTGTAAATGAGACCATTGACTACGCCCAAGTTCCGCATACGGTCTATATTCGTTCACCCAAAGTTAATTAATTTAATTTTTTCGTAATTTTATATTGAGAATCGCCCTTTTTATTATTATAATAATAAGGCATAAAAATAACTGGAGGTTATATATGGCAATTCAAGGTATCGCGAAAGAGCGCATTATTGAAATATGCGAAACTTACAAGAAGGAACCGACTCCTTTAATGATGATTTTATCCGACATCCAAAAGGAATTTGGTTATATTCCACTTGATGTTCAAGAAATTGTTAGTGAACAAACGGGTTTACCTGTCGCCGAAATCTATGGCGTGGTCACCTTTTATTCATTCTTCTCGCTGGAACCAAAAGGAAAATACGTTATCGGTGTTTGTTTAGGTACGGCTTGTTACGTGAAAGGCTCACAAGCCTTAATTGATAAAGTCTTAGAAGTCTTACAACTACAAAAAGCAGGAGAAACCACTCCCGATGGTTTATTTACGGTTGATGCCTTACGTTGTATTGGTGCGTGTGCCTTAGCCCCCACGATGAAAATTAACGACCAAGTGTATCCCAAATTAAAAGTGAGTGATATTCCAGACATTATTAAAGAATATCAAACGCGTGGTTAAGAAAGGAGTAAGTTATGGCAAAAATTAGAACGCAAGAAGAATTAGCAGCCCGGATTAATAAATGCGAAGGTTGTTTAAAAGCCAAATTCACGGGCGAAGGTGGTAAACGCGCCATCGTGATTTGTGGTGGTACGGGTTGCTTAAGTAATAAGTCTGACGAAATTAAAGCGGCCTTTGAACAAAAACTCAAGGAAAAAGGCTTAGACAAAAAGATCTCAATCAATTTTGTCGGTTGCTTTGGTTTCTGCTCCCAAGGTCCATTCGTCAAAATCTTCCCCGAAGATACTTTATACCGGATGGTGAAAGTGAGTGATGTTGACCGCATTATTGAAACCGATATTATTGGTGGCAAAGTTGTCGAAGATTTAGTCTATGTTGATCCTAACACCAAAGTGAAATACCCAAAGCAAGACGAAATTCCTTTCTACGCGAAACAAAAACGGGTGGCACTCCATGGTAGTAGCATGATTAACCCAGAAGATATCGATGAAGCCCTTGGCTATGATTCCTTTAAAGGTTTAGCCAAAGCCTTAACCATGAAACCACAAGAAGTCATCGATATGATTTTAAAATCTGGTTTACGGGGCCGCGGTGGTGCGGGTTTCCCAACCGGGAGAAAGTGGCAATTCGCCCATGATCAAGTTAATAACACGAAATACGTTGTGTGTAATGGCGATGAAGGTGACCCCGGTGCGTTTATGGACCGGAGTATGCTTGAAGCCAACCCCTTTAACGTCATCGAAGGCATGATGATTGCGGGTTACGCGATTGGCGCTAAAGAAGGCTACTTCTATGTCCGGGCGGAATACCCAATTGCCGTGAACCGTTTAAAGATTGCGATTAAAAAATTAAACGAAGTTGGTTTATTAGGCCGTCATATCTTGGGCACGGACTTTAGTTTCCAAGCGCATATCCGTCTTGGCGCGGGAGCGTTCGTGTGTGGTGAAGAAACCGCTCTCCTTAATTCAATTGAAGGTAAACGCGGTATGCCACGTCCTCGTCCACCGTTCCCTGCCATTAAAGGCTTATGGCAAAAACCAACCATTATTAATAACGTCGAAACTCTCGCCAACGTCCCTTATATCTTAAGAGTTGGCGCCGATGAATACGCCAAAGTTGGTACCGAAAAGAGTAAAGGTACGAAAGTGTTCGCGCTTGGTGGCAAGGTCAATAACGTTGGCTTAGTTGAAGTCCCCATGGGTTTAACCTTAAAAGAACTTGTTTATGATATCGGTGGTGGTGTCCCCAATGGTAAACAATTTAAAGCCATTCAAACTGGTGGTCCTTCTGGTGGTTGTTTAACCGTGAAGAACCTTGATACCCCAATTGATTACGATAACTTAATCGCCCAAGGCTCCATGATGGGTAGCGGTGGTGCGATTGTGATGGACGAAGATAACTGCATGGTGAACATCGCTAAATTCTATATGGAATTTATTACCGATGAAAGCTGTGGTAAGTGCACCCCGTGCCGCGTGGGTACTAAACGCATCTTAGAAATCTTAACTAAGATTACGAAAGGTCAAGGCACGATGGAAGATTTAACTTACTTACAAGAATTAGCCTTCGCAACGAAAAACGGTGCGCTTTGTGGTTTAGGTCAAACCGCGGCGAACCCGGTCTTAAGTACGATGAAGAACTTCTATGATGAATACGTTGCGCACGTTCGTGATAAGAAGTGCCCAGCGCATGAATGTAAGGATTTAATGGAATATTACATTGATCCAGAAAAGTGCAAGAAGTGCTCAGCTTGCGCTCGTGGTTGCCCAGTGGGTGCCATTAGTGGAGTCGTTGGTAAAGAAGCGTTTAAGATTGACACCAAGAAGTGCATTAAGTGTGGGTCTTGTATCTCCACTTGTCGCTTCGGGGCCATTAGTAAACGGTAAGGAGAATAGTTATGGCAAAGAAAATGTTAAACATCAAAATCGAAGGTCATCCTTATCAAGTCGAAGAAGGATTAACGATTATGGAAGCCGCCCAAAAGTGCGGTTATAATATCCCCCATCTTTGCACCTTTGAAGGTGGCCGGTGCAGCCGTGGTAGCTGCCGGGTGTGCTTAGTCGAAGTGACAGGTGCGCGTGGTTTAGTCGCTAGCTGCGTCTATCCGATTAACGAAGGCATGGATATCCACATTAACTCCCAGAAAGCCTTAGGGGCTCGTCGGACTTCGGTGGAACTCTTATTAAGTAATCATAATAAGAACTGCCAACAATGCGTGAAAAACGGTAATTGTGAATTATTATTAGCCGCCCAAATGACGGGTGCTCGTGATGATATGTATCAAGGCGAACAAACCGAAAATACGGTTGATGAAATTGCTCCTGGGATTACCCGTGACACCAGTAAATGTGTCCTTTGCGGTCGGTGCGTGGAGACTTGTAAAGCTCTCCAAGGTATTGGCGTCTTAGGTTTCCAAAAA
>JAKSUW010000023.1 GCA_024408565.1 Bacilli bacterium
TACCGGAAAAATATCACGAATTACAAGCTAATGTTACGAAGTATCTAATTGAGACATTTAAACTATTTTCGATTAATCTTCACCTTGTCTTTACCTATTATCATAACCATCATTTAGCGGAATACTTTAACCCCAAATATCCCCGTTTTATCACCGATGCGAACTTAGTAAAAAGCGAACCCGAAGAAGTTGATGATGAGGATTTGCTCGACGAAGAAAAAGTTTACACGGGTAACATCTTTAAGGATTTTAACAAAAAGAAATAATGAAAAATCTCTTCCAATACACGCGCGAGAAACTAGCTACGCTTTTAGTAGATGAATATAATCAAAAGGCGTTTCGAGCGACCCAACTTTTTACTTGGATTTATCTAAAAGGCGCAACCTCGTTTGATCAAATGAGCGATGTGTCAAAAGATTTTCGCGCCGTTTTGAAACGCGATTTTTCTTTAGAAAAACCAACCATCTTCACTAAGGAAGAAAGTAAAGACGGCACGATTAAATTCTTAGTGGGACTCGCTGATCATAACTTAGTAGAAACGGTGATTATGCCATACCGTTATGGCCATGTTTTATGTGTATCAAGCCAAGTGGGTTGTAATATGGGCTGCGCTTTCTGCGCTTCCGGATTATTAAAGAAGAAACGGAATCTAACGACCGATGAAATGGTGGGTGAGTTATTACTCGCAAACGAAATATTAAAGCCCGCGAAAGCAAAAATATCGCATGTCGTCGTGATGGGGACGGGCGAACCATTTGATAACTACGAAAATGTGATGGATTTTATTCGGATTGTGAATGACCCCAAGGCCTTTGAAATTGGTGCTCGTCACATTACGGTTTCCACTTCTGGAATCGTTGATAAAATGCGTCAATATGCGCGCGAAGGTTTACAGATTAATTTAGCCATTTCTCTTCATGCACCGACAGATAAGCAGCGTGATCAATTAATGAAAATTAATAAACGTTATCCATTAAAAGAGTTAATGGCGGCGACAAAAGATTATGTAAAAATCGCTGGTCGTCGGGTGACATTTGAATATATTTTACTAAAGGGCGTTAATGATTCTTACGAAGATGCCGTTGCCTTAGCAAAATTAATTAAGGGAATCTTAGCTTATGTCAATTTGATTCCTTATAACGAAGTCAAAGAAAATCCGTTTAAGCGGAGTGATAAAGCGCGCATCCATCAATTTTTAGATTGGCTCACGAAATTAGGCGTACACGCCCAAATTCGGAAAGAATTCGGGAGCGATATTTCGGCGGCCTGCGGACAATTACGGGCGAAGGTGAAACATGGCTAAACTGCGTTATTTAGATCAATTTGCTTATAAAACGGATCTTGGTCGAGTTCGGATGTCTAACCAAGATCAAGCTCACATTGTGCGTAATGTTAAACGCGACATTTTATTATTAATTGCCGATGGCGTTGGTGGGGCACAAAAAGGTGATTACGCTTCAAAATTAGCAGCCGATTATTTAACCGAAGAATTTAAAAAGAATAAAGGTTTTTTAACCTTTACCCTTGCGCGCATTTGGCTGCAATATCACATCGCTCAAGCGAACAAAATTATTTACGAAGCGTCATTAACTTCGCCTTTATATAAAGGAATGGGGACCACGCTCGTGGTCGTGCTAATTCATCATGATAAATTGTTAGTGGCTAACGCTGGTGATTCGCGGGCCTATCTACTCGGTCAAGATCAATTAACTTGTATTAGCGAAGATCAAAGTTTAGTTGATTATTTGGCGCGTTCCGGTCAGATTAAAGACGAAGAAAAAGCAGAACGTAAAGATAAAAACATTATTTATAATGCCCTAGGCATTTATCCAGCGCCGTCTTATTTTATGTCACGGGCTTATCACTTTACCTCGGGAATGCTTTTACTTTGTAGTGATGGCTTATATAACAATGTGACACTAGACGAGATGCAAACGATTATGCGTTCAATGTTAACACCCGAAGAGAAAGTGAAAAAATTAATTCGGCAGGCGAATCTTAGGGGTGGAACTGATAATATTGGTGTCGCTTATTTAATGAGGACAGTGGCATGAGTAAAATCGACATTGGTTTAAAAATTAATAATCGTTACCGGCTCGTTTCGCGTGTTGCGCAAGGTGGTACAGCCGAAGTCTACGAAGCTTACGACATAGTTAACAAACGTCATTGTGCCGTGAAGTTTATTTTAGAATCACTAATTGATAATCAAGATAATGTTCGTCGTTTTACGCGTGAAGCGAATATTGCCAGTAAATTGTCTCATCCGAACATTGTTAAAGCCTACGATTCAGGCACTTACGAGAATCGTTCTTACATTGTGCTTGAATATATTAATGGTCAAACTCTTGGCGAAAAAATTAAGCTAGGAAGTAAATTAACTTATATCGAAATTTGCGAAATCATGATTCAGGTGTGTGATGTTTTAACCTACCTCCATATGCATAGTATCGTGCACCGGGACATCAAGCCAGACAATATTTATTGTTTTTATGATGGCACGGTTAAACTCGCAGATTTTGGCATAGCGATTGATTTAACGCACAAGACGCGTGAAGATGTGACCTTAATGGGAAGCGTCCATTATATGGCGCCAGAACTCGTTGCCCGGATTCCCCAAATTAGTAAACAAGCGGATATTTATTCGCTCGGTGTTACTTTCTATGAACTCGTTACGCGGCAAGTTCCGTTTAATGACGCTAATCCGTTAAACGTGGCATTAATGCACGTTAATAACGCGTTCCCACTTCCAAGTGCGATCGCGAATGATTTGCCTAAACCAATTGAAAAGATTATTCTAAAAGCGACGATGAAAAATCTGGAGGAACGTTACCAAAGTGCACGAGCAATGAAGGAAGATTTACTTGAGGTACTAGCGAATAAGAAAAAATATGCAAAGTACCGTAGTTTCTTCCAACGTTTATTTGGTTTCCGTTAAAATTATGCGCCCAGTTTATATTGCTCCGAGTTTATTATCCGTTAATAAAAACGATTTACAGTCGGCCATTAATCAAGTGGTAGCGTTAGGCGCGAAATTTATTCACTTTGATGTGATGGATAAGAAATTTATCGGACACGAATCGTTTAGTTTTGATGATTTTTCGCGTGTGAAAAAGATGCATCACGTGCTTAACGATGTTCATTTAATGACGGCTGATCCATACGAATACGCGAAAGAATACGCTAAGCGGGGTGCGGAGATTATTACTTTTCATTACGAAGCGCTCAAAGATGATGTTACGCGGGTTGACTGTATCGACGCCATTCGTAAATTAGGGGTGAAAGTTGGTATGAGCATTAAACCACGTACACCAGTTGAGAAAATCATTCCGTTTTTACCAATGCTTGATCAGGTGTTAATTATGAGCGTTGAACCGGGTCTTGGCGGACAATCGTTTATGCCTGATTCTTTGAACAAAATTAAAAAATGCCGTGAATATATTGATGCTAATCATCTTAAAACTTTAATCGAAGTTGATGGTGGAATTAACGATATTACCGGCCACGATTGTTATCTCGCGGGCGCTGATTTATTAGTGATGGGGACCTATCTTTTTGGTCACGCTGATTTAAAAGATCGCTACCAAAAAATTATAGTGGCGTGCCAACATGGCTAACTTTCATTTTTCCTTACCACTCGCTTTTATATTTCTCCTTTTGTTTGCGGTCGGGTTAGTCGTTTTATCGGCGAAATCGACTTTCCGTCTTAATGGATTAAAGTTTTCTTTCCGTCGTTATTTTCCGTTTGAACTTTATTACCAAAAGACTTTGCGGCAATCCTCGTTCTTCCGTATTTTCCTTTTAATTTTATTTGGTTTAAGTTTAGCGATTGTTATCTTGTTTGTTGTCACTTTCCGCAAGGAAATTACGAATTTAGTGTTTGCAATTACGGTGGGCATTTTCTTTATCCTTGGTCTTATTAGTACATTAATTATCTTTATGCTAAAGCCAAATTTCTTATCCCAATTTAAGCTTTATGTCATTTTAAATTTTGCCTTTGTCTTAATGAGTAACGGCACACTTGGCATCCTTTCGTTAAGTTCACTTTATACGCATATTGCCTTTAAAGTGATTGGCGCTTTTGCGTTATTCTTTGCAGGCCTTACCGCCATCTTAATGCTTAACCCAAAATTAAAAGATTGGGCGCGCCTTGATAAGAAAACAAATCAAGACGGAACGGTTTCGCATGTTCGTCCAGTGGTTTCACCGTTAGCTTATTCGTTATGGTTAAATAGCGTGCTTTTAATGCTCGGCGAACTTTTAATACTCATCTCGATGCTCCTTAGTTCACTTAATTATTAAGTTGTTTTTAATGTTAATTCAGTATAACCTTATCTATAAGGTTATTTATGCGTCCTCGTGTGTTAAAACCTGCCCGTATTACCGAGATTGATTTTTTGCGTGGCTTTTTAATTCTTTTCATGGTGGTGGATCATTTTTTCTATGACTTCACTAGTTGGGGTGGTATTTTTACTTCTTTCTTTAATTTCCCGATTGATGCGCCCATTTGTCAATTTGCGGATTGGTATTGGGATTGGCCAGTCCGAATCCATGGTCGCTTTGTGGTTCTAGCGCTTTTCTTTTTAATTAGTGGCATTTCCTCTTATTTTTCACGCAATAATTTAAAGCGGGGATTATTAATCTTTGGGGTTGGTATCTTAGTTGATATTGGCTTTTTAATTTTTTCAAAAATTACGGGTGAAGATATGTATGTATTTTTTGGTGCTATTTCTTGCTTTGGTTTATCGATTCTTCTTTATTGGTTACTTCGTTTTATCTTTACGAAACTACAACCAAAGCGACTAGGTGATTTTAAATGGATTATCCTTGGCCTTGGTTTAATGATTATCCCCATAGGCGTGATGTTTGGGGTGTGGACTCTTCGTGGGCCTAATTACGCGTATGATCTAAAAAACGGCAATTGGTTCTTTGTGATTATTGGAGCGAAACAAGACGCAAGCGCTGCCGATTGGTTGCCACTTTTCCCTTATCTAGGTCTGATGTTTATTGGTGCGTTCCTGGGCGAAATTATTTATCACGACCGGGTTAGTCTATTTACATCCCACACTTTTAGCCAATTTCATTACAAGCAAAATAATAACCAAGTGGAGTGTACATATATGTACCGTCAACACCAAATTAAATACTTAATCGAAGTGCCACCAAAAGAAAAAGCGAAAATCGATTTTGCAAAAAAAGAGATTAATCAACTGGTAGCAACCCACCGTTTAGAAAAATATTCTAGTCGTTATATTCGTCAACATTATCGGCCAAAAGCCTTAAATTATGGGCTTATTAGCCCATTGCTTGGTCTTCGCGAAGGTATTTCCTTCCTCGGTCATTATTCGATTTTTGTTTATTTATTGCACCAAATTGCTTTAATATTAATTATCGGCATTATTTTATTAGGATTAGGATTTAAACTGAATTTACCATTATGATTTTAACGAAAAACCAAACTATCTATTCGGCTTTTAAAACGGCCGCGCAAGACAATTTAAACAAAACAGCATTAGTGTATCGCTTTCGTCATTACACTTATAAACAAGTTTTAGATCGCGTTAATCGTCTCGCGTTCGCGTTAACCAAATACGGTTATAAGAAAGATGATGTGATTACCATCATGTTACCAAATATTCCGTTCGCTGTTTATTTACTTTATGCGGTCAACCAAATTGGTGCGATTGCCAATTTAATCCACCCGTTAATGGGCTGTGGACAATTACGCGAAATCATGAAGAAAGCGAATAGCAAAATTATTTTTGCCCTCGATCAACGGATAAAGGACTTACAACCGCTTAAAGAAGATGGTGTACAAATCATCGCTGTTTCCCCAGTAAGTGATCAAGACATTTTTGTTAAAGCAATTTATTATGCACGCTATCAACGCCACATTCGGGAACAATTTGTTCATAAATTTTTAGCGAAAGACGCATTAGTTGATTATGATCGTGACTACCAAAAAGACGCTTTCTATCTTCATAGCGGTGGTACGACGGGAATACCAAAAACTATCGCTTTATCTAGTTTTGCGTTAAACGCTTTAGCCATTTCCGGTTTAAAAATTCTTGATATAAAGACCGCCGATAATCACGGCATGCTTTCGGTTTTACCAATGTTCCATGGTTTTGGTTTATGTATGGGCATCCATGCTTGCTTAATGAATGGTGCATTCAATGTTCTTATGCCAAAATTTAAAACCAAAGAAACGGTTAAGTATCTCAATCGTAATTTAATTCACACGCTTATTGGTGTACCAATTTTATACGAAGCCCTTTTAGCCAATAAGGACTTTGCTGGCGACACCATCCATAACATCGGTAACGCTTTCGTGGGTGGCGATTTTGTTAGCGATTCATTAGTTAAACGTTTTAACCGGCGGATGAAGGAAGCCGGCGCTCGCGCTCGTTTATTTGAAGGGTACGGCTTAACGGAAACAGTAACGGTTTGTACCGTTAATACTCATCCCCAAAACCGACAAGGTAGCGTTGGTCGTCCAATTCCGTTTGTCGAAGTCGCGGCGTTTGATAATGAAACTAAGCTTCCACCGGATATTCATGGTGAACTATGTGTTAATGGTGAAACGCTCATGAATGGCTATCGTTTTGAAACAAGTAAAACCGATCCCTTCTTTATTGATAAACACGGTGTGCGTTGGTTAAAAACTGGTGACTATGGAAAAGTTGATAAAGATGGATATGTTTATTTTGTGCAACGTCTAAAACGAATTATTAAAGTTAACGGCATTAATATTTTCCCGGCCGAAATTGAAAACGCGGTTTCTTCGCTCGCTTATGTCCATATGTGTTATGCGAAAACAATTAATGATGAAAAACGTGGCAGTATGATTAATTTATATGTCGTGCTTGACCGGAACGCGAAGAACGCCAATTATGATGATGAATTACGGGCTTTTATCAAAGATAAATTTTCGGCCTACGCATTACCAAAGAAAATCATCTATGTTGATAGTTTACCCAAAACCTTAATTGGGAAAGTCGACGAAAAACAATTAAAAGATGAATAATCGTTATGAAGATCTTATTTAAAAACGCGTTAATTCTCACAATGAAAAATGACCGCGTTATTCGTGGTGAAGTTTTAGTTAGTGGTGAAGAGATTGCCCAAGTAGCGAAGAAAATTAATGTCCGGGCAGATAAGGTGATTGATTGTGAAGGCAACCTTTTAATGCCAGGCTTAAAAAGCGCTCATTCGCATTCGGCCATGGTCTATTTACGGAGTTTATCGGATGATTTATCGTTACAAAAATGGCTCAATCAAATTGTTTTCCCTTCCGAAACGCATTTTCAAACCGATGATGTCTATCATCTAACAAAACTTGGTTTACTTGAATATTTAACTAGCGGAGTAACCGCCGCCGCGGAACATTATTATTTTCCTCCTGAAATCGTCCGCGCGTGCGAGGACATTGGAATGCGCGCTCGCGTGTACTGCTTACCAAATTGTGCCCGCAATAATTTTGCGGTGTCGCGTGATCTAGTTTTATCAACGCGGGGCAAAGACTGTTTAGTTAAGTATGGTTTAGGGACTCACGCCCAATACACGAGTAGCGAAGAAGAGTTAAAAATATTATCAAAATTAGTTCACGAAATAAAAGAACCAATTTATATCCACGCGGCCGAAACTTTAAAAGAATCGGATGATTGCCAAAAAGAGCATAATTTATCAGTTATTTGCTATTTAGCAAAACTTGGCTTATTCGATTATGGTGGTGGTATTTATCATGGTGTCTATCTCACCAAAGAAGACGTTGAAGTTTTAAAAGCGAAACACGTTTCGGTGTGTTCTTGTCCATGTAGTAATCTAAAATTAGCAAGTGGCATTGCGCCGATTAAACATCTTTATAAGGCCGGAATTAATGTGGCGATTGGTACTGACGGGCCCGCGAGTAATAACGCGCTTGATATGTTCCGCGAAATGTATTTAGTTTCGGTGTTATCAAAGTATCGTGAAAAAGATCCAGCGAGTTTAAACGCTTTCGCGGTATTAAAAATGGCGACGGTAAATAGTGCCAAGATGCTTGGCTTTAATCGTTCGCTCTATTTAGCCAAAGGCCAAAAAGCGGATATGATTATGATTGATTTATCGCGTCCCGATATGCAGCCGATTAATAACATTGTGCGCAATTTAGTCTACGCGGGTAATAAACTTGACGTGAAGATGACAATGATCAATGGTAAGATCCTTTATTACAATCAAAAATTCTATTTAAAAGAAGACGTATTTAATATTTATAAGCGCGCGCAAGCAATTACTAACCGCATTAAGCGTTATCTTCGCTAGTCGTGCGCGTTGAGTTTTTGCGTTTAAAATGGTAAATTATTACTAATATGTGGTACGAAATCCTTTACCGGATCTTGAGCATTATTAATTACGTCGTTTTAATCATTATTGGTTTTCCATTGCTCATTCAAGTTTTTAATGTTCTCTTTTGTTGGGTGAAAAAAAGAACGTACCCAGTAAGTGAAAAAAAGAGTCGCATCGCTTATCTTATCCCTGCCCATAACGAAGCGGATGTCATTGCTACGACGGTCAAAGATGTTTTAAATAATCAAGACTACGCCCACGAAAATTATGATGTGTTTGTCGTGGCGGATAATTGCACCGATGATACCGCAAAGTTAGCGAAAGCAGCCGGGGCCATTGTCCTTATTCATAATGATCCTGATCCAGCGCACCATATGGCGCTTTATCCTTTAAAATACGGAATTGACCATATTCTTAAACTTAACCAATATGATTTAGTGGTGCACCTTGATGCGGACAATCATATTTCACCAAATTTTTCGCGGTTAATGAATGATGCTTATCAATGTGGTTATGATTTCTTAAGACCTTACGAAGGAAGTCTTAACGGTCCCCAAAACTTTTATACCAAAGCGTGCACAATGTTTTATTCGTTTGACTCTCGTTATGGCAGTCGAATGCGTGAGCGGATTGGTGTTTCTGCCCACGTAAACGGCGGTGGAGCAACGATGTCAACACGCTTACTAAAAGAAACAGGTGGCTATGATTGTGTGACGATTTCTGATGACGCAGAGTTTTGTTTTAACCGTATCTTAGAAGGAAGAAAAGCGCATTTTGTCGAAGACGCAGTCGTTTATGAAGATATGCCATCGACGCTTGAAGATACCGTTAACCGTAATAAGCGAATTGGTTCTGGCGGTGTCAAACTTTTAAAGACGAAATTAAGTAAAATGTTTTTCGGTTTCTTTAAAACTGGTCGCCTTTCCTATATGGAAATGTTTTTAACATATATCTTCTTATTTATTACGCCACTACTTTGTATTTGGATGCCGCTATTTTATATTTATGATTTTACTTTCTTAGCGTTAGTAAGTAATGGAACTATTGAAGTTGGCTTCCTTTACTCGCAGGCTTATTACACGACAGTACTCTTTAATACTATTTGGGGAATGGTTGGCGTTTTAGGCGGTCTTTTTGTCCTCTTTGGTTTTGTGCAAGCGATTGTCTTAGTGTTATGTGATTATCAAAAACTAGGAGCGAAAAAAAGACGCGAAATGCTTGACGCGGGATTTTTATTTCCTGCTTACTTATTCGTTTATGCTGTTACAATATGTACAGGTACATTAAGCAAACCGAAATGGAAGGACGTTAATCGGAATGTCAAAGAAAACAGTTAAATACGCGGTTGAGGTGAAGAACCTCGTTAAAAGCTATGGTCATGTCAAAGCGGTGAATGACATTTCTTTTTACGTTGAAAAAGGTAGTCTCTTCGCTTTTTTAGGTGTTAATGGCGCGGGTAAATCGACGACCATCAACATCATTAGTACGATTTTAAAAAAAGATGCTGGTAAGGTTTATGTCGAAGGCTTAGACCTTGATAAAGACGCCCAAAAAATTAAAAACGAAATTGGTATCGTCTTCCAAAACAGCGTGCTTGATCAACATTTAACGGTAAAAGATAATTTAGCAATTCGCGCCACTTTCTATGCCCTTAGTAAAGAGCAACGGAAAGAAAATATTGCTAATATTGTGAAACTCCTTGACTTAGACGAATTAATGAAACGCCGGATTGCCCAACTTTCGGGCGGGCAGAAGCGTCGGGTTGATATCGCCCGCGCAATGGTGCATTCACCAAAACTCTTAATCCTTGATGAACCGACTACTGGCCTTGATCCAAAGACACGTCAAGCCGTGTGGCGGCTCATTGATAAGATTCGTCGCGAGACGGGGATGACGGTTTTCTTAACTACCCATTATCTAGAAGAAGCGGAACAAGCGGGTTATGTGGTGGTAATTGATCGTGGTCAGATTATCGCGAATGGTACGCCGATTCAGTTAAAGAATAAATACACAAACGACTATATTATTGCCTATGGCAAAATTAATCCCGCGTTTGAAAAAGCGTTAAAACTTGGAAAAGAAAATTTTCATTATGATGATGAAAGAAAAGGTTACGTTATTTTCCATAACAAGCGTTCGACATTAAAACAAAAAATTGTAAAATATACACGTTATATTAACGACTTTGAGGTATTGAAAGGTACGATGGATGATGCCTTTATTAACATCACGGGTCATAGTCACGAGGAAGAAAACCATGGCTAAACAAAGAGTTATCCGGATGTATAATCACGAAGTTTTCTTTCAATTAACGAAACGAAACTTTTTAGTGTTTACCCGTAATAAAATGCGGATGTTTTTCACCTTGATGGTGCCCATCATCATTTTAATTATTTATATTTTATTCTTACGTTCATTAGAACTATCCTCCATCCGCGAAGCGATTAATAGTATTGAAGGCGGAAAGGAAATTCCTGATTCCACTTTGCTAGTACTTATGGACTCGTGGTTCCTTTCTGGTAACGTGGCTTTGTGTTCGATTTCGATTTCTTTGCAAACAAA
>JAKSUW010000024.1 GCA_024408565.1 Bacilli bacterium
ACACCTGTTCCCATCCCGAACACAGAAGTTAAGCACCGTAGTGGCGAAGGTATCTAACAACGTTTGTTAGTTAGAATAGCGAGCTGCCGGGCTTTTTTTATTTATAAATAAGTTAGAAAAAATTCTTCAATAATAATTATTGAAAAATAAGTAAAAGATATATATAATAATCTCGTGTGGCTTTTTATGAAAGTAAAAATGCCAGGAGGAAATGAAGATGAAAATTACGAAAAAAGTTAATGGTGATGAAGTCGTTCTAGCGATTGAAGGTCGTTTAGATACGTCCACTGCACCAGAACTTGAAAGTGCGTTAGGCGAAGTTGCGCCAGCCACCAAAAAGTTAACACTTGATTTTGAAAACCTTGAGTATGTCTCAAGCGCTGGTCTTCGGGTTTTATTAACCGCCCAAAAAACCATGAACGCTCACAATGGCAAAATGGTTGTGAAAAAGGCGAACGAAGTTGTCCGTGATGTCTTTGATGTCACCGGCTTCTCCAGCTTCATTACTCTTGAATAATTAGTTCTTAATAATTAACTATTTAAAAAGAAGTCACCGCTTCGGGACTTCTTTTTTTTGGAAAAATTGGTTATTTTTATTTTATGTAGTAAAATAAAGAGGTATGGATCCACTTAAGATTACACTTTCGATTCTTGGGACACTAATTATTCCAACCGTTGCAATCACTGCTGGATATTTAATTACGGAGCGGAGTTTACGCTTCCGCCGGCTTCCACGTTGGGCCCATTATCTTATTGAAATTGCCTTCTTTTCGGGCTTATCCATTGGTGTTGGTTATTATTGTGGTTATGATATTGTCTATGTTTCCGAAGACGGGATCGAGAAGCTCGTCACGTTCGGCACGACCGCTTTTGCCGTTTATATTTCTGGGCTACTTTGTGATTTCCCTGTCACGATTGGGACGGGTATAACGGTCGCTTTATTCCGGGGTTTAATTAACCGGTTTGATCCGATTAGTGTACCAATTGTCATTGCGATTTTAATGGCAGCGGTAATTTCTATTCTCCTTCGTTATGTGGTCTTTAAAAGAGAACGGATTCGTTGGTATTACGCGGCGGCAGGCACCACGCTAGTTGAATGCCTTAATAACGCTTTGATTATGATGATGGCGAATTCGGTTACTGATGCCTTCACCGTTTTACAATATGTTGACTTAGCGGTTATTTTAGTTGAATTTATTTCCGCTTCAATTATCTTTATCGTGATTGATCATTATCATTTCCGCTTTAACGCCCATATGGGACGAAAGATTTCGAACAAGATTCAACGGCACATCTTTATTGGTACCGTTATTTCGGCAATTGTTCTTGCGTTAGGCACATTTGCGATTTCTTTGAACAAAACTCGTCTAGATATTCAAGAAGATATGGCGCTCACTGAACGTAGTATTTATAGCGACGCCGAAGCCATTGGAGGTAGGCCAGTTGGTACGGAGAGTGATTGGCCGGCCGCGATTCATAATGAATTAATCGATGCATTGGCTCGCAATCAGCACCTCCATAAAACTGGTTTTGTTTTAATAGTTCTTCGTTCGCATGATGATTTTCCACTTTACGAAATCAAGAAATTTAATGAGGAGCCAACACCATTAGAAGATAAAGAGATGTGGCCAAAGTATGGTGATGTAGTTTCTTGCAAAGACGGAATGACTAAAAGTGTTATTGATTGTGATGATGCCGAAGACGTGCATGATTTAGGCGCACAAATTAAGGCGGGAAAACGTAAATTGATTGTCAATGGGCACACTGATGCTCTAGATTATCTTGAACAATTCGCCTACAGTATAGGAAATAACGAAAGTCCTAAGTACTTCTCAATTACTTTCGATAACGCTGTGGAAAATGTCGGGCGTCGTTATTTAGCAGTTTATTCTTATTGTGATCACCACGGTGCTGGCGAACACGGCATTTTAACTATTATTAGCGAAGACGAAATTACGCTGAACGCTTATATTATTTCTCGTTCTTTAATTTATACCGAAATCGTCGCTTTCATTACTTTATACTTTATCGTTTATGTTCTTATTAAACGCGTGATTGTGAAAAAGATTGATACGGTGAATGGCGCGCTTAACCAAATCATTGATGGTGACATTAATGTGACTTTACAAATTAAAGATACCGAAGAGTTTGAACAGTTATCCGAAAACATCAACTTAACCGTTGGTGCTCTTAAGAACTATGGTGAAGAAATTAACCACCGAATTGAGGATGACCTAGAACTCGCGAAGAACATTCAATATAACTCCGTCCCACTCATCTTCCCATTCGAAAATGAATACGAAATTTATGCGAACATGTTTACCGCCAAAGAAGTTGGTGGTGACTTCTATGATTACCTTAAACTTGGCGATGATCGTGTCATGTTCTTAATCGCGGACGTCTCCGGTAAAGGAATCCCGGCTTCACTCCACATGATGAGAGCGAAGACTTTAATTAAGTCATTATCACATACGATTGAAAAACCAGAAGAAATCTTACGGTTAGCGAATAACGAACTATGTTACCAAAATAAAGCCGGTTTATTTGTGACCGCGTGGTTAGGCATTCTTAATACGAAAACAGGATTACTTACTTACGCTAACGCCGGACATTGCGCACCGCTTGTCCGTCATAACCAAGAATGGGCATATCTAAAAGGCAACAAGAACTTTGTTCTTGGTGGTTTTGATGGTATTGCTTATAAACCAAACGAAGTGCAACTAGCGCCAAGCGATATGGTACTACTATATACCGATGGGGTCACGGAAGCGACGAATAAAGACAAAGAGCTTTATGGCGAAAAACGTCTCCTTGATCTAGTGAAAGAATCTGGTGATACGAATTGCGAACTCATCGTTGATAAGATTACGGGTCAAGTGAATAAGTTCCAAAGTGGCGTCGATCAATTTGATGATGTGACGATCCTCGCGGTTCGTTATTTTGGTAGCCGTCAAGACGAAGATGATAAGCAATTAAGCTTATTTGCTCACTTTGGTAACGTCTCGACCGCGGTGAACTTCATTCAACATCGTCTTATGCCGTATCAACTTGATAATAAAGCGGCGAACGCGATTTGTTTAGCGGCCAACGAATTATTAGATAATATTGTAAGTCACGCTTATCCAAACAATAAAGACGGTGTCTTTAAGGTGAAAGTCGAAGTGACGAATGCGGATGTTCTAATCACCTTTACTGATGATGGACCAGAATTTGATCCGGCGCACGTGAAATTTGTGAAAGATGTTAATAATGGCAAGATTTCCAATCTTGGTATCTACATTGCGAAAAAGAACGTTGATGAGATGCGTTATCGTCGCATCAATGATCAAAACGTTTTAACGATTGTAAAACATCGTAATAGTAATTAAGGAGAAATTATGGCAAGTAAACCTGGCAGTAACAAACCCCTAAGCGAATTCGAGTTAGCGCGGTTAATCTTACATGCCGCGGGTGGTGTTACCAATATCCTTGATGTTTCTAACTGCATGACCCGTTTACGTTTAACGGTCAAAGATCCAAGTGTGGTGCGGATCGCGGACATTAAACGCACTCCCGGTGTTTTAGGTTTAATTAACGATGGTCCGCTTTTCCAAGTGGTCCTTGGTCCTGGGGTCGTGCGGAAAGTTGCTGATGAATTTACCGATTTAATTAAAGCTTCGGCGGCGGTTGCGCGCGAAGTCTATAAGAGCGAAAAGAAAACGGATCAAAAACCGATTACTGGTAATTCGTTCGTTCGTTTCTTTAAACGCATTGGTCGTTTCTTAAAGAACGTCCAATGGAAACGTGGTCTCCGTCATGTTGGTAACGTTTTCTCACCCTTAGTTCCTGGCTTCATTGTCTTTGGTATTTGTTATTCAATTACGGTGATTATTCAAACCTCGGTTCTTGGACCGGGTGGAAAACCAACCGATTTAACGGGTGCGGCCGGGGCTTTCTATTGGCTTTTCTATGCAATCTCGTTTGGCTTCTTGTCATATTTATCAATCTTTGTTGGTATTAACTCTGCCAAAGAATTTGGTGCAACACCCACTATTGGTGGTATGCTGGGTGGTTTAGCCATTGTTCCGGAGATTCTAGAACTTGCTAAAATTATTGGTTGGGCAGGTGATCCAGGCGCAGGAGACTACCCACTATCATTAATCGCATCCGGCCGTGGTGGTGTGTTTACCGTTATTTTGACGGTCTTTATCATCAGCTTCATTGAAAAGGCAATTCGTAAAAAGATGCCGAATGTTCTTGATACCGTCTTTTCACCATTATTAACGATTACTATTGGTGGTGTTTTGCTCTTATTTGTGATCATGCCAGCAATGGGATTTGTGAGTAATGGTATTACCACAGCCATTGGTGGTTTCCAAACTTTGAGCCCATTCTTAAAAGCGCTATGTGGTATCTTCTTGGCCGGTCTATATTTACCACTTATTATGCTTGGTCTTCACCATGGATTTACCACTATTTATACGACCCCAGAAATGATGGCTAATAACATCCTTTATCCAATGTTTGCGATGAACGATGCCGCTCAATGTGGAGTGGGTATTGCGATTTATTTAAAAGCCCGGAAATATAAGCATAATCGTTTAAGAGAGAACGCGGCTGCGGGTATCATCCCACAAGCTCTTGGTGTTAGTGAACCATTAATTTATGGTGTGACCTTACCGCTATTTAAACCCTTTATTACTGTAGCAATTGGTGCGGCCATTGGTGGCGCCTTTATTGCGGGTATGGGTCTAGGTTTTAACGGCTTTGATGTTTCTGGTTTATTAGGCGTGATGCTTGCAAGTAAATTAAATGGTGTTGACGCTCCAATAATGGCGCGGGTTGTTTATCTTTCTGGTTGGTTCCTTTCGGCGGGTATTAGTTTCCTTGCGACCTGGTTCATGATTAGCGAAAAAGATCTTAACAAGATGCCACGTTACGATACCTTCGTTAATAAACCAATTACGGACTAATTTACTAGTTAATTGTTAATAAATAAAAATGCACACCGTGGGGTGTGCGTTTTTTTAACTCGTTGGTGCCCGAGGTCGGACTTGAACCGACACGGATTTTACTCCCCAGGATTTTAAGTCCTGTGCGTCTGCCGATTTCGCCACTCGGGCAAGAGTGGTGA
>JAKSUW010000025.1 GCA_024408565.1 Bacilli bacterium
CTTCCTTAATTGAGACTTGGTTAAAGTCACCAGGAATAGTGTGTTTAAGCGCACTAGCCGCGACCGCAAATTCGACGGCATCTTGTCTATTTTTATAAGTTAATAAACCATGCAATAATCCAGCGGAGAAGGAATCACCACTTCCTACACGATCAACAATTGGATTAATGTCATAACGTTTAGATTCATAAAATTTCTTTCCATCATAAAGCAAAGCTTTCCAACCGTTATGGGAAGCCGAGAATGATTCTCTTAAAGTCGTTGCGACGTATTTAAAGTTAAAAGTTTTCGCCATAGCTTTAAAAATATTTTTATATCCTGCAGCATCGGTTTTACCTTTAAGAACATCACTATCGGGTTTAAAGCCTAAACAATTTTCCGCATCTTCTTCATTACCAATACAAATATCAACGTATTTCATTAATGGACGCATCACTTTTTGTGCTTTCTCTTTGCTCCATAATTTCTTTCTAAAGTTAAGGTCGCAAGAGACTAATACGCCAAGCTTTTTAGCGGTTTTACACGCTTCTAAAGTTAATTCAGCGCATGCATCACTAAGAGCGGGTGTAATGCCTGAAAAGTGGAATATTTTCGCACCTTTAAGCGCTTCTTTTAATTTATATTCTTTAGCGTTACTAGTTGCAATTGCGCTATCGGCACGATCATAAGTTACTTGGCTTGCTCTCATGGCGCTACCAGTTTCTAGATAATAAATGCCTAAACGTTTACCACCACGAACAATAAAATCGGTTTTAACGCCTTCAGCTCTTAATGAATTAAAAGCCGCATCGCCTAATGAATTAGCGGGTAACTTAGTCACATAATAAGCATCATGACCATAATGCGCTAAACTGACGGCAACATTGGCTTCGCCACCACCATAACAAACATCAAAAGTTTTACTACCCACGATGCGTGAGTTTAAGGGACTAGATAAGCGAAGCATGATTTCGCCTAAAGTAACAATCTTAGCCATAGTTATTCTCCTCTAACAATCTTAACTGCAGTTTGGCAATTCGCTTTAATATCACCTTTAAGTAGCCAGCTACCACCGACGGCAAATATACATTTTTCCGCTATAAATTCTTTTAAATTAGAATTATCAACTCCACCGGTTGGAATAAATTTTACTTGAGGAAAAGCGGCGCTTAAAGCTTTGATGGCTTTTAATCCACCATATACTCCCGCTGGGAAAAATTTTAGATGCGTATAGCCTAAATTAACCGCATGCATAATTTCGGTTGGCGTTAAAACTCCAGGTAAATAAGTAATGTTATTTTCCTTACAAACTTTATGTACATCATCACTAAAACCAGGCGAGACAATAAACTTCGCTCCAGCTTTAACGGCTTTCTTCGCTTGTTCTTCGTTAATGACAGTACCTGCGCCCACTAACATATCGGGATAATCTTTAATTGCTTGGGTTAAAGCTTGTTCAGCGCATTCGGTGCGAAAACAAATTTCCGCTACTTCGATTCCGCCGGCTTTTAATGCGTCCATGGTGGGTTTAATTTCCGTAGTTTGTTTAAAGACTACCACGGGCACTAATTTAGTCTTTATTATTCTTTCGTCCATAATTAAATTAAGTATATCATAATTGTGTTAAAATATTCCTATTGTGTTAACATTTTAAGTTAACGAATATAGGAGAATAACTATGAATTTACGGCTTGAAGAGAAGTTAGATACCTTAGTTAAGCTGCTTAATGATTGGCGGCTTACTAAACAAATACCAGTGAAAGTTTCTTATTTAGAATTACATAATTCTCATCTAAGTGCAGCGCAAAAAGCAAAAGGTTTTAAACCTTTTAAAGAACCATTCATGATTTATAAACCCGATACCTATATTTGGTTTAAAGGCGAATTTACTATTAATAGAAATAATGATAAAAATTTAAATGCTTATTTTTTAGTTAACCCGTTTTTTGGTCGCGACGAATGGGACGCGACTCGTCCACAAGGGACCCTTTATCTAAACAATAGATTAGTGCAAGGAATTGATATTAACCATCGCGAAGTTTTATTAGAAGATGGTCACTATACCTTTTATTTGTATATGTATACTCATGAATTTGCCCATTCTTTCCCACTTCATTTTTCGCTTGTATATAAAGATAAAAGAGTGGAAGAGGCTTATTACGATTATTGGACAATTCAAGAAGACATTCATATTTTACTAAAAAACGATCCGAATTACGCGCCCAGTTTAAAGGTAGTTAACGAAGCGATGAATTTAATTGATTTAAGAAATCGTGATGAACTTTTCTTTGCTTCGTTAAAGAAATCACACGCTTACTTAATCAACCATTACTTTAAAGGCGAATTATGCGACAAGAAAGATGTCATTGTTGATTGTATTGGACATGCACATATTGATATGGCGTGGCTTTGGGATATTGAGCAAACTCACCATAAAGGTTTAAGAACATTCGCAACCGCACTTAAACTTATGGAAGAATATCCCGATTATAAATATATGCACACTTCCCCTCAACTAATTAAATTCATTCAAAAGGATGATCCTGAATTGTTCGCTCGCATCAAAAAGCGCGTGCAAGAAGGCCGCTTTGAACTAGACGGAGCTATGTGGGTCGAACCGGATTGCAATTTAACGAGTGGCGAATCGTTGGTAAGACAAATTTTATATGGTAAAAATTATTTGAAAAAAGAATTTGGCATTGATTCGAAAACCCTAATATTGCCTGATGTTTTTGGTTACTCTTACCAAATTCCGCAAATCTTGGCTAAAAGTGGAGTTAATCGTTTTGTTACTGGCAAAATCGGTTGGAACGATACGAACCGTCTCCCGTATGATTCCTTTAAGTGGGTTGGTTTAGATGGCACTTCCGTTTTTACTTATTTAATTTCCACTTGCGATGCGAATCCGCGCGTTGGCGTTAAAGACACTAATTACACGACTTATAACGGTTGGATGACCGCTAATCAACTTCTTGGGACATGGAATCGTTACGAAGTAAAAAAATATAACAATCGCGTCATTACCACTTTTGGTTTTGGTGATGGCGGTGGTGGGCCGACACGCGAGATGCTTGAAAAAGAAAAACGTTATCGTTTTGGTTTACCTAATTTAGGCAAAACGCATTTAACCACTTTAAAAGACAGCCTTAAAGCCATTGAAGATAATTTTAATAGGAGTTGTAAGAAATTTGGCAAGACTCCGACCTGGAAAGATGAACTTTATCTCGAGTATCATCGCGGCACTTACACCAGCGTTCCGCGCATTAAAAAATATAATCGAGACTTAGAATTTTCGTTCTTAAACACTGAATTAATTGCCTCGCTTGATGCAATTATTAATCATCGCCAATATCCAAAAGATATTATCGATGAAAATTATGAAACTTTCTTACTCCATCAATTCCATGATATTTTACCCGGTAGTTCAATTGGAAAAGTTTATGAAGATGCCGATAAATATCTTGGCAAAATCCTTAAAGATAATAAGTCAATTATTAATAAACATTTAGACGCTTTACTTTGTAAAGAAAATAGCCAGTATATGGTTTTTAATCCAAACGCGTTTAATATGGATACTCCGGTGATGGTTAATCATAAATGCTATGTTGTTAAAAATGTTCCAAGCGTTGGTTATCAAAGCTTTAAATTAATTCATCAGCCAAATCAAATCAAGATTAGTGAACGTCATTTAAGTAATGCTTATTTTGATGTGAGATTTAATAAATTAGGTGAAATTACTTCTTGTTATGATAAGACGCATAAGAAAGAAATGGTCAAACCAAATGAAGTGATTAATCAATTCGTTGTTTATGAAGATATGCCATATAAATATGACAACTGGGAAATGTCGCCTTATTATAAGCAAAAACGTTATCCCATTACTTCGCCCGCCACCTTTAGTGTAATCAATAAAGGTGATTGCCAAGGATTTAAAATTACTCGGCGTTACTATAAGAGCACGATTGTTCAATTTGTCTATCTATATAATGGTATTAAACGTGTTGATTTTGTTAACCAAATTACTTGGAAAGAAAAACGTCAATTACTTAAGATTCATTTCCCGTTCAATGTGAAATGTGAGCAAGCTCGTTTTGATATTCAATTCGGTTCAATTGGTCGAAATGTTAAGCCGAAGAATAGTTTTGATGAAGCGAAGTTTGAAGTGTGCGGACAAAAGTGGGTTGATATGTCAGATGGTAAATACGGAATCGCCCTAATTAACGATTCTAAATATGGTTATGGAACGAACGATAACGATATTTCGTTAACCGTGCTTAAATCTGGTAGTTATCCATTCGATGGGGCAACTGATATTTGTCCAGAATTTAGATTCGCTTTATTTCCCCATCTTGGTGATTATAGAAACGACGAAATCGTGAAAGAATCACACGCCTTTAATCGTCCAGCGTTTGTTTACGAAAACAAGAAAGCAAAGGGCTATGAAGATATTAAACATTCCTTTATCTCATTAGCGGCTTCTAGCGTAGTGCTTGAAACGGTAAAAAGAGCGTACAATGAAAAAGCCTACATCATTCGTGGATACGAAACTGGCGGTCGTGCGCATGAGGTTCGTTTAAACGTAAATGTTCCGTTTAAGACGGCTTATTTAGCGGATTTAATGGAAAATAATCTAAAACCGCTTCTGGTTAAAAACAACACGATTAAATTAAATATTAAGCCGTTTGAAATTTTTACGATTAAAATTAAAGAATGAAGCAATTAATTTTTGATATCGGTGGGACTTACATTAAATACGCTTACTTTGTCAATAGCGGAGTTAAATTCGATTCTTTTCCTGTGGTTAATCAAGACGGGCAAGAAGATGTTCCTAACGCCTTAAGAAATTTTATGAAAAATTACCAGGTCGACGAAATTGGCGTTAGTATGCCTGGTCCGTTTGATTTTAAAAACGGCATCTCGTTAATGGAATTTAAACTACCTTCGCTTTATCACGTAAATCTTATGGATATCTTTAAGGAAGCTTGTCCAAAAGCAAAAATCATTTTTATTCATGACGCGGTCGCATTTATTCTTGGCACTTTGAGCGAAAAGCCGGAATTAAAAACGATGAAAGCGGCGGGCGTAATGCTTGGCACCGGAACGGGTTTTGCGTGTATGGATCATGGGCG
>JAKSUW010000026.1 GCA_024408565.1 Bacilli bacterium
GAATCGATTATGCAGCAATATAACTGCTCACAAAAATCACAAGCGATTATGTTAATCGCGGTGGATGAGCTCTTTAGTAACATTGCCTACTACGCCTATAAGGGTAAAGAAGGTGGGGGTAATGGCACCATCCGGATTGAAATCAAAGACAAAGTCTTTAAGATGCAATTAATTGATAATGGTATCCCCTTTAACCCGTTAGCCCACTTAGATCCTAACTACATCAATAGTAGTGCTGAAGAAAGAACTAACAAAGGTGGTTTAGGTATCTTCATGGTGCGCCGGAGCGTTGATGATATGCAATACGTTTACGAAAACGGCCAAAACATTTTAACGATTATTAAGACCATCCCAGAAATGCACGAAGAAGAATTTAAAGATTCTTATTCCACGACCCGCGATTAATCTTTCGATTAATTAACAATGAAAAAATTCAATAAATTCAGTCGCGACCAAAAAATAATTTTTTATCATTTCGTTGGGGCAATCATTCTCTTTTTCTTATGGTGGATGATTGCGGCAATCGTTCATAATCCCGCTTTCCCAACCCCAATTGATGTCACACCAACCTTCTTTAGTTTATTAGGGGTAGGTAATACCTATGCCGCGATTGGCGGAACCTTTTTCCGTTTATTAATTGCCTTCTTAATTAGTTTTGCTGTCGGAGCCGTACTTGGAACTCTTGGTGGTTACTTTTATCGCTTTGACGCCATTATGAAACCAATCGTCGGTTTCTTCCGGGCATTACCGACCGCGGCGGTGATGCTCATTATTGTCGCGTTAGTGAATCCGGTAATGGGAACCATTATTATTACTACTTTAATTATGTTTCCGATTATCTACGCCGCCTTTAAAGATGGAGTGGTGCAAATTAATAAAGATTATCGCGACAAGATGAAAATGGATAATGTTACTTTAAAGAACTCATTCTTTAAAATCTATATGCCTTTACTAGCGCCTTACACGATGTTAGGTATCTCACAAGCGGTGGGGCTTGGTTTAAAAGTTTCCGTTATGAGTGAAGTGGTTGGGGGAGATTCGGGTGCAATCGCGGGGTTAGGACGGCTAATTATTGATACTGAATCGCCAACCGAAAAAGTCGCATATTGTCTTATTACTATATTAATAATAATCATTATTGATATACTGCTTTATTTTATTAAGCGGGGATTAAAGATTTATGCTCACCGAAAATCAAACTAAATTAAAAGAGCTAATTAAGCAAAGTAAACATATTGTCTTTTTAACTGGCGCGGGTATTTCTAAACCAAGCGGAATACCAGATATCCGTGGGGCGGATGGCTTAAGTAAACGTCAGGCGAACGATATTAAATATGGGGCAACTTATGAAGAAATTGTTTCCCATAGTTACTTTATGATGGAAACAGCCAAATTCTATCGTTATTACTTTAACGAGATGATTTATTTAGACGCGAAACCAAATAAAGCGCACCTTGCGATTGCGCGATTAGGTGATAAGGCAACCGTCGTTACCCAAAACATTGACGCCCTCCATACGCGTGCGGGTTCAAAAGACGTAATTGAAGTTCATGGATCAACCTATAAAAATCGGTGCCTTGGATGCCATCAATTTTATACCCTCGACGAGATAATAAAATTAAGGGACGAAAATGGGGTACCAAAATGCCCGAAATGTGGCAAGGTTATTAAGCCCGAAGTTGTCCTCTTTGAGGAGCCCTTAAATGAGGGTGATATTGATGCGGCCGTGAACGCGATGATGCACGCCGATTTACTTATAGTAATCGGGAGCAGTTTGGTGGTGAACCCAGCCGCCAGTTTACCTTTCTATTACCCGGGTAAGAACTTCGTCATTATTAATAAAGAGCCAACGCCTTTAGACGCTCGAGCGAGTATCATCATCCGGGAACCAGTCGAAAGCTTTATTGACGAGGTCATAGACTAATTTAGTAGTTTTATAGTAAATGTGGAAAAGTCACATTTCGGTGGAAAAGTGGATTTTTTACTTCCAAATTTTATGTTTAGTATTTTTTATCATATATCTAAAAATAGCATAAATACGCTACTTTATACGTTTAAGTTAACATAATATACCTTATGCGAAGTTATATTGAATTTTGCTAAATCTACTAAATTTACTGTGGCGGTCACTACCACTACTTCGACTTCTTGTTGAGTAACTCTTCTAGGTTAAACCGGGCACGTTCGGCTTTCGAGAAGATATTAATAATATAAGAATAGGCATCCACTAAGACCCACCCACTACTGCTACGACCTTCAACGTGGTTGATCTTAATTTTGTTCTTTTCTAGGGTATCAACTACCGCATCTTTGATGGCATCAATTTGGCGGGGATTATTCGCGGAGGCGATGATATAAAAGTCGGCAAAAGGTGTCCGACTTTTGACATCAATAATTTCAATCTTTTCTCCCTTCTTTTCGCTGATGGATTTTTTAATGATTTTTAGTGCGTCTTTTTGGTTCATATTTTACTCCTATTTTCCTAGGTATAATTCCATGCATTTTTTGGTGAGTGGATTATCGAAAGATAATTGGTGTTTAATAAGGTGCTCGCGGTTCGCCGCTAGGACATCATGAAAACCGGTATCGATATCATCCATACACGCTTTGATTAGTTTACTACTATCATAGTCGCGTAATGGATCAAGCTTATCCGCCGCGTAAACAATTTTGCTAATTGTTGGCATATGGGCCTTGCCCGTCGCGTGATAGGCAATCGCATCTAACACCACTTCATCAGTAATTCCTAATTCGTTTTTCGCGATATAGGCACCAACAAATTGGTGATAAAGAGTTGCTGGCACTTCGTGATAATACTCAGAATAATACTTTTGCATGATTAAGCGCATCTTATCTTCATCGACCTTTTTACCTAGATCATGTAATAAACCAGCAATATAGCATTGGGCAGGATCAATTTTATTGGCAATGGCAATCTTATAAGCAAGATTAGCGACGCTTAAAGCGTGTTTAAAGCGTTTTTCGGTATAATATTTATCTTTTAATAACTTAATATAATAAAGTTCGTGCTTTTCAATGTATTGAATAACTGAATAAGTCGTATCTAAACCATTTAAGTGACGAATTGAGTGACTAGAAGCTGCCCCGCTTTTATCGTAAGTAAGGCTATCCATCTTAAATTTCGCGACATTTTCACTTTTAATCACGATATCCGGACGATTAACATAAATAATCTTGGCGAGTTCCGCGATTCGCGTAGCGTCTTTCCATTTATCAAAGGCAGCAACTTGATCTGCTCCAATGAGTAAATAAAGTTGATAGGTTGGATAGAGTTTCTTAAAATGCTCTAAAGTATCGACGGTATAGTTAATTTCATCATTACTCTTCATTTCGTAATCGGAAATAGTTAAGGAAGAGACATTAAGATCTTTTAAAGCGAGTTTAAGCATCTCGTAGCGTTCGTTAATTGAGGCGTGCGGCGCTTTCCAGCGCGGGCTCTTCGCGGGCAAAAAGATGACATCCGCATTGAGTTTAAGTGAAGCAAAAGAAGCAACCCTTAGGTGCGCGTTATGAATGGGATCAAAGGTCCCGCCGAAGATAATTAACTTTTCCATATTAATTTAAGATAATCCGGTCTTTTTTATTTAAATTCGCTTTATATAAGACAATCGAGTGACCAATCGTCGCCACTAGTTCACACTGCGTCGCAATCATAATCTCATCGGTAAGTTTTGCCATTTCGCTTGTGATACTTCGATTAAAGTAAACTTTAATTAGTTCGTGCGCCTTTAAAGCATTATTTAATAACGCCACTACGGAAGCATCAACAGCGCCTTTACCAATTTGATACTTATGAGTGGAAGTATTCGCTAACGCTTTTAATTGTTTTTTATTTTTGTTTGTCAGCATGGGGAATTTTGGCTCGACAGGAATAAATACCAACGCCTTTTGGCACCGTAATCCGGAAGGTTTGGTTATTGCCCATAAAGGAAATCCAGCCTAAACCTTGGATGCCAAGGTCACGACCTCCGTGCTCCGTAATATTAATTTCGTAGGAGTTAAAATCCGCGAGCGAACCAAAATTCTTCGAAGACGGAACGATGTATTAC
>JAKSUW010000003.1 GCA_024408565.1 Bacilli bacterium
TGATATAATAGGTGTTACTTCATAAACCCCGGGCAAAAGAAATGGGGAAGGTCCATTATTGAAATTTAATTTCTTGGAAATTAAAATTAATTGGTTGTAAATTATGGAAAAAAGTAAATTGAATAAAATTAATTATGATTTCAAACTATTATATTTCTTTGGTTTGGTTTTAGTTGTAGTCGGCCATGTTTCTTTCGGCATTGATAGTTGCGCTAATGTGGTCTCGCCTTTTACTAGTTGGATTTATACGTTCCACTTAGGTATTTTTGCCTTCGCTTCTGGTTATTTCTTTAAAGATGAAAGCGCAGACAAACCGCATTTATATATTTTAAAAAAAGCTAAACGATTATTACTCCCTTTATTTATATATAACATCGTTTATGGTCTATTTACTTTAATTCTCCGCCAAGGCGATTTTACCATGGGTAAAGCATTTAATTTATATAACCTTTTTGTTGAACCATTTATTAGCGGTCATCAATTTGATTTTAATTTAGGTGGATGGTTTATTATTCCTTTCTTTATGGTAGAAGTATTTGTGTGCCTATTGCGCTTCTGCTTCCGAAAGATTAGAAATAACTGGACCGAAATTGGATTATTTATCTTTTCGGTTTTATTAGGGATCCTTGGTATTGAATTAGCGATGCGCGGATATAACACCGGTGGATATTTAACTTTAACTAAATTCTTATACTGGATTCCGTTTTTCTCACTAGGAATCTTTTATAACCGTTTCTTAGAAAAATATGATAAGAAGTGTCCGACGATTATTTATTTCGCTGCGATTATTCTTATTGAAGTAGTTATGATTTGCTACTTTAAAGGCGTGCCAGATTTACATCAAGCATTTATGCAGAATTTTGAAAGTATTGGTTCCGTTGCAACTCTAGTTTTAGCATTTACTGGTATTGCCCTTTGGTTAAGAATTGCTAAATTACTTGGACCAATCTTCGGCAAAAGCAAACTCGTCAATATTATTGCGGATAACGCTTATTCAATTACTATTAACCAACTATTAGGATTCTTTATTCTTAATTCAATCTACTTTGGTTTCTCGAAATTTATTCCTGCTTTCTCAAACTTTGTCTATGTAGGCGAGTTTAGTTATACATCCTATGTTTATTATGTGTATTTAATCAACGGTCAATGGATAAGCGGAATTATCTATGTGATTTTTGGTTTAGGTGTTCCAGTCGCTATCGGCGAAGGGATAAAATTTGTTAAACGAAAGTCGCTTATCTTAATTGATAATTTAAAAAACAGATAAGAAACAATGTTAATTAAAACCCATTGTTCCGACCATTTTTTTGAAATTTCCCCTAAAATTTAACTTGTGCATAAATTGCACTACTTTAATAAAATCCAATATCCGAGGAATCCTCGGTAGTTGCCAACGTGTTCCTTTTGGAACAGGTTTACTTCTATATCTAGTAATCTTTATAGTAGGAAAATAAAATTTTTTTAGC
The DNA here is from genome assembly GCA_024408565.1 of Bacilli bacterium. Lineage (GTDB taxonomy): Bacteria > Bacillota_I > Bacilli_A > RFN20 > CAG-826 > UB1719. Next base: position 1,467 of record JAKSUW010000003.1, read on the forward strand.
TTTTGCCGGCTTTTCCGACGAAACTTACAAATTTGATTATACAACCTTATTGTGTTTCCTATTAAAAGTTGTATAATAACGGCATGAGTGTTATTTCTAATGTTCTCAAAGAAGAAGTTGCTAGACTAAAAGAAAATGTTAGTATCTACGAAAGATCACTAAGATCTTTACCACGTGGCAGTATTTATATCGCCAAGATTAATAATTCTTCGTTTGTATATCGAAAATTTAAAGAAAACGGTAGAGTAATTTCTGTTTATATTGGCAAAGTCAATTCGCCTAAGTCAAATGAAGCAATTAATCAAGCAAATGAATATAAAAGAATAAAGAATAATTTAAGAGTCGCTAAAATAGAATTAAGAAAATTGGAGCGAGTATACCGTATTTATAATTGATATTAAAAAAATATGACAATGATGTTCTATTTATTTTTTGCTTGTATTTAGGGAACAAATGATATAGTATGTAAAAGAAAAGTTCCCTAAGAAGTTTATGAAAAATTATAATACAATTCAAGATTTATTAAGAAATAAAACTGATCTCGAGACTAGATTAAAGTTTTTGCCGTATGACGGAACTCCTGAAATAAAGACGATTGGCGCAAAAAAATATCTTTATATCCGAAAAAGAGTTTTCGATAAAGTTAAATCAACTTATGTTGATGTTTATAGCGATGATCTATACAACCTTTTAGTGCGCAACAACAAAGTAGCGCGTGAATTAAGGAAACAAATTAGATTAATTGATCGGCAGTTAGCGGAGTTAGACTACTCATCTACTGAATTAAGTAGTAAAGCGAAATTATGTATTGATTTTGCGAGAAAAAACCGCAACGTTATTATTTATGATCAAGCCATTCTAGAAGGCATTGCCACTACTTTTCCCGACACCGAAGAAATTATTGAAAATGGAAGAATTAAAAACGCTTCGACAAATGATGTTCAAAAATTATTAAATTTGAAACACGCATGGGAATTTATTCTTGACGAAAACGTTTTGCAATCGCCAAGTGATTATGATTTATCTTCTTATGTGGCTAAATTAGTCAATGAAGGATTTTATCAAGAAGGCGGAAGAATCAGAGGAGTACCAGTTAAGATTGGCGGGACTTCCTACATTCCACCACTTCCAATTGAACAATTGGTCAAAGAAGAATTTAACAAAATCTTAAGCCAAAAAATCGGCGCGATTGATATAGCGATTGAACTTTGCTTATACATCATGAAAACACAAGTATATAATGACGGAAATAAAAGAACCGCGGTAATTGTTGCTAATCATTATTTAATAGCAAAAGGGATTGGTCTATTGATAATCGATGCCAAAAATGTATCTAAATTTAAAAAACTCTTAATTAATTTTTATGAAGGTACTGATGTAGTTAGTATAAAAAAATTTCTCCATACTTGTGTCATGACTATCAAATAAATTATTAAAGTCTATCAAATTATCAAGGAAAGCAATTTGCAAAAAATGCAAACTCCTAATTTTTGACAATGCTTTAGTCGCCCAACCTAAACCATTATTGCTAAGATAGTCGCTAGTCTTTTAAGCAAATAGATTAAGGTCCATTGTTCTGACCACTTTTTTGTTTAAAAGGTATATAATCTATATTTAGGAGAAGAACCATGAACAAGTTTTTAAAACGTAATTTATTAGGCATGCCAATGATTTGTGCTATAGGCATTTTAGGCGTCATGTTAATTTCTATTTTAGTCGGATCGTTTTTAGATTTTGATATCGATGCTGCTTTATATAATAAAACCGTTATCGGTGATCATTTTGCGACTTATGGATCAATTATTTCCTATTGTTTATATCCGGCAGCGGGCATGTGTTTATTTAAAGCTTTAAAAAAGAAAGGCGGGAATTATGTTTTCTTAGCCTGGGTATTATTAGTAATTTCTGTGTTCGTAGCGGCTTATTCTTCCGATAATTATAACGGTGACAAATTAAGAAAAGTTCTTGGTGATTTTACCGGTGCATGGTTTGTTAGTGTCTTAATTTGGGTTCTTATTTATGCCTGGGTACCAGTTGCTTGTTATTTTATCATTGACGACACTCATCCCGAACGTTTAATTATGGTAGGCGCAACGATTTTAGTGGCAGGAGTAATTAGCGATTGGGCCAACTCGTGGCTTAAACTATTAGCCTCACGGCCACGTTATTATTATTTACTTGAACAATTTCCGGGTCATGAACGAGAGCATTTTCGCAATTGGTGGGAATGGCTTCCATATACTGCTGGTAAGGAAGATGGTCTCAAGAGTTGGCCTAGTATCAATATGACGATTGCGACGATGGCGTTTATGTATCCTTCATTAGTTAGTAATTTTAAAAAAACCAACAAGATGGTTGAATATATTGTCTTCGGTTTTGCTTGTGCATATGTTCTTCTTTATGGTTTTAACCGTATCCATATGGGTAAACATTCTTTAACCGATGTTGCCTTTGGTGCTTTATTTACTTATATAGTTTTTGCGTTTGTCTATCAAGGGTTTGATTTATCCTTGAAAAGAGCAAATAAGTAACGAACGTTATTAATTTAAAAGTCTAGTTCTGGCTTTTTGTTTATCAATATAAATGGCTAGACGCTAATTATTTTACTTTTGGTAGTGGTGGAGTGACTTCTTTATAGGTGAATTGGTAAAAATGATCAAATCGTCCTTCATCCGTCCAATTGTGAAAATAAGAAACACGGTAGTTAACAAATTGGATTAAACTATATTCTTCATTTGAAAAATCAATACGGTATTCTTTTGTTTTGTCGTTGTAGATGAAGTCTTCATATTCTTTCTTATCTTCCTTAATCGGTTTGAGCAATTTTTCTGAATATTCACTAAGCACTCCAAAGTCGTATTGGGAAGCGGGCCATTGGCGAAATTCTCCATCCTTGCTATTGCGTTCATATTTATATTCGCTATCTTTTTCGATGTAGTATTCGTAGTATCCTGGTTGTTCGGTAATTTCGTGATAAACAGTGGGAGAAAACTCTCTATAGAGTGTTTGTGGCTGACTAGTTTCTTGGACTTGTAAATATTTAACGCCTTTTAGCTCTAGTGCATCCCATAATTGTTGTTTATTTACAGTGTAAACAATTGATTTATTACAACTAGTAAGCGTTGAAATAATTATCAATGGCGCAAATAAAAGAGTTAATCGGTCTTTATAAAACGCTAATAATGAATCGGTTCTTCCTTTCATAAATAATCTCACTAAGAAAATTATATAACAAAAGTAATTAGTAATGGCGTTATATAAATTAACTTAACTTTTGGGTTAATTTAAATTCGACATCGCTTTTATATTGACTAGCGCTACTGACGCTTGCTAATTTCTTAATCACTTTCGTGGTCGCGTTCGTCTCATCTAATAGTTCGGCTAATTTATTAGCATCCACGCCATCATAGTTATAACGAAGAAGCATCTTCTTCGCCTTTTTATCGTATTTGACCGCTATTCGAATAATAAATTTCCTCTCCGCCGCTTTAAGTAAAACGGAGTTAAATGTTTCATCAAGTAATTGAATCATCGTGGTAATCGTTTTCTTACCAATATAGTTCGCGTTTAAGAAGGCGAGCATTGATTTATTAATGGCTTTGTAATCATAGGAACGATCCATAATTTGGTAATCCCAACTTTGAGTATGGAAAATAAATTCTTTGGTCCGTTCGTTCTTCGGATGTTCAAAAATTTGATTAGGCGTTCCTTCTTCACAAACCATCCCATCATCCACAAAGACGACCCGAGTGGAAACTTTCTTAGCGAAGTCTTTTTCGTGGGTAACGATAAGAATGGTGATACCGGTTTTCGCTAAACTAGTAATTACATTTAAAACTTCTAAGACCAGCGACGAGTCAAGAGCGCTCGTGGGTTCATCAAAAAGAATTACTTCTGGATCCATCGCGAGGGTCCGCGCAATCGCAATCCGTTGTTTTTGCCCGCCACTTAATTCATCAGGATAGGCAAAACGTTTATCATATAAGTCCACCTGGCGTAATAATTTAACCGCTTTATCGTAAGCTTCTTGGCGACTCCGTTTTAACAAGGTGATTTGTGGTTTCATGACGTTTTCAATCACTGAATAATGATTGAAGAGGTTAAAGTTTTGAAACACCATCCCAACCTTCCGGCGGTAGAGTGCTTTTTTAAAGCGCCGGGCCAGAATGTTTTGTCCTTTATAAAGGATTTCTCCACCGGTGGGTGTCTCGAGTAAATTAATACAACGGAGCAAAGTTGATTTACCAGTACCCGATGGACCAATAATCGAAATAACCTCTCCTTGGTTAATCTTAAGATTAATATCTCTTAATGGAGTGTATTGGCCATACTTCTTATGTAAATGTTTAATCTCAATTATCATCGGTCTTTATCCCTCGTATAATCCGTTTTTGACTCCGGTGTTTTGGATCGGTGGAGAAGTTAATGCGGTTGACAATAAATTCAAAGACAAGCGCAAAGAGAATATAAATAATTGCTACGGCAATTAATGGGAAGAAGGCTTCGAAGGTTTGGTTACGAATAATATCGGCAATCTTGGTTAAATCTTGGACCGCGACATAACCAACAATTGAAGTTGATTTAATTAAAGAAGTAATCGCGGACTTATAACCGGGTAAAGACTGTTTCGCCGCTTGGGGTAAGATAATCTTCATAAAGGTGGTCCGCCGTTTATAACCTAATGCGGTCGCAGCTTCTTCTTGCCCTTTATCAACGGTAGCAACGCCTTGTCCTAGTAAGGAAAATACTGAACAGGCAAATAAAAGCGAGAAGACAACCATGGAGACAATTAATCCTTCAATTTGGACATTCCTAAAGATAACGTAGAAGAAGATCATGAGAGTAACAACTTCAGGGAGTCCAGTTAATAGCCACGACACGGCGCCTAAGAGCTTATCAAGTAGTTTTAAGTTCGTCGCTCTTAATAATAAGAAGACTAAGAAGCCAATGATTGTACCACCTGCAATCGAGGCAATCACAATTAAGAAGGTATTAAGAATACCTTGTAAGAATAACTTATACCGCCCTTCTTCAATAAACGTCGAGTAGAAAGCATCAACAATTTTTTGCCAAAAACTGCGGTTATCAGAGAAGGTCTTGTTTAAGACCACGCCAATTACTTTGCTTTCTGAAGTGGGGGTAGAGAAAACAATGCCACTAGTGGTAACGCCAGTTAAAGAACCGCCACCAATAGAAAGTCCTGTATCGTCGGTTGTCACTTTACTAATGACGGTATCAAACCCAGCTTCTTTTTCCTCCTTGATGTTATAGCCACACTTCTTAGCGAATAACCTAAGCAAATCAATTTCATATCCAGAGAATTCCTTTTTTTCAGGGCTATAGTAATCATATGGTAAAGAATCTGCCGGTGTGTAATAAACAAGCTGTTCACCATTAGGGTTATATGGTAAAGGTTCGACTTGTGGTAGATTTTTCGCATTATCTAGACTCAGCCATTTATGCTGTAAAGCCTTTATTTCTTCTTGATTTTTTTCATCTTCGAAGAACACATTAAATTTTTCACAAATTTTTCTACCGGTTGCGTTGCTATTAAATGCAAATGATGTAGACGCCGTAATCTCTTTAGGAAAACTATCGAACAGTGCTTTGAAATCTTCGCCGAGCAAATTGGCCTCAACTTCTGTGGTAAAGAAGGCGTCGATTTTATTAGAACGAGCAGCGACGATACAATCGGTGGTTGAGTTATAAACATAGTATTGAGCGTTAGGTAATTCATTTTTCACATCATTAGCGAATAATGAGTTAGGTTTAATGCCAATGCGTCGATTGTAATTATTTAATTGACTGAGACTATGGATTTGATCATCAGGAGTCTTAACGACAAAACGCACACCGTTAACGTCAAGAACGGGATTAGAAGACAAAAGATAATAGGCATACGGATATGGATCGTATTGCATCCATTCGCTATGATAGGGTATGCAACCCATCAATAAGCAGACTGATCTATCTGTTTCAGTTTTATCAGACATTATTTCGGCAAATTTGTTAATAATGTTGTCTTTCGCGCCATCAAGTTTTATGTAATTTTTAATAGTGTATATATGGTCGTCATCTTCATGTTCTCTTCCGTTTAAATAGTTAATCGCGTTGATTAATACATCATATTCGTAGCCGGTTAGTTTTTCATTACCAACCTCATCCTTCGCCACATAGCACATTGGTTCGCAATTTACGTCGCAGTAAATCGTCAATTCGGTGTCATAGCCAGTGTCATTTAATGATGTTAGTGTTTTGTCACTATTTACGTCGAACCACTTAGTCTTTAATGATTGAAGCGTTTGTGTCGTATTAAGATAATCGATAGCAATCTTTAAATCATTTTCGATTGGATATGGTTCGTCATTATTACGATCACGAAAAAAAGTATAAGCATAGCCTATGTCGTTCTCATCAAAATACGGGCGGACTAATTCATTGATACTTGTTATATTAGGAGAATTATTAACGAGACGTTCGGCAATAGGATAATCGGCAATAAAACCATCCAGGTTTCCACTTTTGACATCCTCGATAGCAGCCTTATGGCCTTCGTCACTATCATCGTATTTATTCCAATGTGGGAATATAAATTTTCTCGATTGTTGGGCCACTTCCTTATCGGATTTATTGAAATAACCAATTTCAGCGTCGTGGTAGTCAGCGATTTCATTTTTCGCTTTTGTGCGTGTACAACTAGTAAGCCCAAATAAAATAGGTGTAGCAGCAAATATCGATAAAAGGAAGAACGCGTTTTTTTTCTTGGCCTTTTTCATACTGTCATTATTTTAAAATAAAAGGCGATAAATGTAAATTTTAAATAACATATTTAAAAAAGGGCTTTTTTGATACCGTATAAAGATTTTGCTATAATCAAATCGTGAAAAAGGTTGCTAAAATTATTCCACTTCTTTCTGGCCTATTGTTTTGTTTTGCTTGTGGCAATAATAATCCAGATCCGGGGCCGATTGATTGCAAAGATTTATGTTTTACCGCTGTTGGAAGCAATGCCGAAATTGAATGGGCAACTACTGACGATGGGCTTACTTCGCAACTAGAGCAAACTATTCAAATTTCTATCGATGGGCGCGATTGGCATACTTGGGATGGTAGCTCCGGGACTGCCGGATTTATTTTCCCGATGGGCGCTGGTGAAAAATTTTATATTCGCAATACTAGCGAAACTTTGTCGTCATCTGCATCTGAATATTTTTATTTTATAACGCCAGAATCTTCTCTCGACAAGTGGAACGTAAGTGGTGATATTCGCAGTCTAGTAAATTACACTGAAGAGATAAAACCATATAGTTTTTATAGTTTGTTCAAGAGACCGGATTATTCTGATGGATGTAGCATTATTGATGCTTCGGAATTATTACTTCCATATACTAAGCTTTCCGAAGGGTGTTATCAAAATATGTTTGCGAATTGTAGTTATCTTATTGGCGCTCCCCAATTGCCTGCTACTCAATTAGAGGATTCGTGTTATGAAAGCATGTTCCAGGGTTGTCATAGTCTAAACATATTTACTTCAGAAGTCAGTGGAGCAATAAAGTTTTTGGAAACTCCTGCGGAGATTCAACCCGAATCCTCTGTTTCTCACATGTTTGATTATTGCGGTGGAGATGTGGGACACGACATTTTTGAAGTTCTACCTGGACAGTCATATTATTACAAATACCAACCAGGTCCGTACGGACAATAATCTATTTATTTAATAAAGCGTTTTAAGAAGTCTTTCTTTTTTTTGTTATATGGGTGTTGCCGCATTGGTAAATTTAATTTTGTTTTACCAAATAAAACGGTGGATGGGTGGGTGAATTCTCTAAAGCCCCAGACACCATGATAGCAACCCATACCCGAGTGACCAGTGCCACCAAAAGGTGCACCTTTAACCACCATATGCATGATGACTTCGTTTACGCAGCCACCGCCATATTGTTGAGTGGACATGGTTTTTCTTGCCCAACTCATATCCTTCGTAAATAAATATAAGGCTAAGCCATGTTCACGACGGGCAATCGTGTTTAGTAATTGATCAACTTCATTATCTTTATAGGTAACGATTGGAAGTAAGGGTGAGAAGAGTTCGTGATTCACGATCTTTTCGTCAATCTTCACTGGATAGATAATCGTGGGGCTATATTTACAAGTTTCGGGATCCCCTTCGCCACCAAAGACAATGCGGTCACGATATTCTTCCGCTTCTTTGGCGCAGTAATCATAAGCGCCCCGGGTGATAAGTTTTGCGTATTCCGGATTTTTAAACGCTTGCTCACCAATTTGACTAATGAACGCTTGCTTTAAGACTTTAATAAATTTATCCGCGACTTCTTCCGCCACGGCAATTTGGTTAATGTTGATACAAATTTGACCGCTGTTACAAATCTTAAAGAAGGCAATCTTCTTCGCCGCATCTAATAAATCAGCGTCTTTCCGAATAATGCACCAGTTCCCGGTTTCGCCACCTAACTCTAAAGTAACCGGGGTTAAATTCTTCGCCGCGCATTCCATTACGTGAATACCAATCCGGGGAGAACCAGTATAGAAAATCTTATCGAAGCGTTCGTTTAAACAGAAGTCAGCGACATCGTGACCTCCATCAACCACGGTAATATATTGTTCTGGGAAGGTCGCCGCAATAATTTTTTGTAAACAAGCGGTTGAGGCTTTTGATTTACTTGAACATTTAATGACCGCGGTGTTACCACCAGCAATGGCGGGGATTAAAACACCAACGGATAATAAGAACGGAAAGTTAAATGGCGCCACGATTAAAGAAACACCATAAGGCATCTTATAGATTTTAGTCGTGGCGGAAGGGAAACACGCAACCCCAGAAAGTAGGCGTTCGGGGCGTGCCCATTTCTTTAGTCCACGGATTGTTTCGTCTAATTCGAGGATAACTGGTCCAATATCACATAAGTAGGCTTCCGTATCACAGCGACCTAAATCTTCGTGTAAGGCTTGTTCAATCTCACTTTGATATTTAATGAGCATATTTTTTAACTTGAGTAACTGTGCTTTCCGAAAGGCAATACTTAAAGTTTTACCGGTTAAAAAATATTCTCTTTGTTTTGTGACTAGCGCGTGAACGCTTTCTTTACTCCATTCCATAAAAAAATACCTCTTGTTTAATTATACTGATAAGTAACACTAAATAAAAGAAAAAGCACTGTATACAGTGCTATAATGCTAATTGGAGCAGGTGACGGGAATCGGACCCGCATAACTACCTTGGCAAGGTAGTGTTCTACCACTGAACTACACCTGCAAATTGAGTGCCGTATTATTATAAATAAACTAAAATCAGTATTCAAGTTAAAATAAATGTATGGACAAACTAGTTGAATTAGCGGAATTAATGTTTCCCAAGATTAAAGAAACGATTGGGGATTTAGAGGCTAAATACCCGCCCCGGAATTTAATTCCGTCCGCAGAAGTGACGCGTTTTGCGCCATCCCCAACCGGCTATCTTCATACCGGAAGTCTATTTACTTCGCTGGTGAGTTATTCATTAGCGAAATCCAGTAAAGGCGTCTTTTTTCTTCGCCTAGAAGATACCGACACCAAACGCGAAATTAAAGGTGCGGGGGAAATGTTACTCCGTGAATTAAAGAATTTTAAGATTGTGCCCGATGAAGGCTATGCGGGTGATGATGTTGATAAAGGGATCTTAGGTCCTTATATGCAATCCCGCCGGGCCAAGATTTATAAAATTGTTATTAAAGAATTAGTGAAAAAAGGTTTAGCCTATCCGTGCTTTTGTACGCCAGAAGAATTAGAAGAAATTCGTGAGGTTCAAGAAGCGAGTAAACAAATCCCGGGTTATTATGGTAGCTACGCTAAATGTCGCTATTTAACTCCGGACGAAGCAATTAACCTTATTAAAAGTGGGAAACCTTATGTTGTCCGGTTTAAAAGTCATGGTAACCATAATAACAAGATTCGGGTCCATGACGAAATTCGGGGTGATATTGATATCGCTGAGAACGATATTGATGTCGTCATCTTAAAAAGTGATGGTTTACCAACTTATCACTTCGCGCACGTCGTCGATGATCACTTTATGGGAACGACCACGGTCACTAGAGGTGAAGAATGGATATCATCTTTACCAATTCATGTCGAAATGTTTAAGGCACTTAATTGGCGGCTACCTAAATACGCGCATCTCCCCTTAATCCAAAAACTTGATAATGGCAATAAACGGAAATTAAGTAAACGAAAAGATCCAGAAGCGGCGGTGAACTTCTTCTTTGAACAAGGCTATCCCGTTGAAGGCGTATTAATTTACTTAATGAGTATCGCTAATTCTAACTTTGAACAATGGACGCTTGAAAATAAATCATTTGATTTAAGTAAATTTAAATTCTCTTTAAGTAAGATGAGCCTTGATGGCGCCTTATTTGATTTAAATAAATTAGCCTATTTTGCGAAAGAATTCTTAGCCACTCTCTCCGCGCAAGAGATGAGTAAGCGGGCACTTGAGTACGCGAATAAATATCAACCCGCTTTAGCGGATTTAATTAAACGCGACGAAATCTATTTCACTAAAATCATGAATATTGAACGTGATAAAGAAAACCCAAGAAAAGACTATGCGAAGTTCTCGGATATTTATCCGATTGTTCGTTTCTTCTATGATGATGAATATCAAAAGATTATTCAAAATGGTTATCCATTTAATCCGAATATTAAGCGTGAATTAATCGCCCAAGTTCTTACTGACTTTATCAAGAGTAATGATTATTCGTTAAACGAAGCGGATTGGTTTAACACACTTAAAGCGTTAGGCGAAAAATATGGCTTTGCGGCGAACCGGAAAGATTATAAAGCAAATCCTAGTCAATACGTTGGGATGGTGAGTGATGTAGCGGAAATGCTTCGGATTGCCTTAACAGGCAATAAAAATTCGCCGAACCTTTATTATATCCTCCACATTTTAAGTAAAGAAACTATCGAAAATAGAATTAAAAAAGCAATTAGCGTAAAATAATATTACCCGGTCCCATGGTCAAGCGGTTCAAGACGCAACCCTCTCAAGGTTGAATCACGGGTTCGATTCCCGTTGGGATCACCAAGTTACTAATTTATGAAGAAAAGAGAAATTTCACCATCGGTCACTCGTCAATTACAAATTTTAAGTGACCACTATGACATCGATGAAGAGCGCAAAATTATCACCGTGGTGTTTTTCTTTGAGGACATTAGTGAAGTCCTTAATCCTCATTTAGCGGAAAATAAACTACCGCAGTTTAACCACGAATTCGTTGAAGAGATTAACGATATTCTTGATACCTTCCCGCTTGGTTATAAAGCGGATATTAAGATTAACGCGGATAATTTACGGGGCTATAAGCCAGAAGACTTATTAACTTCGTTACGTCATTCACTTGAACTTTATCGCTATGTGAGTAAACGCGAAGGGGCGAAAAATTTCGTGCTTGCGATGATTATGATGGGCATTGGCATCTTCGCTCTCTTTATGATGGTGCTCTCCGAACAACATCAGTGGTTTGAAGACGAAACGATTCGGACCCTGGTAACCGAGATTATTGATATTATTGCCTGGGTCTTTGTCTGGGAAGCCGTGACAATGATTATGTTAAACCCAAGCGAATACCGTTCGATTTCCGTTAAACTAATCACGAAGATTAACACGATTAGTGTAACCTCTTTACGAAAGCACGCGGAGATTACTGCCGCTGATATGCTTGATCACTATGTCGATGATAAATCATATGTTAAAGCGGGTAACTCTTGTTTATTAATTGGTGGTGTGGCGCTTGCCGCCCTCGCCATCCCAAACGCAATTCGCTCCATGATTAACGCCTACCATGGTGAGTACGGAACTGGAACCGATTTAGCTTTCGCCATGTCACTAGCGGTTATCTTTGCATTACTTTGTTTAGCTTCTGGCATCATCGCGATTATGAGTTACTTAACGGGTAAACGTCGTTATTACATTACCGCGCGAATTTTAATTCCGCTAACTTTAGCGTTTAACATTGCGATTGTGGTTTCTTTAGCCTATTGGATTGCCCGTGGCGCTTATTCTTATCCAATTATCATCACGCGGTGTTTTGAATTAGTTTTATCACTCCTTTGCGGAATCGGTTTAATCTTAAAAAGACGTAGTAAATCTCATGCCACAAATAATGAAAATCCCTTATCGTAAATATCACACTTGTGTGTATATTTATGGTTCCTTATCAAGTAAACGACCGGTCGTTATTATTTTACATGGTGGGCCAGGCGGTAACACCGCGATTTATCGTCCCTTAACTGATTTAGTTAAATATGGTTATACCGTAGTGCTTTATGATCAACTTGGCTGTGGAAAGTCTAGTAGCATTCGCGACCACGAAGAACTTTATACGATGGCTACCTATGTCGATGAATTAGATCACTTATTAAAGTATTTAAAAATTAAGAATTATTATCTTATTGGTCACTCATGGGGTGGGATGCTTGCTTTGTCTTATATTCATCAATATCAACCAATGGGTTTAAAGAAATTAGTGCTCTTCTCTTCTTTATATTCCACGAAGGCGTGGAACGAAAGTAATCTTGAACGTTGTTTATCTTTATTAAAAGGGGAAGACAAAAAATATTGGTTAAGTTGTTACAAGAATCAATCGTTTAGTTCACAAAAGGCCCGGCGGATCTTTAAAGAAAAACTTTTACCACATTATAAAAATAAGACGAATACTTCGCCTTATCCATACCGTAAATACCCGCATTATGATGGTAAATTTATTTACCGGAAGATGTGGGGGAGTAATGATATGTTTGGTTTTGGCACTCTTTTAAATTGGGACGAAAGTAAGACTTTAAAACAAATTAAAGTACCTACTCTCATTCTTTGTGGGCGTTACGATCAATCACGCTTAAGTATGAATCAAAAGATGCAGCGTGCGATTAAAGGTAGTCAATTAGTTTATTTAACTAAATCTGCGCACTGCGGCTATTTTAATGAATATCCAAAGGTGATGAAGACTCTGGTAGCGTTTTTCGGCTAAGCGCTGCCCTTAATTTTTGTGCTAAACTAAATAACGTTATGAAAAGTTATGACATTATTGTCATCGGTGGTGGTCACGCGGGTGTTGAAGCTGCTTTAGTGAGCGCCCATTTAGGTCATAAAACTCTTTTATGTACTTTAAACATTAAAAAAATGAGCAATATGCCTTGTAACCCAAGTATTGGAGGAAGCGCGAAAGGGATTGTCGTAAGAGAAATTGACGCGCTTGGTGGCTCAATGGGAATTGGAGCAGACCACACTTATCTACAAATGAAAATGCTTAACACGGGTAAAGGACCGGGAGTGCAATGTTTAAGAGCACAGTGTGATAAATATGATTATCCGCATTTTATGCAAACGCTTTGCTTAAAAACGAAGAACTTAACTGTCAAAGAATGTGAAGTTAAAGCTTTGCTTTATGATAAGAATAAAGTCTATGGTGTGAAAACTAAAAGCGAAAGTATTAAGGCCAAAGCGGTGATTATTACTACTGGCACTGTTATGGATGCTTATATCTATCACGGTAAAAACAAAATTAGTGCCGGACCCGATGGGGAAAAACCAAGTGTTGGTCTTAGTGATTGTTTACGTAAGATGGGTTTAAAAGTCTTACGGTTAAAAACCGGCACGCCACCAAGAATTAAACGCGGTTCAATTGATTTTAAACAAGCGGAAATTCAATTAGGAACACCTGGCCATTTAGCGTTCTCCTATTTAACAAAACACTATGTACCCTTAAAGAAACAATTACCGTGTTATTTAATTTACACAAACGAAAAAACCCATAAGATTATTCGTGCCCATCTAGACGAATCCGCACAATATAACGGCACCGTTCAAGCCATTGGGCCACGGTATTGTCCAAGTATTGAAGGAAAAGTAATGACCTTTAAAGATAAGAAGCGTCATCAACTCTTCTTAGAGCCAGAATATAAAGACCAAGAATCGATTTATCTACAAGGCTTCTCAACTTCAATGAGTCATCCAGTGCAAGAAAAGATGGTGCATTCTTTAAAAGGCTTAGAACACGCGGAGTTTTTAAAGTACGCTTACGCGATTGAATATGATTTAATTGATCCTTTAGAATTTGATTTATCCTTACGCGTAAAGAAATATCAAGGCTTATACGGGGCTGGACAAATCTGTGGGACTTCCGGTTATGAAGAAGCCGCTGGTTTAGGTTTAATGGCGGGCATTAACGCAGTCCGTGCGATTGAAAAGAAGAAACCATTTATTCTGAAACGGAATGAAGCCTATATTGGTGTCATGATTGATGATATTGTGACAAAAGGGATTAGTGAACCTTATCGTTTATTATCTTCACGCGCTGAATATCGTTTATTATTACGTCACGATAACGCTGATCTTCGTCTAACTCCTTTAGCGCATTCTTTAGGCACGATTAGTGAGGAACGCTACCTAGCGTTTAAAGCGAAAGAAAAACAAATTAACCGCGCATTAAAGATTTTAAATACCACTCGTTTTGGCAGTAAAAGCGAGGTTAATCGTTATTTAAAGACGCTCAAATATGACGCGCTTAACGCGGGAGTGAGTGCGCTTGATTTATTACGGCGGCCAAGTGTTACTTTAGAGGGTCTATATCCTTATATCCCAAGCTTAAAGAAACTAAATCTATCCGAAATTGCGATTAGCCAAATTGAAGTGATGGTGAAATACGAAGGTTATATTAAAAAACAAGAAAAAGAAGCAAAAGAATTTAATAAGATTGAAGATACCTTAATCCCAAGTAAGATTGATTATCTTCATATGGATGGTTTAGCCTTAGAAGCAAGACAAAAACTCGATAAGATTCGTCCGCGTTCAATTGGCCAAGCCTCCCGAATCTCCGGAGTGAATCCTAGTGATATTGCGATTTTAGTATTAAACTTAAAGAAGAAATAATGGATTATCAAACTTTAGCTAAAGCCTTTCCTCTTGATACCCAATTAGTGGATCAGTTTTTAACTTATTTATTAAAAGTTAATCAAGTGATGAATCTGACCTCGATTACGAAAAAAGACGAGGCGATTGAGAAACATGTCTATGATTCATTACTTATTAGTAAAGCTTATGATTTTTCTCATCAGTTAGTGTTAGATGTTGGAAGCGGTGGTGGTTTCCCTGGTATCCCTTTAGCGATCTTATATCCAACCGCTCACTTTGTTTTATTAGACGCGACCAAAAAGAAAGTTAATTATCTTAATGATGTCATTAAATTATTAAAGCTCACTAACGTTGAAGCCAAGTGTGCGCGGATTGAAGAATTAACTAGCCGTGAACATTATGATGTGGTGATTGCGCGGGCTTTAAGTGAATTAAGAATCTATCTAGAATTAGCCACGCCTTTTACTAAAGTTAATGGTCATATTATTGCCCTAAAGGGCGCGAAAGCGAACACTGAGTTAATGGCGAGTAAAGAGGCGATTAAAAAACTTGATCTAACCCTTGAACATACTCAAAACACTAGTTTAGTAAATGGGGAAGAGCGAGTTAACTTTATCTTCCGTAAACTAAAAAAGACGAACGCTCGTTATCCCCGTTCGTTTGGCGAAATTAAACATCATCCGCTTTAATTAGCGGTTCAAGTCTTTTAAGAAATTATCTTTTTCTTTGTTACTAACAAAGTTAATCGTAATCGCTTTATCTTTATTAGTAACTTTACATTGATATTTATTAAGTAATAGGGTGCGATTATCATCTTGATTAGTGTGTTGTTCTTTCACAATTTGTTCAATATCACGCACAGATAACTTTTCTTTATAAATCCGTTCCACTAATTCTTCGATTCGCGTTTCAGGAAGACTAGCGATGGCCTTAGCGTGACCATAGGAGAGTTTATTTAAAGAAATATCATCAAGGATGTGCTTGGGTAAATTTAAGATTCTTAAGATATTAGTGATTTGGGAACGGGATTGATGCGCTAAACCAGCGAGGGTCTTTTGCCGGAAATTATATTTTTCCGCGAGTTCTTTTAAGATTAAACCCATTTCAATCGTGTTAGCGTCCGCTTGAGCGCGAATATCCGCTAATAGCATTAATAGCATTTCTTCATCAGCAATCTTAATGATAATAACAGGCACTTTCGCGATTTTATATTTCTTACACGCGAGTAACCGTTTCCGCCCAAAGACGACTTCGTAATATTCTTTCTTAGGCCGCACGACTAAGGGACTTGTCATATGTTTTTCTAGACTATCAGCGATACTTCGTAAAACCTCAGTCCGAATGGGTGCGCTTTTTAAATAAGCGTTATCGTCAATATTAGTCACTAAAAGTTCAGTGCTCTTATTTTGTTGAAGATTCCGCTCCATCTCCTCGATGACGTAGCTTTTAGAAAAGCGGTTCACCAAATTCGAGAGTTGATTCTTTTTTAATAGCTTAGTTTTTTTGACTTTCATGGTCTAATAATTCCTTCGCTAAAGCGGCGTAAGAAAGTGAGCCCGCACTCGTGGGGCGATATTCACTTACGGGCATAAGTTTAGCGGTGGCTTCGGGAATGGAAACATTCCGGGGGATCACGCTAATGAAGGTGTTCTCTTTAAATAATAAACGCACTTCTTGGGCAATCTCTTTACTTAAGTTAGTTTGGGTATCAAACATCGTTAACACAAAACCTTCAATCGCTAAATTCGGATTATGAAGACGTTTTACTTCACTAATCGTACCAAGGATTTGCGCTAACGCTTCCATCGCAAAATATTCGCATTGAACCGGAATTAAAATACTATTAGAGGCGCTAAGCGCGTTAATGGTTAATAAGCCAAGTGATGGGGGACAATCAATAAAAATAAAATCGTAGGGTTCACTAATTTGGCTAATGATGTCTTTTAAGACGAGATAGGGATTATCCTTCACATTATTAATGACCGCACTAAAGTTCGCGAGATTAAGATTACTCGGTAAAACATCAAGATGAGCGATACTGGTGTGTTTAATGGCCTTATTTACATCACAAGCGTTTACTAAGGCATCGTATAAAGTTTTATTAAGCGCGTTAATATCAATCCCAACACCCCGCGAAGAATTACCTTGGGGATCCATATCAATAATTAAGACCCGTTTATCTAGATTAACTAACGCCGCGCTTAAATTAATCGCGGTGGTAGTTTTCCCCACTCCGCCCTTTTGGTTCGCAATCGAAATAATCTTCGCCATGCCTACTACTATAATGTTTCACGCGAAGTTTCACAACTAGATTTTTTGTAGTAACGGATAGAGTTTATGGTAAGTTTGGTATTTCTTTTGGTAATAAGCTAATAGCTTTTTATCACGTTTAATCACTTTACTAATTTTCACAATATGTTTAGTGGCATCATTAATATTTTTGTATTCGTGATTAGCGACCATCGCTAAAATTGCTGCCCCAAGTCCGGGTCCTTCATCCGCGTTAATTAATTTCACATCGACATTTAAGGCGTTAGCGATAATCGTGGGCCAAATCTTTGATTTAGCGCCACCGCCACAAATGGTAGTGCTATTAATTTTAATTCCCATCTTGCGGGCAATCTCTAAACAATCGCGTAAGGCAAAAGCGACACCTTCTAAGACCGCTAACGACATATCAAAGCGGGTGGTGTTACTTTTTAAGTTAAAGAAAGCGCCAGTTGCATTGGGATCATTATAAGGGCAACGTTCACCGGTTAAATATGGTAAGAAATAAATATCGTTCTTGAGGTTTAAAGAAACATTGTCAGTTACTTTACCTTGACTAACATTACTCCACCAACTATAGGCACTCGCGGCACTAAGAATACAACCCATGAGATAATATTTCCCATTCGCGTGATTAAACGAGTGAATGGGTAAAGTGTTACCCGCGTGATAAGCATCAAGCGCAATTAATAAGGTGCCAGAAGTTCCTAACGAAATGTTACAAGCTTGGTGGGTAGTAGTGGCGGTACCAATCGCGGCGATCGCGTTATCGGCGCCTCCGGTTACAATCATGACATTTGGACTTAAACCAAGTTCACGCGCAACGCTTGGCTGAATCTTACTAACAACATCATAACTTTCAAGAATCTTTGGCAATTGCTTTTCTTTAATACCAACGATCTTTAACATTTCTTTGGACCACTTCTTGTTCTTTACATCAAGAAGTAAAGTTCCGGCGGCGTCACTATAATCAGTCACAAAGCGGTGGGTGAATTGATTAAGAATATAATCCTTCGGTAACATAATCTTCTTAATCTTTTTAAAGTTTTGGGGCTCATGCTTTTTGACCCACATAATCTTTGGGGCGGTAAAACCCGGGAAGGCAATATTACCGGTTAACGCATTTAATTTTTTAGCGTTCTTATTTAATGCATCCGTTTCTTTTTGACTCCGGCCATCGTTCCATAAAATACATGGACGAATAACTTGATCGTGTTGATCTAACATCACTAAACCATGCATTTGTCCAGAGAAAGAAATACCTTTAACAGAACTTTTATTGACCTTACTTAATAATTTCTTTAATCCACTTTTTGTGGCGGACCACCAAAGGGTTGGATCTTGTTCACTAAAATTTGGTTTAGGAATATTGACTGGATAAGGGACAGAAACTGAATTAACAATTTTACCGGTTTTTTCAACTAGTAAAAGTTTCACCGCACTGGTGCCAAGATCAACGCCAATATAAGTGTTATTTGCCATAGATGACTTGGTTTACAATACTTTCTAATAATTCTTGATGATTACTAGTGGGGTATTTAACTTGCTTTAGTTTAGTAGCGTAGTCCGCTAACTCAGTTAAAGAAGTTTTATTACTCACAATTTTCTTACCAATGCCGGTTTTAAAACTCGCATACTTATCGTTAAGTAATTTAGCGATACGGCCATCTTTAATTAATTTATCCGCGTTAATTAAACCTAAAGCGAAGGTATCCATACCTAGGATATAGGCATAGAACATATCCGTCATCGTATAGGAGCCACGACGATTCTTCGCATCAAAGTTAAAGCCACCAGTTAAACCGTCTTTATAATTTAAAACTTCATACATCGCCATTGTCGCGGTATAAACATCAAACGGGAATTCATCAGTATCCCAACCTAAGAGGTGGTCACCTTGGTTCGCGTCAATACTACCTAACATATGATTTAAGCGACTCACCCGTAATTCATGTTCGAAGGTATGGCCCGCGAGTGTCGCGTGGTTCGCTTCAATGTTAAGTTTAAAGTCTTTATCTAGACCATAATGCCGTAAGAAGTTAATCGCGGTACTAGCGTCAAAATCGTATTGGTGTTTCATGGGCTCTTTAGGTTTTGGTTCAATATAGAAATCACCTTTAAAGCCAATCGAACGACCATATTTAACCGCCATCTTCATAAGACGCGCAATATTATCTAGCTCTAATTCCATATCAGTATTTAATAAGTGTTCGTAGCCTTCACGTCCACCCCAGAAGACATAACCCCGTCCACCTAATTTCACGGTCGCATCAAGAGCTTTTTTAATTTGGTTCGCGGCACAAGCGTAGACATCGGCGCTACTAGTGGAACCGGCACCCGCAAAATAACGGGGGTTAGTAAATAGATTAGCGGTACCCCATAAACATTTAATGTTGGTGCCTTTCATCTTTTGTTTAATGTAATTAACAATGATGTCCATCCGCTCGTTATTTTCTTTGATGTTATCGGTATCGCCAATTAAATCAAGGTCATGGAAACAGAAGTATTCAAGACCGAGTTTTTGCATAAATTCAAAGCCCATGTCGACTTTCATCTTGGCCCATTCCATACTGTTGATTTTGGTGCCAAAGGTTTTATCGGCAGTACCAGTACCAAACATATCGGTACCATTGGCGCAAAGGGTGTGCCACCACGACATCGCAAAACGGAAGTGATCTTTCATCTTCTTCCCGCGAATCACTTTATTGGGGTCGTAGTAATGAAAAGCGAGGGCGTTTTTACTGTTAGGACCCTCGTATTTGATTGTCTTGATATTTGGGAAATATTGTTTCATGTATTTTCCTCCTCACGATACCTAAATAGTATATAAATTATTTGTTTTAATGTGAAGTGCTTTTAGTATATAATATCTTTAGATAAATTAAGGTAAGGTATGCGAAAGAACTTTTCGAAACCAGTTGCTATTGTAAGCGCTTTATTTGTTACCACCTCGTGTAGTCTCTTCGCGCAAAAGACTTTTGATTGGTTTGTTGCCACTAAAAATAATACCCGGATTAATTATGTTCTTTTGATTGGCCAAAACGAGCATACTGATAGTATTGAAAGAACCCGGTGGACAAGAGAAACTTTCGACACGCGTGACGAGAGTACTGAAATTAACGGCAACGCCAATTTAGGTGTGCCTAAAAAAGGTTCGATTGCTTTGCCCGGCGAAGGCGAGGAGATTCCAGGGAAAACATTGGATGTTTACGAGATTGAACACGGTGAGCAAAAATCTTTAGCAGGTATTGCCTGGGATCCGATTACTGCCAACAACTCAATGAATACATGGTTATGTAAACACGATACTGACATTAGTATCGTTATTTCTAATAACGACTGTATGGCTGAAGGTGCGATGATGGCGTCTAACTGGATTAAAAATTTACCAGTGATTGGCTATGATGCGAACGCTTCAGCGATTGAAAGAATTGCCGACCCGAATAACGATAGTTTGCAAGGAACGATTGACCAAAACGCTGCTTCACAAACTGCTGCTATGGGTTTATTGGTTAGGAACATTCTTGATGATCTTAACGATAAGAGTAAACCCCACAAGATTGGCACGATAGAATATAATCCGGTTTACACATGGAAAGACGAGACACATAAAGACGGCACTAACGACCGTGGTTTTGGCGGGGAAAGTAGCGTAACAGAAGAAAAAGGATATTACATCAACGGTTTCAACAAACCCCCGATTCCCCCGGTTCCTTATTCCGATGAACCGAAACTTGATGGATTGATTTGCCCTGTGGATAATCCAAATAATCTATATTTAGGTTATTCTCGTATAGAAGGCGAAACAGATCCTTCAAGTGCTGCTCACGAAATTTTATCAAGGAGTTTTGCGATTGATAAAGAAAATGTTAAAGATTATATAAACGAGGATGGTTCAGCGAAACTACCAGCCGATTTAGCGTGGGGTAGATTTGTTGAAAGAAATACAAAACCAATGATATCGTCATACCGAATTTGTATGACCGTTAATAGTTCGTCTGACGTCTTTTTAAACACAACCCTTCTTCCTTATATGCAAACCTATGCACCGCAATTAAATCTTAATCTTGATACACCGGTTATGGGCAATGGTTCGGATGAAGAGAAAATGTTAAAAGAAATCGCATCACGTGGTTCTAAATATGATGCTTATTTAATTAATATGGCAACGACGGGTGATGGTATGTCATTTATCACGACAATTGCTCCTCAAGCGGCCGCTCACGAAGGCAAAGGAAAGGTACCGAAAGATGGATGGGACAATTTTAAAGATCGCCTAGACACGCCATTAATTTTCTATAATAAGCAACCAATGACATCCGAAGGCAATATTGATTACGGTGTGATGAATAACAAATATTTCAAATATACTTATTATGTTGGTTCGAGTGCTTCACAAGGCGGAGAAGCACAAGGTGACTTGATTAAAAAATGTCTAAACAACCTTTATGTTAAGGCGGAGAAGGAGAAAATGAGATGAAAAAGAAAGGCCTCTTATTCACTTCATTAAGCGTTATCACCGCCACTTCGTGCTCTTTATTTGCGAAGCATATTTGGCATTGGGATGCTTCGACTAAAGGCGCAAATATTAACTATTGTTTATTAATTGGTCAACTTGACCATGATGATTCGATGCAACGGACGGGTGGTATTCGTGATAAACTAACGACTCGCGATTTAGCTCATACACGTTCGAACAAAAACCTCGAAAATCCAATCATTGGTCATTTAACCTTTGGTGGAGACAAATATAAAGTTGAATATGAAGGAAAAATTTATACCGCTCCTGAAAAAGAATTTACGATTAATGAATTAGAACACGCCGAACAAAAATCTTTGTCAGGTTCAAGTTGGGATCCAATTACTGCGAATGCGACAACGGGGACTTGGATTTCTAAACACGGCAAAAACATTACGATGTTTGTTTCAAATAACGACGCGATGAGCGAAGGCGCTCTTAAAGCGTGTAACTGGTATCAAGGGATGCCAATCTTTGGTTATGACGCTAATACATCCGCACTTGAACTCGTGAAAGCCGGTCGTATTATGGGATCAGTTGACTCAACGACCTATGGTCAAACTTTAGCGTGCGCTATCTTAACACGTAATATTTACGAGGCGAATCGAAAGGTATATTCAAACCCAAAGGATAAAAGTGACACTAAACCCTATAGCCGTGTTGATTGGTTCTCTAATGGTTGGGGTGACCCGCTTAGTATATATGAACCAAAAACAGGCGAAAAATATGATCCAATAAAAGAAGGATTCGTGGCTTATAAAACGGATGAAAAAGGACAAGAAGTCCAAATTGAACCATATTGTGGAGTTGATAATAATCGTGTTAGATATCCAAAAATTAAAAACGGCAGAGCGATTAAACTTGCCTCGTTAGGGAAAAATGGCGAAGAATATGCTTTAGCAGATGTTACTGGTCATATGCTTAGTCCAATTAACTATGATGAGGACTCGCACGGGGTGCTTTTAAGAAATCGCGCAGTAACAGTGGAAGAAATTAATTCAGGCGGCTATAACGATTTCACATCTATTTCGGTTGATCAATTCTTTAAAGAAGACGGGAAAACACCATTAAATTATCCGGAAATTTACGATAAATTTGAAGGATATGATGTCGAAGGAAAAGATAAAGATCAACGAATAATTTTTAGTGATAAGAACGCTTTAGACCCATTATATACGTGGCAATCTTGGGGGATTGGTTCAGACCCATATTTCAAGACCAATATGAACCTTCATTTTAATACGGTATTTGGTGGAAGAGACGCACTAGGTAGTCCAGTGCCGAGTGATTATCAAAAATCTCACGAGAAAGACCATCCAGAAGTTGGGCGGATGTTTAACCTTACCATTTCTCCATCTGAAGGCGATGGTAATGACGAGGCTCGATTACTTAACTCTTTAGGTTCAGCGCTTTCCATCGGACCGGCTAAAGCCCCGAAAGCGTATTTAATTAATGTCATCCGTCAACCTAACGCACCTGAGTATGTGAAGAAGTTTGAGACTGCTCCTGGCTGGGATATTAAACCTCATGATAATTGGAATGAACGGAGTGGCATTCCCATTATCTTCTGGAACCGTCGTCCTGGGAACGAAAATGCAGTTCCATTTGGTCAAGATAAAGACGATCCAAACTATCTCTTTATGAAAGATAATAAGTATTTTAAATATGTTTATTATGTTGGCTTTGACCCAGAACAAGGTGGGAAATTACAAGGTTCGCTGATTGTCGATTGGCTAAACCGTAAATACATTGTTGAAGAAGGAAAACCCGTATCGGAGGAGTAAAGTAATATGGCAGATGAAAAGAAAAGCGATTATATCCTAGAGATTGTTCACTTATCCAAATCATTTGGTAAAAACCAAGTGTTAAAAGAAGTGAACGTGCGGATTAAACGTGGTACGGTCATGGGTTTGATGGGCGAAAATGGCGCGGGTAAATCCACCATGATGAAATGTCTTTTTGGGATGTATGCACGTGATACTGGCACCATTCGTTTAGATGGAAAAGCGGTGGACTTTAAATCGAGTAGAGAGGCCCTAGAAAACGGGGTTGCGATGGTGCACCAAGAATTAAACCAATGCTTAAATCGGACCATCCAAGATAATATGTTTTTAGGTCGCTACTACACAAGTTATGGTGTGATTAACGAAAAGTCGATGTATAAGAAATGTCTAGAGATGTTCCATCGGCTGGATATGAACTTTAACCCCAAGACCCCAATTGCCTCCTTAAGCGTTTCTCAACGCCAAATGGTGGAAATTGCGAAAGCCGTTTCTTATAACGCGAAAGTTATCGTGCTTGATGAACCAACTTCATCCTTATCCGAAGTTGAAACCAAGAAACTCTTTAAGATTATTCGTTCCTTAAAGAAACAAGGTATTAGCTTTGTCTTCATCTCTCACAAGATGAACGAAATCTTTGAGATTTGCGATAACATTGTTGTCCTTCGTGATGGAGAAGTGACGCTTGATAAACCAATCCCGGATACGAACTTAGACGAAATCGTCCAAGCCATGATTGGTCGGAGTCTATCAAGTCGTTTCCCACCTCTTACTAATAAGCCAGGTGATGTAGTCTTAAGCGTGACCGCACTCGAAACCAAATATCGCCCTCATTTAACCGATATCGACTTTAATTTACGGAAAGGGGAAATCCTGGGTATTTATGGTCTAGTTGGTGCGGGCCGGAGTGAATTACTTGAATGTTTATTCGGGTGCCGGACGGTAAGCCAAGGTGCGATTCGTTATAAAGGTAAGCGGGTCTTATTTACTTCGCCACAAGAAGCGATGAAACATAACTTTGCGTTTGTGACCGAAGAAAGAAAAGTTTCTGGTATGTTCCCCAATGCCTCTTTAACCTTTAATACTTGTATTACTAACCTTAATAAATATAAAGCGAAGTTTGCCTTAGTGAATAGCAAGATGAACAAGGCAACCGACCGTCAAATCAAACAAATGCACGTCAAATGTAATAACCGCGATGATAAGATTATGGCCTTATCTGGTGGTAACCAACAAAAGGTTATCGTCGCGAAGTGGCTAGAAAGATCACCCGACGTGTTCTTAATGGATGAACCAACCCGTGGTATTGATATCATGGCTAAATACCAAATCTATCAATTAATGATTGATCTAGCGAAGCAAGGTAAGTCAATCATCATGGTGAGTAGTGAAATGCCTGAGATTTTAGGTGTCACTAACCGAATCGTAGTCATGAGTAACTACCACATTGCTGGTGAATTAGAAACGAAAACCGCTACACAAGAGCAGATTATGCGTCTTTGTGCGAAATATCTATAATTTAAAGGAGAATAGTTATGGCAGCGAAAAAGAAAAAAGTTAGTAAGCCCGTCGCGAAAAAAGTGACGGCAGCGCCAAAACCAGTGGTGAACGCTGAAGTCGCCTCTTACGTGAGTAAGAACGCTCGGTATGTCGCCGAAGTTATGAAGTGGCGCAAAACTGACATCACCGAGGCGTTTAAGATTGAAGACCAAATCGCCGCGCTTAAGCATGACGCCAGTAAAGCAGAACAAGTTAAGGAATTAACAGCGGCTTTACATAAAGCCTATGCGGATGCGAAAGTAAGTCGAAACGAGATCAAGAAAATCGTGAAAGACGCCATCGCACATAAGTATTATGATTTAAAGACTTGTTTCTCCTACGAGCAAATTAA
Source organism: Bacilli bacterium (assembly GCA_024408565.1). Lineage (GTDB taxonomy): Bacteria > Bacillota_I > Bacilli_A > RFN20 > CAG-826 > UB1719. Next base: position 26,834 of record JAKSUW010000003.1, read on the forward strand.
GTATAGTGCCTATCTTGACCGCTTAAATGTGTTACGGGAAAATGGTGAAAACAAAGTGATTGCTCTCCGGAGCGAAATTCGTGATATCTTACTTAATTCCCAAATTGATAAGGAAACGAAGAAATCACTTATCGCGACTAACCGTAAGCAATTAGAAGCCGCGAAAAAGATTGCGAAGAAAAACCACGAAGAAGTCGCACGCATTGTCCGTCAAGCGATGAGAACGAGTCGCGAAGATTTCGCGAATTACTTTAAGATTGTCAAAGCCGAAAAGGCCACGAACATCATGGAAGCAAAGAAGTTCTACCATGATATGTGTAGTACCTTAGCGAATAACCATGAAGCTCGGTTAAAGAAACTTAGAGAAAAGACCGGTGTCGACAAGAAAGAAAAGGCGATTGACTTACGTGCCGAAAACGTCGCCCACGCGAGCCGGATTAACGAAGCGAAAGTGGCGTATCGTGAAGCTAGCGATACCGCTAAACAATATAAATATAACGTGTTTATGAATAAATACGGTTATACCGGTAAAGTGAAAAACGATCATCACCCCATCGCTGAATGGTTACAGTTTAAGTATGAACACTACATCGCGAACTTTAACCTCATGAACTGGTTATTAAAGAACGCGCTTTATGTCATTATCATTTTAGTCTTTGCGATTATCGCTTGCTTACCCGCCGCGCGTGAAGGTGATGGTTTATTATCACCTGGTTCAATCTTAACTGCCCTTGTCCAGGTCGCGCCGAAGATTTTCTTCGCCCTTGGTGTTGGTGGTCTAATCTTACTTGGTGGTACTGACTTAAGTATTGGTCGACTCACCGGTGTTGGTGTTTCCTTCACCTTAATGATCTTAACCGCCAAAGTTGGTGGTTACCCAGATAACAACCAAATCGTTTGGTTTAACTTAACGGGTGCCGCTCCCGCTGTCAAAATTTTATTAGCCTTATTTATCTCGATTCTCTTCTGTACTTTATTTACGACCTTCGCTGGTTTCTTTACCGCGAAGTTTAAGATGCACCCCTTCATTTCAACCTTAGCGGTGCAATTAATCTCTTATGGTTTATTCCAATTATTCTGGAGCGCAACGAGTAGCTTTACTCCTGACGAGAACATTATTGAGGGGCTCCGAGGTCCACAGTCGATCTTACTGGTGGTATACGCGATTATCGCAATCCTCGTGGTGTGGTTTATCTGGAACAAAACACGGTTTGGTAAACATATCTACGCGGTTGGTGGTAACCAAGAAGCCGCGACCGTTTCTGGTATTAACCCCTTCACGATTACGCTTTTAGCCTTCGTGATGGCGGGTATCTTATACGGCTTTGGTGGCTTTGTCCAAGCGGTCCAAACCGGTACCGGTAACTTTAACTCAGGTTATGGAACCGAGACCGACGCGATTGCCGCGTGCGTTATCGGTGGTATCTCCTTTAGTGGCGGTGTTGGTAAAGTCTCAGGCGCCGTCATTGGTGCGTTAATCTTAGGCTTTTTAACTCACGCCTTTGGTTATATCGGTGTTGACTCGAACTTACACTTTCTCTTCATAGCTATTATTATCTTACTTGCGTTCGCTCTTGACTTTGTCAAATACCTCCGTAAGAAGTAATTAATCATTTAAAAACAAAAGAAGTGGGGCTCCCACTTCTTTTTTTATCTATAAGGTTTCTAGTTTATTAGCAAGATCGAGACTCACCGTAACACCTTGTTTAATGGTGCCTAGATCAATCATTACAATGTTAATCGGATAGCCAAGAAGGACGTTACCGCCACTAGTGAGCTTTTGGTCAATCTCGAAATGGAATGAACGTAAGACATTTTTAAACATTGGATAAGAGAAAAGACGAATACCCACACTTGATTTAACTTGGTCTTGGATATATTCATCGTAGATTGAAATACCATGGTTAATACCGGAAATAATACCTAAGAATTCTCTAGGGTGACCTAGAACAATATCGGTATCACATTTTAAGAGATTTTGTCCTTCGATTTCACCCCGGTAATTTTTGTTGTTCTTAAATAAAGCGCAAAGCGGGTTATCGTAATTTTGGCTATAAGTTAATAACTTAAATTCGGGATTTTCTTTATGGAAACTCTTCTTCATATATTGACTCATCAGCGCAAGATAGTTTTGGTAATCTTTATTCGTAGGCGTGTCGTTATAACCTAAATCACCAATACAAGTGACCCGGTGGGTTTTATAGTTAGCGAAAGTCGCCATAATTAAAGGCGAAGTAACGGTGGGTTTTAAGAACTTTTTCACCGCGCTTACCACGGCTGGTTTATCAGTGTAGGTAACAAAGCCCGTAAAGTCTTTATCTTCATCAAGAAGCGTTAACGCAAAAGCGAGGGAACGGTCTTTTATCTGGGCGTATTTCTTATCGGTTTTTTTCGCAAAGAGCGAAAAGGAATAAATATTTACTTGTTTATGATCTTTAATGGTTAATAAATCACTTTGTTCACCAATAATGGTGATAATCGCGTTCTTGTTTTTATTTAAGAAAATCTTAATCCCTTGGACCGCGGCTTTGGTATCACGACCTAAGGGGACTAAATCAATTAGTATTTTACTCATGTGTTTATTATATAATTAAAGCATGCTAAAGCAGAAAAAGTTTTTATCCTTATTGCTCTTTTTACCGGTTTTTTCTCTTTTTGCTTGTACGAAAGTAAAAGAAGATTACAAGGTTGTTACCGACCAAGCGAAGGTTAAAGATCATTTAGTGGTGGAGGGTACTTTAAAAGAGAAGACCTACGAAACTAAAGACGCTCATCCACTAAACCTTGATGGTTTAACGGTCACAATCGATGGTAATCCCCAAGACTTAACCCATAAGCGTATTACCAGTAAGAAAGATGTTTTAGAATCCGGCTTCTTTGTATGTAGCAATAAAGATTTTCCCACTAATTCAATTATTGGATTAAATGACAAGCCATCAACGAATGTTGAAAAGTCCGATTTTACTTTTTATATCGCTACTACTTTAAAAGATAAGAACGATTCATATACAGTTTACGTTTATGAATCCGATGAGCTTAAAGTGACGATTACGAATGCTAACGCGATTAAACCATGGGTGTGGTACGTTGTGACCGCGGTCGTTATCTTTGGTATCGTTGCTATGGTGACCTTTACCCGTCGCTATAAAGCGAAAAAAGAAGGCAAAATATAATCTTAATTATTTATGTATTACTTTTAGAGCGAGACGCGCCATGATTTTTTGACCTGGATTAATTAACTTAATGGTGAAATACGCCACTAACGCAATCGCGTAGCCAACAAAGATATCAAGGACATAATGTTGCTTTGTAAAGACGGTAGATAGGGAAATTAAGATAACCATAATAAGGGTATAAACACGGAAGGAGAAAGATATTTCTTTCCGTTTGGCAATTGCTAAATACATATAAAGACTTGTTAAACAATGAAACGATGGTAAGAGATTATAATTTCGTGCACCGCCATCACTACCATAGATAAGTCCAAGTAACCAATATAAGAATCCGCCGCGCGAACCAATATCAATTAATCCTTCGGCATTTCGGTCCATGTAAGTTGGGGCAGCAGTTAAAATAATTCCGCCGATTAATATAGCGCAGATATAACCAATCACAAAATTAAGGTAGTTTTCCTTTTTGGTTAATGAAATGGCAACAGGCCCCATAATCCAAAAAGGATAAGAATAAACATAAATTAAAACGAAGAACGGGACGAGTGGGATTGCATCATCAAAGGGGATTTTAGGGATATACGCCCAAGCAATCGTCCCACTAGCGTGAGCGATCGCGTCCGCTAAACGATAGGTCCCATATTGTAAACAAATTAAGATGACGCCCGATGCCCATCCCCACCAAGGGATTGATTTAATGACTTTCCATCGTTTTGCCCAAAAAACTTTTAGTTTTTGTTTAAAAGTTATTGGGTGATCTTGGGTCTTTTCCATGTAAATATATTACTTCCATATTCATTTTATTGCATTAAAACGCTCGATGTATTATATTTATTAAGCACGTTTTATACACTAAAACGAATGTTACTGGGCCATTAGCTCAACTGGTTAGAGCATTCGCTTGATAAGCGAAAGGTTGATAGTTCAAGTCTATTATGGCCCACCACAATAAAGACTGGGCACATAGTTCAGCTGGGAGAACGTTTCCTTCACACGGAAGAGGTCACAGGTTCGAGCCCTGTTGCGCCCACCAATTTAAGCCGACTTAGCTCAATTGGTAGAGCAACTGATTTGTAATCAGTAGGTTGGCGGTTCGAGTCCGTTAGTCGGCACCAGTTAATATATTCTTTCCCACAGAAGTGGGATTTTTTATTTATGAAATAAATAATGTATAATGAAACTATGAAAAAGATAATGTTTGTTATGCCATTAATGGTAGTGTCTCTTTTAGCGAACTGCAATAATAAGAAGCAATGGTATCAAGATAGTAATTTCATTAATTCGCTAACGAAAGACGATGTTGGTTTAGAAAAAGAAGTGGAAGTTAATGGTTTAAAACATAAGGTAAGATTAATTGATGTTGATCACGATAATTTGACTGATAAAAGTGGTAAGGCTCATACTACTTGGGAATTCGCTAATTTGATTAGTGATAAAAATGGTTATTCTTTAGCGACGGTTTGGAATTTTGAAAAGGGTACTAGTTCTAATAATTATGATTTTTTAAATTCTAATTTGCGCAAAGCCATTGATGGCGGTGGTAATGCCCAACTTTGTTGGTACCGAAAAGATGAAACCAAAGCCACACAAGATAGCGAGTATAAAAATAAATCAGTGTTAGATATGCTTCCTAGCGATTTAAAGGCGGTGCTTAAAGAAGTAGTAAAAGAAATTGCTGTTGGTAATAATTATGAAGTTAGGACATACAACACAAAGTTATTTCCTTTATCATACCAAGAAATGATAGATACAATTCCTGAAGGAACTGCTGTTGCTAAAGAAGGATTTACCTATAAGTTTTATCAAGGCGATGATGTCTCTAATAAACGCATCAAATGGCAAATTAAGCATCATGATGGCGCATCAATTAAATCAACTAAGATTGAAGAAAAAGATTGGGATTTAGAAAACTATGCAGGAGTAAATATGGAGAGTGACCCTTCTGGTGGTTATTCGTTTACTAGATCGCCTCACACAGGCGGCACTGGAAATGTTATGCATTACATAACTAATGTTGGTGAATTTAATAGTAGTCAAATTTATGGTTATGCTAATAGCGTAGCCCCCGCTTTCTGCATTTAATTATTATTAAAAGTATAGTATTTTATAAATGTTGCGCCTTTCCGTTAGTCGGCATTCTTTCCCACACAGGCGGCATTTTTTATTTAAATAAAAGATATATAATTAAATTATGAAACTCTTAAATATTAAAGATTTAAAAATTAATCCAATTGATTTAATTGGTAATCAATGGATGCTAGTTAGTGCTGGCAAGAAAAACAAATTTAACACCATGACCGCTTCTTGGGGTCAAATTGGCGCGCTCTGGGGACATGGATTAAATGGAAAAGGGACGGTGACTATTTTTATCCGTCCGAGTCGATATACGGATAAATTTATTAATGCTAATAAGTGTTTTTCGTTAAGTTTCTTTGCTGATAAATATAAAAAAGATTTAGCTTATTTAGGTTCTCATTCCGGTCGTGATGAAGACAAAATTAGTAAGACTAATTTACACGTTAAATTTATGGATCAAGTTCCCGCCTTTAAAGAAGCTAGTCTAGTTTTAATTTGTAAAAAAATCTATAAAGGAAAAATTAACCAAAAAGGCTTTATTGATAAAAGTATCATTACCTCTTTTTACAAAAACACCACTAAGAATATCTACAATAATTCTTCGTATCATAACGTTTATATTGGCGAAATCTTAAAAATATATACAAAATAGTTATCAATATGGCGCCTTTACATTAATCAGCTCAGTGCAACAAAGAAAAATCACAATCATATTTTTGACAAACTAGCTAAGCGAAAATAATGTATAATAAAAACGATAATATTTAAGGAATAAATTCTATCGCGGAACAAAAAATATATTGCTAGCCATTTCTAGGAGAAAATATCGTATGAAGTTAAGTTACGAACAGATTCATTTTAAACGGATTTTTCGGGTTTTTAATGTATCTAGCATCATTAGTATGACCATTTCTTCGTTTGCCTTATTAGCGTCATCACTAAAATCTAATCTTGTCGATATCCAAGAGCAATTGGCTTTATCCTTACAGATTCTTTCAATTATTAACTTTGTTAATTGTTTGTTATGGCTTTTTGCGGCAATCGTCATTTTAGCGAATGTAAGCGAAATTAAAAAAGTCGGTATTATTAATTCGACCCGGATGACGAAAGCGTTCCTCTTCTTCTCGGTTCCACTTATTTTATTAGCAAACATTGCCCAAATCATCGTCCTTTTCCTTAACGAAAAGATCTTAGGGCCGGAAACAGTCAATATTATGTCTACCGCGATGCCAATCTTAATTTCCTTTGGCTTTCTTGTTTCTCAAGGCGTTACGTATAACAGATTAAAATAAGTAAGACCGTCATTTTTAATGAAAAATAAACTATCTTGCGGGGAAGTTAATATTGTTATACAATATCTTTACAAAAAGATTTGTAGTTATTTTTATAACTACGGTTTAAGGAGAACTTATGAAGGTAACTCAAACTAAAAAAGACAATGCGACTATTGTTATGGTCGAAGGCCGTTTAGAGACTGGCACGGCACCAGAACTCGAAATGGAATTAAACAAGATTGTGCCAACGTGCCAAAATCTTGTTTTAGATTTTTCCAAACTTGAATATGTTTCAAGCGCGGGTCTCCGGGTTTTATTAACTGCCCAAAAGACGATGAACGCCCGTGGTGGTAGCATGAAGATTACGAACATTAACGAAATTGTCCGTGAAGTCTTTAATATCACTGGCTTTACTTCTATTTTAACCATTGAATAAACTCTAGACATCCCACAATGGGTATCGGGGTCGGTCCAATTTTTGTCCTTATTGCAACCGCCTTATCGCCGACTGCATTGGCGGTTGTTTTACATCTCCTTGATAAAAAACTACCGACCTGGAACAAGCTTAATTATTGGCTTAAACAAATTATTATTGGTCTTGCCTTTACGGGCGTGACCATTTTAATGTGTTGCTGTGGGGTTGAATATAGTGGCTTAGATAGTAACGTCGTCGGGCGCGAGATTGTCCAAATTGCTGGATCTTTCGGCGCTGCTTCTGCGGGTCCCATGATTGCGGGTATCGCTTTTGGTTGGCCTGCTGGTCTTATTACTGGTGCTTTATCCGGTCTATTCCGTGGTTTATATTCTTTACGGATTGCAACCGATTATTTAGCCATCCCTGAATGTATTACTTTATTAATCTCAGGCCTAGTGGCTGCTATCTTACGTCGCTTCTTATTTAGCAATAAAAAACCAAAATGGGGCTATGGCCTTATTCTTGGTATTATGACCGAGACTATCCACATGATTATTTTCTTTGTGTGTGGTGTGCTTACCCGTAACGTGACTTTTGCTTACGCGGTGATTCGGGTTTGCGATATTCCATGTGCGATTGCTGTTACCGGTTCTATCGTTTTAACTTTGTTAATTATTTCGATTATTGAAAAAGAGCGTATTGGTTATAATTTCCATGACCACACGATTACCGCGAAAGTTCGCCGCTGGATGCTTGGCTCATTCATGATGGCGATTATTGGGGCTTCATTATTAACTTACTTTGCTTGTTCAACGCAAGCTTCGGTGGAAACCCATACAACGCTTGTCAACGCAGCGCGTGACTTAACTTATGAACTTGAAACCTCGGTATGGGGATCAGTTGGGGGTTGGGATATTGCTCACAAAACAGATGATCCTGATGAACCGCCAATAAACGAATTAGCACCACTTGCTTATACGCGACGCATTCTTAACGATGGCTATTTAGCGATCATAGGAATAACGAGTAATTATACTGATCCGATAATAGATGCAGATAATCAGTCGCCTTTTAATGTAATAACCGGAGGAATTTATAGCACATGTGCTGAGTTAACTGCTTATTTGCCTGATCCATCCGAACCTTATATTTTTTACTTTTCAGATGAAAAGGGTGAAAAGAATTTTCCGATTAATGATCCGAGTATTGAAGAAAAATTTACCGACACCATTAATATTCCATTGGGTTTAGAAACTGATCAATATGATAATCACAAAATGACACCGATGTTTAAAACATATTTACGTGATGCTGAAGGTGATCATCAATTATATCCAATGATGGTGCTAATTATGCGGGCACGAGTAACCGGTGATAATGATATAACCATTACACAAGAATTTGATGTTATTTCGGTTTTACCACTCCTTGAAGCTCAAACGAGCATGGGTCTTTCCTTACGCATTGCGATTTATATTGAGCTCTTAATCTTTATCGCCATTTATACGGTTATTTATACCTTCATTAAGAATGCGGTCGTCTCCAATATTCATAGAGTAAATAACTCCTTACAAAAGATCACTGGCGGTAATTTAGGGGTGAAAGTGAATGTTCGTTCAAGTGAAGAATTCGCTTCCTTATCCGATGACATTAATACTACAGTAGATACTTTAAAACACTATATTGATCAAGCGAACCGCCGGATTGATGATGAATTAAGATTCGCCAAAGAAATTCAACACGGCGCATTAACTAACGTCTTCCCAGTGAAAGATAATTACGATCTACACGCCTTAATGTCTACCGCCAAAGAAGTCGGTGGTGACTTCTATGACTTCTATCCACTGGACGAAAACCGGTTAGTTATTTCAATCTGTGACGTCTCGGGTAAAGGAATTCCAGCGGCGATGTTTATGATGCGTTCCAAGACGATTATTAAATCCTATATCACGAACCAAGATTACACGTTAAGTGAAGCGATTACGCGCGTTAATAACGAATTATGCGCGAATAACGAAGCGATGATGTTTGTGACTGGTTGGTTTGGTATCTTACATCTTGATACAGGTGTCCTTGAATTCTGTAACGCTGGTCATAACCCACCGTTAATTAAACAGAATGGTATGTTTAACTATCTAAAGATGCCAGCGGGTTTAGTCTTAGCGGGTATGGAAGATATTCCTTATAAACTTAATTCGATTACATTAAAACCAGGTGATGAAATCTTCTTATACACCGACGGCGTCACGGAAGCAACGAGTAAACAAGTGAAACTCTATGGCGAAGACCGATTAGTAAATCTCCTTAATAACGCTCAATATCATAGCGCCAAAGGATTACTTGATATCGTGAAGCAAGATGTCGATCTCTTCCAAGCGGATGTGAGTCAAGCCGATGATATTACGATGCTTGCCGTTCGCTATAAGCCTAGCGCCACTTTTGCTGAACAAAAAGTCGTAATTAATCCGCGCTTAGACGAAATTAAGGATGTCATTAACTTTGTTAATAAGGCGTTAGTGATGGCGCACGTGGAGAAGAAACATATTGCGCAAATTGATATTGGTCTCGACGAAATTTTATCCAATGTCGTCTTAAGAACTTATCATTTCGAAAATGGTAAAGTCATTGTTGGCTTTGAAATTAAGAGTGATGTCTGCACGATTACGATTGAAGATAATGGTAAAGAAACTAATTTTGCCGAAAGCATTAATCAAGCGCACCCCGGTTTAGCGCTCACGGAAGAAAATATTCCGACGATTGGCTTATTACTAGTAAAGAAGACCATGCACTCAATCCATTATCAATTTAAAGATAATAAGAATGTTTTAGTGGTGAAAAAGCATATAAAATAATTTAAGGAGAAGATTTTATGCGTCGATTAAAGAATTTAAACATCATTCAACTAGTGATTAACATTTTGCTAGTGATAGGTGAAGCCATCGGCTTATACTTTGTTATTACTTCCGCAATGAGTGGAGGCACTTCGCCTGTCGAGTTATTACGGTTTTATACTGAATTAACCGCCATCATTACTGGCGTAGTGGCTCTAATGAGCATTGTCCCGAATATCATCGGTATGAAAAAGAAACAAAACGCTACACCTCATTGGCTATTTACACTTGGCTATATTAGTGCGGTAATGAACATTTTGACACTGCTCGTCGTCGCGGTCATCTTACGTCCGGCGATGACGCAGTTTGATGCGTTATTTGATGTAAAAAGTGGCTCACTTTTTCAACATTTCCTTTGCCCATTACTATCACTAATTCTTTTCTTCTTCTTTGCGATTGCTTCCAAAGCCAAATTTCGCCAAACCTTTGTACCGTTACTTGTGACGGTAACTTACGCAGTCGCAATTCTCCTTGGTATTGTCATCATTCGTTATACCCAAGGCGTCGAAGCTGCCATTAAGTTTGCGCCTTATCCTTTCTTTAAGATTCTTCCTGAACTTGATCCCGAGAATTGGGTGAAAAACCTTATCACCGCATTCGTTGTTTTAGCCGGTACTTATGTTATTTCCTTCCTCGCTTGGTGCGTTAACCGCTTGATGTCATTAATTGTGATTGGTTATGCCTACCAAAGCGGCAAGAAACAAGTTAAGACGACTCGCGATAGTCTTGATGCCTTAGGAACCGAACAAGAAAACTATAGCAACGTTTACCACATTTCTTATCATGACCGTCGGCTTAAGACGTGGAAGGTAAAAAGTGAAGGGGCGAAACGCGCGATTAAAGTTTTTAATACCCAAAAAGACGCCATTGAATACGCGAACGGCCAAGTGAAACTTCATGGCGGTTCAATTCGGATTCATTCGATGGTCGGTCGGATCCGGCGCGATTGGCAAAAGAACCCACGTGGTTAATTCCTTTATACTAGTTCTATAGTCATGGGTGTACTTTATAAAGTACACAACCTATTATATGATATTTATAGTATAATTTATTCCCATGGCTTTTGTTCGTTTACACGTTAATTCAGTCTATACCTATTTGGGTAGTGCTTTAACCGTGAAGCAACTAGTAAAAAATAGCGAAAATTATGCAGCGTTAACTGATTTTAATTCCTTAGTCGCCAGTGTCTCTTTCTTTCGCGAATGTGCGGCAAAAAAGATTAAACCAATTCTCGGTCTCGATTTAAAGATTGATGATAATCTTTTAACCTTTATCGTCAAAAACGAAGAAGGTTATAAGAATCTACTTTATCTAAGTAAACTTTATAACACCGACGCTTTAACTTTAAAAACCTTAACTGGTCACACAAAAGGTTTAGCGGTAGTTATTTCTTCAATTGAATCTAGTTTATATGGGAAACTCGAAAATCGGGGTGAAGTCCAATTTGCTTATTACCTAAAAGCGTTTGATGATGCGATTGAAGACTTCTATATCGGTCTAGAAATTTATAACGACCTTGATAAAAAAGCGAGTAATAAACTCCGTTCATTCGCTCTTAAACGTAATTATTGTCTATTAGCTTTCCCCTATATCCGTTATTTAAAAAAGAGTGACGAGATTGTTTATCGTTTAGTGAAAGCAATCCAAGAAGATTCGCATCTAGATGAAAGTGTTAAAACGATGGATGGGGTGCATTATTTTTATTCGGATGAAGAAATTAACGCGTTATATGAACCAAGCGAAATCGCGCTTACTGAAAAGCTTGCCCAAGCCGTCGATTTTCATTTAATTAAAAAGCGGGGGACTTTAATCCATTATAGTGATCATAGCGATGAATTATTAAAAGAAACGGCTTATCGACTATTAGCAGAAAAAGTGGAGATTAATGAAGGCTACCAAAAGCGTTTAGACTACGAACTCGATGTCATTAAGAAGATGGGTTATAGCGATTATTTTTTAATCGTGATGGATTATGTAAAGTTCGCTAAAGACCACCAAATTTATGTTGGTCCCGGGCGTGGTAGTGCGGGTGGATCATTAGTGGCTTATGCCCTTGATATTATTACTATTGACCCGATTAAAGCCCATCTATTATTTGAACGCTTCTTAAATCCAGGCCGCTTAAGTATGCCAGATATTGACGTTGACTTTGAAGATACTAGACGCGAAGAAGTTGCGACATATTTACGTAATAAATACGGTAAGAACCGCGTGGGTAATATCATCACAAGTCAAACCATTATGGCCAAACAAGCCTTGCGGGATATTGGGCGCGTTTACCAAATTAAAGATTCCTATATTGAACTTCTTTGTAAGGCGACGGGCGGCTATAACGATTTACACAACGCGTATCGTTATTCACCCGCGTTTAAACGGGTAGTTGATAGTGACCCATACTATTTATTTATCGTCACGATGGCGAGTAAGATCGAAGGCTTCCCTCGACAAGCCGGAATGCACGCGGCGGGTGTTATTATTAACGATGAACCGCTTGATGAGTCAATCCCGGTTTATATCGATGGAATGGGTAATTATTTATCGCAGTTTGAGAAGGATGATTTAGAGACACTTGGTTATTTAAAGATGGACGTGCTTGGTTTAAGAAACCTCACGATTGTTCGTAATGTCATTGAAAGTGTGAATGATCCAAAATTGACTTACCAAACTTTACCTTATGATGACACGAAAGCGGTTAGCTTAATCGCCACTGCGGAGACAATCGGTTTATTCCAACTTGAAAGTAAGGGTATGATTCGCACGATAAAAGAGTTTCGTCCGCGGGTGTTTGAAGATGTCGTGAGTTTAATCGCGCTTTATCGTCCTGGACCAATGAAATTTATTCCAAGCTTTATCGCGCGAAAAGAAGGTAAAGAAAAAATCATTTATCCATCAAATAAGATTATTGATATTTTAAAGCCCACTTATGGCATTATCGTTTACCAAGAACAAATCATGGAAATTGTACGCGCGATGGCGGGCTTCTCCTTTAGTGAAGCCGATTCCTTCCGCCGGGCGATTAGTAAGAAAAATGAAAGCATCTTAGCTAGTTTAAAATCATCCTTTATTGAGCGGTCAATTAAAAACGGAAGCAATCAAAAAGAAAGCGAAGAAGTGTTTAATTTAATTTATCGTTTCGCTAATTACGGCTTTAACCGGAGCCACGCGTACGCCTACGCTAAACTTGCGAACCAAATGGCATATTTAAAATATCATTATCCGGCTGCCTTCTATGCGGCGGTATTAGATAATGGACATAATTTTAACGAAGTAATTCGCGAGATGCGGACACGTGGACTTACCATTGCTTTGCCCGATATTAATTTAGCGAGCGATCACTATCAAGCGGTTGATAAAAAACTAGTGATGCCGTTAATTAGTATCCGCGGGATTCTTTCTCAAGCGGTGATGAGCATTATCAAAGAACGCGAAGAGCATGGTTTATACCGTGACTTTGTTGATTTTGTGGTGCGGGCGGTAGCAAGCAAAGTGAGCGCCACAACGATTATGAAATTAATTGACGCCGGGGCGTTTGATAACTTTAAGTTAGGTCGTTCTTCTCTTCGCGCGGCTTTAGATAAAGTGATGGAATATGCGCGGCTTAAAGTTAATAGCCAAAATCAATTATCTTTAGACGATTCTTTATTACCGGCACCCAGGATTAAAACAGTGGTGGAAGATGAAGTTTATAATCTTGATAAAGAATTTGAAAGTCTTGGCGTGACCCTATCAAAATCGCCCCTTGATTTTTATCAAGAAGCGATTAAAAAAGCGGGAGCGATTTTAGTAAGTGAGATTAAAAACCAAACGAATGTGAAAGTAGCGGGAATGATTAAATCAATTCGCCGGATTAAAACTAAAAAAGACCATAAGAGTATGTGCTTTATGAGTATTAGCGATAATCTTGCTGAAATCTCGGTCACGGTGTTTAGCGATTTATACGGGAAGTTCTTAGAAGAACTTTCTAGTGCTAAAATAGTTATTGTCACGGGCCGCATTGATCGAGTCCGGGAGGAACTCATCGCGAGCGATTTAGAGATCTTATGAAGAAACTAATTATTATTGATGGCTATTCTTTGCTCTTCCGGGCGTATTACGCGACTGCGTATGGTGGCGTTGATACGATTATGCGGACCAAAACCGGTATTCCAACGAATGCGATTTTTGCTTTCGCGAATATGATTAATAAAATCATCGCTAACTTTAAAGGCGATGAATCTTTGTTTGTTGGTTTTGATGCTGGTGGTCCATGTTTTCGGCGGGAACAATACGCCGATTATAAAGCAAACCGCGCTCCGTGTCCTGAAGAACTTAAACAACAAATGCCAATCGTACGTGAACTACTTGATGCACTAAGCATCAAACGTTTCGAGCAAAAAGGTTTTGAAGGTGATGATATTTGTGGCTCAATCGCGAAGAAAGCCTCGGTCGCTAACTATGATGTTGCTATTTATACTAGTGACCGTGATTTCTTACAATTAGTGGATTCAAACATTCATATCGAGATTCTTAAAAAAGGGATGAGTGATATTGTTTCGGTTAACCAAAATAATATTGTTTCCTTATTTGGCTTTACCGCGAATCAATTAATTGATTTTAAAGGTTTACGCGGTGATACAAGTGATAATTTACCAGGGATTCCTGGGGTTGGTGAAAAGACCGCCACCAAACTCTTAGGTCAATATCAAAGCTTTGAAAACATTATCGCTAACGCTGATAAAATCGGTGGTAAATTAGGTGAGAATTTAAAGACTTATCAAGCGCAAGGGGCGAAGTCAAAATTCTTAGCGACTATTAAAACTGATGTTGATGTTCCGCTTTCCCTTGATGAATTAGCTTATCACGGTTATTCGTTTAATCTTATTAACGAGTTCTGCCAAAAGTATGAGCTAAAATCGATCCTTAATCGTTTACCGAATAAACTCAAACAAAGTAACGCCGTGAAAGTTGATTTTGTGATTGTTGATGATTTACCAGTTATTGAAGATAAAGATATTGGCGTTTATCTTAATCTTGATGGTGACAATTATCATCAAGCAACAATTAAAAGTCTTGGAATTGCGACTAAAGAAAAAACTTATATTATTTACGCTAATAAGTTAGTGGGTGCGAAAAATCTTACTACGCTATTAGAAAGTTCGGATATTAAAAAATATGTCTACGATTATAAAGCGATTAAAGTGGCACTTAATAAAATTAATCTTAAAATTAATGGCTTAGTTTTTGACTTATTATTAGCGGCTTATTTACTTGATAGTTCCCTTAAGAACGATGTTGTGAGCGTGATGAATTATTTTAATGTTGATGTTGGCCAAAAAGCGGAACCGAATTTATTAGGCGAAAATAACGATGATGACTTTGTCGCTAAATGTGCTTACCAAGTTCTTGCCTTGAACCATCGTGTGCTTGATGAATTAAACAAAGTGAGCGCCTTAAATTTATTTAATGAATTAGAGTTACCATTAGCGGATGTTCTAGCGGAGATGGAGATTGAAGGTTTCCCATTAGACGTTCATGAATTGGACCAAATTGGTAATACCTTTAAAGAGAAACTCGCGAAGATTACTCAAGAGATTTACGCGAGTGTTGGTTTTGAATTTAATATTGCTTCACCAAAACAAGTCGCGGATGTCTTGTTTAATCGTTTAGCCTTACCCGCTCCGCATAACAATTCAACGAGCGTGGAGGTGCTTGAGAGCTTAAAGAATGAACATCCTGTGGTAGCGAAGATTTTAGAACACCGGAAGTACGCTAAACTTATTTCAACCTATGTCGATGCATTAAAAACGCATCTTCACGAAGATGGAAAGATTCACGCGATGTTTAACCAAGCGCTTACGACGACTGGTCGGTTATCTAGTAGCGAACCTAACCTCCAAAACATTTCGGTGCGTGATGAAGAAGGGCGATTAATCCGGAAAGCTTTCCATTATCCGCATCAAGAATTTGCGATTCTTTCCTTTGATTATTCCCAAATTGAATTACGGATTTTAGCGGCCTTAGCTAATTCCGCTGGTTTAAAAGATATCTTTGAACATGACCGCGATATTCATACTGAGACCGCGAAGAAAGTTTTCCATTTAGACCGTGAACCTAATAGCGTTGAACGGCGAAAAGCGAAAGCGGTGAACTTTGGAATTGTCTATGGCATTAGTGAATTTGGTTTAGCGGAGGATTTAGGCATTAATCGTTTAGAAGCCCGCGAAATTATTAATAATTTCTATTCCGTTTATCCCGAAGTGAGAACATTTTTAGAAGACGTTGTCCTTAACGCGGCAAAAAATAATTATGTCGAAACTTATTTTAAACGTCGTCGCTATTTAAGAGAAATCCACGACCAAAATTATCAAGTCCGTGAATTCGCTAAGCGCGCCGCTATGAATGCACCAATTCAAGGCACCGCCGCGGATATTATTAAACTCGCGATGATTAAAGTAGCAGCGATGTTAAAAGAAAAACATTATCAGTCGCGACTCGTGTTACAAATTCATGACGAATTAATTTTTAAAGTTGTAAAAAGCGAACAAGACGCTTTGATTCACGATGTTCAAACGATTATGGAGAATCTTGATTTCCCCATTAAGTTAAAAGTCGCGATGGGCGTTGGTGATACGTGGTATGAGGCGAAATAATTATGCCAGAACTTCCCGAAGTTGAAACCGTTGTTCGTGCCTTAAATCATAGTATCAAAGGGCGGACCTTTAAGGATGTGATTGTTTACCATAAAAACATCATTGAAGGTAACGAAAAGACCTTTATTGCGGGCATTAAAAACAAGACCATTAACGCGATTAAGCGGCGGGGTAAGTTTTTAATTTTTGATTTGACTGGTCCTAATGTCATGATTGCGCATTTACGGATGGAAGGTAAATTTATTCCTGCGAAAACTATTAAAGATAAAACGAAATACGCGCGGATTATTTTTACTTTCAAAGATGGCAGTATCCTTAACTTTGACGATTCACGTTGCTTCGGTTTTCTTACTTTACGTGATAAAAAGAATTACCAAAATGTTTTGCCATTAGCGAAAGTGGGGGTTGAGGCGATTGACCCGAAACTTAATGTCAATCAAGTTTACAAAATGATTCACGCTTCAAAGCGGAATATTAAAGAGACCTTATTAGACCAAAGCATTGTTTCGGGATTAGGAAATATTTATGTCGACGAAACTCTTTTTCAAGCTAAAATCTCGCCGTTAAGCAAAGCTTATCTATTAAGTAAAGACGATGTTAAACGGATTTTAAAATGTGCGAATACAATTCTTCATTTAGCCATTAAACATAATGGCACAACGGTTAGCACTTTCTATTGGGAAAAAGGTCACACGGGTGGTTTTCAAAAATATCTAAAAGCGTACGGACGAAAAGGAAAGCCATGTGTTAATTGTGGGAGCCCCTTAGTGAAAATTAAAGTCGGTGGACGTGGTACGACCTATTGTCCGCATTGCCAAAAACGGAAGAGTGATCATTATGTGATTGGGATTACTGGTCCTATTAGTGTAGGTAAATCAACCGCTTTAAAGGTATTTAAAGATAATGGTTATCTTACTTATTCCTCTGATGAAGTGGTAAGTCGTTTATACCAAAAGCCATTAGTCAAAGAAAAACTCAATCGTTTATTTAAAACAAATAATAAAGATCAGATTCGTTCACTAGTGAGTAAATCACCCGCGAAACTGCGCGCTTTAAATCATTTGCTACATCCATTAGTGAAGGAAGACTTACGTATGTATCTAACTACTCATCAAGGCAATATCGCCGTGGAAATACCTTTATTATTTCAGGCTGACTTTACTGATTTAGTTGATGAAACTTTACTCATTTTAAGTGAACAAAATACGCGTTTTATCAAAGTGCGTGGAGCGAAAGCTTCTATCCAATTACAAATTAACGCGGCCGCGACTTTTAAAGCTTATATTCGTCACGCCACTTACCTAATTAATAACGACGCGTCTAAAGCGAAGTTTATTAATCAAGTAAAGAAAATTATTCACTAAAAATATATTTATAAATAAATATAAAAAAATATTCGCGTTTTTTCTTGCGTCTATCTCGTATATATAACTAGAAGGAGATGACGCATTTACTGATGATAAACGAAGCAAAATTTATTTGTCCGCGTTGTGGGAATAAAGATTCGCGCTATTTTGGTTACCGAAATGGCCATGTTTATTGTCGCTTATGCGTCACCTTCCAAGGCAAGGAGGTGGGCGATTATGCCATAGAAGATCGACACACCGAAGCTAGCCTTACCTACCCATTATCACCGGCGCAGAAAGTGATTGCGGATCAAATTTTGCACAACTATGAAGTGAATAAGTCAACGCTTATTCATGCGGTTTGTGGGAGTGGTAAGACTGAGCTCGTGTATCAAGTGATAAGCGCTAGTTTAAGCGCTGGAAAACACGTGGGGTTTGCGGTGCCACGCCGTGAAGTCGTGATTGATTTATATCCGCGGTTTAAAGGCGCGTTTCCCGACCGTAATGTCGTGGCGGTGTATGGTGGTCATACCGAAAGTTTAACGGGTGATATTATTTTATTAACCACGCATCAACTCTACCGCTACCGCCAATATTTTGATTTATTAATTCTAGACGAAATTGATGCTTTTCCGTTTAAAGATAGCACCTTACTCATTAATTTATTTCATCAAGCGGTGAAAGGTTCATTTGTCATGATGAGCGCTACGCCACCTGATGAAGTAGTAAATTATTTTAGAAGTCGTAATTTACCAATCTTAGCTTTGCACACTCGTTATCACCAACATCCATTGCCAGTTCCACTAGTGAAGATTCGGGTTGGTTATTTTAAAATCTTTTATTTAATCAAGATGATTAAACGCTATACACGCGACCATAAACAAGTGATGATCTTTGCGCCAACGATTGATGAATGTGAAGAAGTTTATCATTTATTACATTTATTTTTACGTCATGGGGCGTATGTTCATTCGCGTTGTGAGAGACGGGTGGATATTATTCGTCGTTTTAAAAATCATGAATTTAATTATTTATTGACCACCTCTGTCTTAGAACGGGGTGTCACGATTAAAGATGTCCAAGTGATTATTTATCACGCTGATCACAATATGTATCAAAAAGGCGTCCTCATTCAAATTGCCGGACGCGTCGGGCGAAAAATCGACGCTCCGACTGGAGAAGTTATTTTCTTAGCCAATAAAAAGACAAGCGCTATGACGGAGGCCATTAAAGCGATTCAATATGACAACTCGTTTTTGTAAAGCGTGCTTTGCGCCAATAAAAATTAATTCATTACATGCGCTCCTTGATCCTTCGCTTTGTTTATGTGATCGCTGTTTAAAAACATTAGCGCCAAAAATCGTCACAAAAAAAGTTGATGGGGTAAAAGGGATGTATCTATTTCCTTATAACGAAGCAATCAAAGAAAAGATTTATACGCTTAAAGGGTGTGGTGATATTGAACTTGCTAATATTTTCTTAACTTATTATCGCTATGATTTAAAGAATCGCTTCCGGGGCTACATCATAGTTAGAGCGCCCAGTAACATTGAAGCCGACCAAGCTCGTGAATTTAATCATGTCGAAGAAATATTTAAATCACTAGGTCTACCAATTCTTAATCTAATTAAAAAACGGATTGCCTTTAAACAATCCGATTTAAATAGAGCGGAACGAGAACAAGTGGGTGAGAAATTAATGGTGGAAGATATCGCGAAGATTTATCATAAGAAAGTATTATTCGTCGATGATATCTCAACAAGTGGTTCAACTTTAAGAGCGTGTCTAGCGCTGATAAAAAAAGGACAACCAAGACGGATTAGGTTCTTGGTTGTCGCTAAGGTCGAAGCTAAGTAAATTAGCGTCTAGCCTTTTTCTTGCAATGGCATTTCTTGCCGCTGCACTTTTTAGCTGCTTTTTTCGCTGGTTTCTTGGCGGCCTTTTTGGCGACCTTTTTAACCGCTTTTTTCTTTGCAACTTTTTTCTTTGCCATAAAATTTCTCCTTTTATGTACATAAACACCATAACAAGAATTTCGCGAGATATCAAAGAAAATTTTATATTTTTTTCTAGTCAGTGTTTAGTTTTTGTAGTTATCAAAAAGAATTAACTAAGTATTTTAGCGAAACTTTTGTTGTAATAAAATTACAAATAATATAAAATTGTTAGGCACAATTTATGGCAAATATCATCGAAAAAATATTTCGCATCGACCATCATGTCCAGAAGCGTTATGAACGCCAAGCGATGAAAGTTTTAGCCTACGAAGAAACGATGGCGAAACTCTCGGATGAAGCCTTACGCGCTAAGACGGATGCTTTTCGTGCGGCTTTAAAAAATGGCAAAACACTCGAAGATATAAAGTACGAAGCCTTTGCGGTCGCTCGCGAAGCGGCGAAACGGACATTAGGTCAATTCCCGTTTAAAGTCCAAGTCATGGGCGCTTTAGTGCTTCATGATGGCGACGTCGCCGAGATGCGGACTGGTGAAGGTAAAACTTTAACCGCGACAATGGCGGTCTATTTAAATGCGCTTGAAGGAAAAGGTACGCACGTTGTTACCGTGAACGAATATCTCGCGAGTCGTGACGCAGACTGGATGGGACAAATTTATCGTTTCCTTGGTTTAACTGTTGGCGTGAATTTACGCGAAAAATCACCGAGCGAAAAACAAGAGGCGTATTTATGTGATATTACCTATACTACCAATAGTGAATTAGGTTTTGATTATCTCCGTGATAACATGGTGCAAAACGTGAAACAACGGGTGCTTCGTGGTTTACACTTTGCGATTGTCGATGAAGCGGACTCAATCTTAGTTGATGAAAGCCGCACGCCATTAATTATTAGTGGTGGACAAAAAGCGACGCCTAGTCAATATACGGTCGCGGACCGGTTTGTGAAAACCTTACGAAAAGAAAAAGATTTCACCATTGATATCAAAGATAAGACTTGTAGTTTAACCGATGAAGGTAGTAAAAAAGCGGAACGGATGTTTGGGATTCGGAATCTCTATGATCCCGAATACGCTGATTTAGTGCACCGGATTCACCAAGCCCTAAAAGCGAACTACATTATGATGCGTGATGTTGAATATATGGTGGATAGTGACCGCCAAATTCAATTAATCGATCAATTTACGGGTCGGATTTTAAAGGGTCGTGAATATAGCGACGGTCTTCACCAAGCGATTCAAGCGAAAGAAAATGTTGATATTAAAACTGAGACCATTACCTTAGCTACGATTACTTATCAAAACTTCTTCCGGCTTTATAAAAAGATGGCGGGTATGACTGGTACCGCGAAAACTGAGGAAGAAGAATTCCAAAAGATTTATAACATGCGGGTCACTTGTATTCCCACTAATAAACCTGTGATTCGGGAAGACGCGATTGATTATGTCTACGCTCACAAAGGACCAAAACTTCAAGCGTTACTTAAAGAAGTCTATGAACGTCACGAAAAAGGTCAACCAATTCTAATTGGTACAACGTCAGTGGAAAGTAGTGAAGAGATTGCCAAGCTCCTTGATACGAAAGGTTTAAAATACGAAGTCTTAAACGCGAAGAACCACGCTCGCGAAGCGGAGATTATTTCGCATGCCGGTGAAAAAGGTCAAATCACGGTCGCCACGAACATGGCTGGTCGTGGTACCGATATTAAATTAGGTCCTGGTGTTGTGGAATTAGGTGGCTTATGTGTCTTTGGGACCGAACGTCACGAAGCGCGCCGAATTGATAACCAGTTACGGGGCCGGAGTGGTCGGCAAGGTGACCCCGGTTTCTCGCGTTTCTATGTTTCGCTTGACGATGATTTAATGCGCCGGTTTGCGAATGAACGGATGGTGAAATATTTCGAAAGTCTTGGCACGGAAGCGTTAGAGTCAGCGATGGTAATGAACGTAATTACTAGCGCCCAAAAACAAATCGAAGGCAAGAACTTTGATATTCGGAAGAACTTACTTGATTATGATGATGTCCTTGCTAAACAACGGGAAATCATTTATAAAAAGCGTGACCGGATTTTATTTAGTAAAGATATTGCTGATATCATTAATGAATTCTTTAAAACCGCTGGGATGGCGATTGCGAAAAAATCCGTGGCCGCCGATAGTCACGAAAAATTGATTAGTGCGGCACTTTTAAAGAAAGAACTTGAGCCCCGTTTCTTACCCGAAAACGCGATTAAAGTGCAAGCCTTTGAAGAGGCGCCGATGGAAGAAGCTGGACCTGATTTAAGTGATGTCTTATATGACCGTTATTTAAAACGTCGGAAAGAGTGGGGCGAAGAGATTGCTTCGCAAGTGGAAAGACAAATCACGCTTCAAACGCTTGACCAAGGTTGGACAAAACACATTGACGCGATGGCGAGTTTCCGTGAATCAGTGCATCTCCGTGGTTACGCTAACACTAACCCCTTACAAGACTACGTGAACGAAGGCTACCAAATGTTCCGTGAAATGTTAGAGACCGTTTCCCTTGATATTGCGCATAAATTGTTGAATGTAATTATTCATATTAAAACCCCGGAAGAAATTGCTAGAGATAAAGCCGAATACGAAAAGAGACGGCAAGCCGCGATTGATGCAAAAGCTAAAGACCATAAAGACGATACTAAATAATTAAATTATTTTTCGTGATTTGTTCCCACTTTTCTAATTTACTGATATAAAATATAACCGAAGGAGAGAAATATGATTAGCAAAGATTTTACTTGGTTTGTGAAAAATTATAAAAAACTTTTCAATAAATATGGCTCCTGTTTTTTAGCGATTAAGAACGCGAAAGTTATTGGCGTATATAGTTCTTACGTCGAAGGTGTCAAGGAAACACAAAAAACTGAAAAAATCGGCACTTTTATTATTCAACAAACCGGTCGTGATAAATCTTGTTACACCAATTATATTTCGTCAATGTGCTTTTAAACGATGGCGAGTTTTACCACCAAATATCCCTTTATAGTTATAAACTCATTAATCAAATATCCATAATTAGCAATGGTAAATCTTTGTCTTGCTATGCGTTATGGGACACTGGTGCGTCCTGCACTTGTATTTCTAATACATTGGTAAGTAATTTAAAGCTAATCCCCACGAGTCAGGCAATTATGCAGACGCCAAACGGTTCCTCAATTGTTAATCGATATTTAGTCGACATTGTTCTACCGAACCGAGTGATAAAAAAAGATGTTATTGTTTGCGAATCGAAAATTAAAAGTCAAGGGTTTGATGTCTTGATCGGAATGGATATTATTACTAGTGGCGATCTTTCAGTTAGCAATTTTGGCAAAACCGTTTTTTCTTTTCGCATCCCTTCGCAAGAAACCACTGATTACGTTCATCAAGAGCGATTAAAAAGAATCATTGGTCCTAAACACGGTAAAGGCAAAAAATAATAATTTTCGCTCTCGAAAATAAAAATCAGTAAAATATAGAATGAAGTTGAGAATAAAAAGGAATAAAGATGAAAGAGTTGGTTGAATTACGAAACGACTTCGCACACTTAAGTGAACTCACTGATCAACTCGGTGGCTCGCTTTGACCTCGCCAAAATTCAAACCGTTATTAAGCGAAACGAAGCGTTAATGAATGAGCCGAACTTTTGGGATGAGCAAAAGAAGGCGGTTAAAATTGTTAATGAGTTAAATGATAACAAAGAGATTCTTGAATCTTTTACCGCGATAAAAAAAGCGCATCAGGATTTAAAAGATTTGTTAAATAATCTAAATGATAGCGATCAAGAAATGCTAAGCTTCGCGAATGATTTATATCGTGATTTAAGCGAACAAGTTTCAAGTTTACGAATTAAAGTTTTATTTACTGGTCCTTTTGATCATTTAAATGCGATTATGGATATTCATCCTGGTGCTGGTGGTACGGAAGCGATGGACTGGGCGAATATGCTTTATAGGATGTACACCCGCTACGCGGAGAAGCATCATTTTAAAGTCCAGATTATTGATTTTCAGTATGGCGAAGAAGCGGGATTAAAGAGTGCCACGATTAAAATCAGTGGTCCCCATGCTTATGGTTTAATGCGGAGCGAAAAAGGCGTGCATCGTTTAGTTCGTATTTCACCCTTTGACGCGAATTCTCGTCGTCATACTTCATTTGCGAGTGTCAACGTGATTCCAGAATTTGATGATGACATTAATGTGGAAATTAATGATAAAGATTTACGCATTGATACCTATCGTAGTGGTGGCGCAGGTGGGCAAAACGTTAACAAAGTCAGTAGTGCGGTGCGGATTACTCACTTACCAACGGGTATTGTTGTAAGTAGTCAAGTTGAGCGGAGTCAACTGATGAATAAGGAAACTTGTATGCGGATGTTAAAGGGAATTCTTTATCAACGCGAAGTTGAAAAAAAGCAAAAAGAGTTGGACGCCATCGTCGGAGTGAAGAATAATATTGAGTGGGGGAGCCAAATCCGTTCTTACGTTTTTTGTCCTTATACTTTAGTTAAAGATAACCGGACTGAGTGTGAGAACGTGGACGTAAACGCGGTGATGGATGGCGACCTGGATGATTTTATCTATGCGTATTTAGAAAAGGAGGCTAAACATCATGGCATTAAGTAAAGATAACAAACTAATTAACTTCTTAATTAAACATAAGAAGGACATTAAACATATTTTACTTTGTGTGCTTGGTAGCTTTGTTTTAGCCTTTGGCACGGCAGTATTCTTAGAACCAGCGCAAGTAGTGGCAGGTGGCGTGAGCGGCATTGGCATCATCATTAACCATTACTTAGAAAGCGTTGTCGGTTTTAACGTTGTTGATATCGTTGTATGGTCGCTTAATATTATTTTATTTGTTGTATCGTTTATTTTTATTGGTAAAAAATTTACTTTTAATACATTAATCGCCACTTTTACCTTCCCAGCGTTTTTAAGTTTAATTATTCATACTGGAATGTTTGATTCAATCATCGAATATTTTGATATTACCATCAAGGCTAATGACCCTGATTTAGTTTTGTTATTAGCGGGTATTTTCGGCGGTTTATTTGTTGGTTTAGGTGTTGCTATTACCTTTATTGGTGAAGGCTCAACCGGTGGTTTAGATGTTTTATGTTTTATTTGTTATAAATTTTTACATATCAAAGTATCTATTACCTCGTTTGTTTTTGACGGACGCATTATTTTCACGTGCGCTTTTGCGATTCCTGAGCACGTGATGCCAGCCTTTATTGGTGTCTTATCTGCCTTATTAAGCGCGATTGTCATTGATATTCTTTATGTCCGGAGTAACAACGCTTGTATCATCGACATCATTTCCGCGCGTTACCAAGATATTAATAAATACATTGTGGATGTTTTAGGTCGCACTTCAACGATTATTGATGTTGAAGGCGGCTTCACCAAAAAGAAATATCGCCTAGTGCGGTTTGTCGTTGATAAACGTAGTTTACCCGAAGTGAAAGAAGAAATCGCGAAGATTGATAAAGATGCCTTTATCACGATTGCGAGCGCGACCCATGTCTTTGGTGAAGGTTTCGTTCCAATTAAAATTAAAAATCAGAAGAAACATAAGGATGAATAATCAGCGCTTTAAAATTGTTTCTCATTATAAGCCAACGGGTGATCAACCCGAAGCGATTGCTTCACTAGTGGCGGGCATTAAAAAGAAGCAGCCAGTGCAAGTCCTACTTGGAGCAACCGGCACGGGTAAAACTTTTACGATCGCGAATGTCATCGAACAAGTGCAACGGCCGACACTAGTTTTAGTTCATAACAAAACTTTAGCGGGTCAACTTTATGGTGAGTTTAAAGAACTCTTCCCGAATAACCGCGTTGAATATTTCGTGTCTAACTTCGATTTTTATCAACCCGAAGCCTATTTACCAAGCACCGATACTTATATTGATAAAAACGCGGTGATGAATGACGAAATCGAAATGTTAAGAACGAGCGCGATTAACTCGATTTTAGAAAGACGCGACACGATTATTGTGGCCTCAGTTGCAAGCATTTATGGTTTAACTGATCCTGATGAATATCGGCGGTTAGTGTTTGAAATTCGCGTTGGTGAAACACTTGACCACAAAAGTTTCTACACTAAATTAGTCGACGCGCAGTATACGCGCAATAATTTAGAATTAGCGCCTGGCACCTTCCGTAACCGGGGTGATATTATCGAAATTATGCCGGTTCATACCCGTGACTTTTTTATTCGGATTGATTGCTTTGGCGATGAGATTGAAAAAATTGAAGCGGTGGATCCGATCACCGGCGAAATTAAAGAAAGTTTTAAAACTTATCCCATCTTTCCCGCTTATGACCACGCTTCAACGCGCGCAAAGATTGCGCATGCGACGGAAAGCATTAAACAAGAATTAAAAGAACGTCTCGCTTATTTTAAAAAGCAAGGGAAGTTACTTGAAGCCGAGCGGCTGGATATGCGGACCCGTCAAGATATTGAAAGCATGCTTGAATTTGGGATGTGTAAAGGCATTGAAAACTACGCGCGCCATATTGATGGAAGAAAACCAGGCGAACGGCCGTTTAATTTAATTGATTATTTCCCGAAAGACTTTATGTTAGTGATTGATGAAAGCCATGTAAGCATTCCGCAAGTTAGAGGTATGTATAATGGTGACCGGAGCCGGAAGGAAGTGTTAGTGGAATATGGTTTCCGTTTGCCAAGCGCCCTTGATAATCGACCCCTTAATTTCACGGAATTTGAACAGGTGATGCCCTTAACCATTTGTACTTCCGCTACGCCAGGTGACTATGAATTAAATCGCGCGGATAACAAAGTCGTTGAACAAATTATTCGTCCAACTGGACTCCTTGATCCGAAAGTTGAAGTGCGGCGAACCCTTGGCCAAGTTGACGATATTATTAACGAAGTTAAAAAGCGGATTAAAAACCATGAACGCGTAATGCTTGTTACTCTCACCATTAAGATGGCGGAAGATTTAACGGCCTATTTAAAAGACCGGGGCTTTAAAGTGACTTATTTACATAACGAAACCAAAACCCTGGAGCGGAGTGAAATCATTTATCAGCTTCGTAAAGGCAAATACGATGTCTTAGTGGGTATTAATCTTTTGCGGGAAGGGCTAGATATTCCAGAAGTTTCTCTCATCTGTATTCTTGATGCGGATAAAGAAGGCTTCTTACGGAGTACACGTTCTTTAATCCAAATTATTGGGCGGACCGCACGGAATAAAAACGGCCAAGTGATTATGTACGCCGATACAATGACTGAATCAATGAAAGAAGCGATTAAAGAAACTAATCGTCGCCGACAGATTCAAGATACTTATAATAAAGAAAACGGAATTATCCCGGAGACGATTATTAAAGATATTCGTCCACCGATTTCGAACCAAGGCGCTGATTTAAAATCCTTACTAAAGAAGAAAGGCAAGAAGAGTCAAAGCGAAATGAACGCACAACTTAAGGAAATTGAAAAACAAATGCGTCAAGCGGCCAAAGAATATGACTTTGAACGGGCGGCTGAACTCCGCGATATCCTGCTTGAATTACGGGCGGATAATGAAAATAGTTAAAAACCTTGCAATATTGGCTAATAAGGCATCAGGCGTTTTTTAACTCGTTTTCCAACTCTTTTTTAATTTTATCGATGTTAGGATAAATATTCTTAAAACCTTTGCTATGCTTTACAAGCGCGCGACGCGCTAAAGAAAAAACTTTTTTGCGACATCCTTTCTTAGTTCAATGTCTTTAATAAAATAGAATTTTCCTTCTTGCATAATTATATATTAACAAAAAACGTTCTCATGGCGAGAACGAAATTGTTAAGTCGAGCTTTTATACCCCGTATCTCGACTAACGGCAAGATTTTTCATCGAGCTTTTATTAGCCGTATCTCGACTAACGGCAATGTGCAACCTTTCGATTGCAACATTATTGTAGCATAAATTAGCTCAATTTATATTTTTATTATTTTCCCGTTTTTTATTTTACAAATTTCTTGATACATACAAAGCTTCTTTTTATTTAGCCAAAAATCAAAATGATAATGACCAAATAGCCAGTATTTATATTTAACAATTTTATCAATAAATTTAAGTTGATCAGTTGAACTGTCGCTTTCGAATTTTAAGATTTTAGTTACAGTTGGAGAATCCACGCAGTGCGTTAAAACAAAGTCAACTTCGTTATTGAATTTTCTTAGATTCTTTTTGGCGTTATTGATATCGCGTATATCAATATTTTCTCTTGGCCACCACGAGATTCCGGGAACTCGCCACATAATATCAATTGAATGCGCTCCGCCAATACAAAGAAATTTAATTTTATTAATTTCCATAATTTCACCGCGTATCACGTGATAAATATGTTGATCCACTTTATGCATTAATGCGCCATAACATTCGACAATCGGCAAAGATTCCAACATATCAAAATTTTCGTGATTCCCATCAAGGAAAATTATTGTGCAGTGTAAAGAACGATATAATTCTAATTTTTTGGTTAAATCGGTTGACGACCAACAAATGCCACAATCGCCAAGGATAATTAAAATATCCTTGTAAGTTAATTTCTTTTCCCTTAACTTCTCAAGTTTACCGAAATCAATGTTTCCATGTGTATCGCCAGTTATATAGATCATATTCAACTACATATAAATTATAATATAATTTATATGAAATGGCAATTTTTAAATGCAAAAAAACTATAACTTGCATAATTAAATAATTATGCGAAGATATTAAGGCAAGAAAGATATGAAGTGGTTTGATTACGTTTTTCTTATCATCGCCCTTATTATCATTGTTTTAAGCTTACTCCAAGGTGGTAAATCGGAAGGTGCTTCTGGTGCGATTACCGGTGGTGGCTTAAACGTTTTTGCTAAAACGAAAGAACGTGGTAGTGAACGCGTGATTACGTGGTTAACGTTTGGCTTTGCGATTGTCTTCTTTTTCTTAGCGGTGTTTATTGCCGCTCAACCAAAACCTGAACCACCTGAACCACCCGAACCTGAACAATTTGTTGCGCTTGTTAACTATTTAGCTTGTTTATAAAAAAACTTAATTAAACTATCTATTTTAGATAGTTTTTTTTATGTAATTTTGTTATCATATACTCACTATGAACATTAAGGAATATGTGCAACTAAGAAAAGAACAACTTAAAAAAGAAATTGCTTCTTTAGACGTAAAACCAACATTGATTATTATTCAAGTTAACGCTGATCCAGCAAGTGACGCTTATGTTCGTGGGAAATTAAAAGATGGAGCGGAAGTCGGGGCGAACGTGATACTTGATAAACAAGCGCCGAGTATCTCCGAAACGGACTTAATTAAATTAATTGAAAAATATAACCATGATCCGCATGTTCATGGCTTAATTGTCCAAATGCCCTTACCAAAGCAAATTAACGAAAGTCATATTAAATTAGCGGTGAACCCAGTTAAAGACGTCGATGGTTTTCATCCTTTAACGCATTTTAAACCTTGTACCCCCAAGGGAATTATTGATTATCTTAAAGCCGAGGGAGTCATTTTCCAAGGGAAGAGCGCCGTCGTCATTGGTCGGAGTAATATTGTGGGTAAACCAATGCAGCAACTTTTGTTAGCGGAGAATGCTACTGTTACCCAAATGCATAGTAAAACCACACGTGAAGATATGGATTTATTCTTGTCGCATGCCGATATTATTGTGGTGGCCGTTGGACGTAAACATTTCTTAAATCATTCGTTTAAATTAAAACCCTCAGCGGTTGTTGTCGATGTTGGTATTAACCGTGATGAGGCTGGTTTACACGGTGATGCGGAACCAAATTTAGCTGTCAAATTACAGACACCCGTTCCGGGCGGTGTTGGTCTATTGACCCGTTTATCGTTATTAGTGAATTTAATGGAGGCATATCATGGAATTCAAAATTGAAAATAGCTTTGTCTATGGCTTAGAGCGCGCCGTTAAGGCGAGCGGTAACCCCATGCGGACTGAAATCGATCGTGGTGCTTGTGATGAAAAAGATTTTACCCGTGCGGCTAAACTTGGTGGAGCACGTAATGGTCAAGGGCACGATAATTATTTAAAAGGCATTTTAGTGCACTTAGATGTTTATGCTCCTTTATATTGGTGGAAACAAGCCCAACGTTATCACTGGTTTGATTTTGTGAGTAGCCAATCGACGATGCACTGTTTATTAAAGTTTAAAGTCGCTGACCAATGCGTAAAAACAACTGACCCCCGGGTGATTGCGATTGCTCAAGAAAAAGCGGACGCGGTTTTAAAATTAGATTTAAATGATCCTAAACGTAACGAAAAGTGGCGGGAATTGGTCGCTTCTTTACCTTGTGGATTTTGTCTTGGAGCCACTATGACCACCAATTATCAACAATTAAAGACCATGTATCTACAACGGCGGAATCATAAATTAAGTGAATGGCATGTGTTTTGTGCGTGGTGCGAAAGTTTACCACACTTTATCGAGTTAACCGGAGTCGACAAATTATGATTAGCCCCAAAAAGCTTGAGGAGTATAAGCGGAAGTACGCCCATTTAATTGCGGTGTGCGGGCTTAATAATGTCAAAAACCGGGTGTGCCAAATTAACGCCGATATTGATCAACCGGATTTTGTTTTAATGCTCATGGAAGAGCTTTATGATCGGGGCGCAAAACGCGTTGATGTGCATTGGACATATCGTCCATTATTAAAAACCATCTATCAACATACCGCCACCGATGAATTAATGAAAGTGTACCCATATGAAGTATCGCGGATTAAATATGATGCGAAGCAAAATACCGCGAAGGTGACCCTTGAATCCTGGGACCCTGCGTGGATGGATGGCGTTGATGCGGATAAGGTCATGAAACGTCGTTTAGCAATAGCTAAAATTGCTCGTCCGTATCGCACGAAGATGGACTTGGTCGAAACACCGTGGTGTTTAGCAGCTCTACCAGGTCATGACTGGGCAAAGCGCTTATTCCCGAACGATACTGACGAAGTGGCGATGAATAAAATGTGGGAAAAGACTTTAGAATGTTGTCGTTGTCTAAAAGGCGATCCGGTGGAAAATTGGCGAAAATTTAATAAAGAAATTAAAGCGCGCGCGAAATGGCTTGATTCTTTGCATATTAAAACCTTACATTATACGAATAAGCTTGGCACCGATTTAATTGTCGGCGTGAATCCACATACGCATTTTTGTGGTGGGGCCCATGCGGATGAAACGAAAGCACCGTTTAACGCGAATATGCCAGCGGTGGAAACTTATACTTCGCCTAATCGTCTAGTTACCGAAGGAGTGGTATACGCAAGTAAACCATTATGCCGGAATGGACATATGATGGATGGCATCAAGATTCGTTTTCATCAAGGACGGATTGTCGAAGTGAGTGCGAAAAAAGGCGAAGCTTTCTTAAAGAAAATGATTAGCACCGACGAAGGCGCTCATTATTTAGGGGAGCTTGCTTTAGTGCCATATGATTCGCCTGTTAGCAACACGAAGATGGTTTATTACCAAACAATTTTTGATGAGAACGCCGCGTGCCATTTTGCTTTTGGTTATTCTTTACTTTCGACTTACGAAAAGCGGGCGCGCCATTGGAGTGATGAACAACGGATTAAACACGGCATTAATCGGGCGAGCACGCACACCGATTTTATGATTGGAACGGATGATTTAAATATTGTCGCGACGACCCGTGATAACCGCAAAGTACAAATATTTAAAAACGGGAACTGGGCAAAGAATATATGAAGAATGAGAGATTTTTAAAGTTATTACATAATTACGCGAAGTTAATTGTTTATCGCGGACTCAATTTACCAAAAGGGCGAGTTATTAAAATTGATGCTAGCATTGATCAACCCGAGTTTGTGAACATCTTAACCGAAGAATGTTATAAAGCGGGGGCGAAGCACGTTATTGTTAAGTTTACTTCCGCTGAAGCGGAACGTATGATTTATGAACGAACCGAATTAAGTGAACTAAAAAAACTATTACCTTATTGGAAAGAAGAGAAGAAATATGCGATTCAACATGACTTCTCCTCAATTCGACTGGAGAGTAATGACCCTTATTATTTAAACGGCGTTGACGCGAAGAAGATATCAAGACCACACCAAATTTCGGGTCACTATGTCAGTAAACTTCGTCGTTCCACTAATTTTTATTACGCCCCTTATACCATCGCGTGTGTTCCAAGCAAAGCGTGGGCCAAACGCGTGTTTCCTAAACTCACGCCCGAAAAAGCGGAAATGGCGTTATGGGAATTAATTTTTGAAGTGGTGGGGGTGACCACAACCGATCCATATAAAAAATGGGACGAAAAATGTCATCACCTTGATGCCCGTGCTAAATGGCTTAATTCATTGAATATTAAATCACTTCATTACACGAATAAGTTAGGCACCGATTTAACCATCGGAATGACGGAACGTTATCGCTTTGCGGCGACCGCTGATTATGACCGCTATACGCATCGCATTTATTATTCGAATATTCCAACCGAAGAAGCCTTTGTTTCGCCGCACCGTCTTAAAACCGAAGGCGTTGTTTACGCGAGTAAACCTTTGTGTGAGAACGGACAAATGATTGAAGGTATTTGTCTTCATTTCCATCATGGAAAAATTGTGAAAGCGACGGCGAAAAAGAATGAGACGCTCCTAAAGACATTAATTAAAACTGATTCGAACGCTCGTTATCTAGGTGAAGCGGCGTTAGTGCCCTTTCATTCACCGATTAGCCAAACGGGGATTTTATTCTATAACACCCTTTTTGATGAGAATGCTTCTTGTCACTTCGCCTTTGGCGAATGCTATTCATATACTTATCGTGGCTACGATAAAATGAATCGTCGGCAATTAAAACATGCGGGTTTAAATTTTTCCAGTACCCACATTGATTTTATGGTTGGCACGCCTGACTTAAATATCACCGCCACGACGCGCGATGGCAAACAAGTTCCGATTTTTCAAAACGGGGATTGGGCTAAAATGTAATTATGAAAAGAACGTTTCGTTACCTCGTTTCTTCAGTTGTTGCCGGTTTTATTATGGCGCTTGCGGGTTTTGAACTTGTGGTGATGAAAAGCCTCGACGCTTATATCGCGGGCGCGTTTCTTCAAGGTTTAGCGTTACTATTAATTTCTTACCTCGGCCTTGATTTATACAACCGCCATTTAACGGAAGTGTTCACGAGCAAAAAGAAAGGGTTTTGTTTATTAAACATCGTCGTTTGTTTGTGTATAAATGTAGCGAGCATTATTGGTTTTGCTTATTTATTGCGCGTCGTCACTAATCACAATATTGATTACATTAGCACCGCGATTAAGATGGTCGAAGGGCGTATCACTCACGTTGGTGAGATTGCTGGCAAAGAGTGGTATATGACCTTAATATCTGGTTTTATCTGTGGCTTAATGATTGCCTGTGCGACGCGCATTTATCGAAGTAACGTTCACCCGGTGCTAAGAGCGATGGCGCCAGTCTTAACTGTTGGTCTATACATTATCCTAGGTTTTGAAAATTTATTTACGAACGTTTTTTATATCGCTTTTGCCTCGTTATGGAACGCTGGAAGTGCGCTAAATATTGTCTTGATTCTTTTTGGCAATGTCATCGGAACTTACCTTTTTTATCTCTTAGTGAATTTTTTGTCACACAAAGATAATTAAGAAGTGCTAAAATAGACAGCATGCTAACGAAAAATGAACTATTAACTTTAAAACGCGAATATGCGCGAATGCTCGTTAAATTAGGCTTGCATTTAACGACTCAACGTTATGTCGAAGTAACGGTTCCGACTGATGATTTAGAATTCTCTCGTATATTAATTGAAGAAATTTATAAAAATTCACCATCGGTGAAACGGGTATTTCCACTTTATTCTGATCCTTATATTAATCGGATTAATTATATTTATGGCGATAAAAATGAATTAAAAAAAGTTTATCCGCACCAAATCCAAAGTTGGAAATTTTCGGCCACTAACCGGATACCTTTAATTACTTGCTACGAACAATATTACGATACGATGGATGGAGTTGATAGTAAAAAAGTTACTGAGATTGGCTTAGCCCGTCGTGCCGCAATTGCCAAATATTATTACCAAACATCCTTAAATACCCATTGGACTGGATGCTGTATTCCAAATCGTTCTTGGGCCAAAAAACTTTTCCCGAAATTAAGTGATGAAGCCGCGATTAATAAACTTTGGGAAATTATTTTTAAGTGTTGTTATGTCGAAAAAAATAAGTCAATCGCGAACTGGGAAAAACATAACCGTGAACTTCATGACCGCGCTGAGTGGCTTAATTCTTTACATATTAAATCTTTACATTACACTAATAAACTTGGTACCGATCTCACCATCGGTTTAATGAAATGCTCGCGTTTTGTTGGCGGCTACCATCAGGTGGATGGCGAAAGTTTTAACCCCAATTTCCCAACGGAAGAAGTCTTCGTGGCCCCTGATTACCATAAAGCGGACGGAATCGTTTATTCGGCACGTCCATTAGTGGAAGATAACACTCTCATTGAGGATTTCTATTTCCGCTTCGAAAAGGGACGAGTGGTCGAAATGCACGCGAAAAAGAACGAAGCAACCCTCCGTAAAATTTTAGATTATGACGAGGGTTCCCACCATTTAGGGGAAGTGGCTTTAGTCCCTTATTCTTCACCGATTAGTCAAACGAAGATGGTGTTTTATAACACACTTTATGATGAGAACTCATCTTGTCACTTAGCCATTGGCTTTGGCTTTAGTATGAATATCGCCAACGGATACAGATATTCAAAACGTCGTTTGCATCATTTGGGGCTTAATCAATCAGGTGTCCATTGTGACTTTATGATTGGCACACCCGATTTAAATATCACCGCGACGACCTACGATGGCAAAGAGATCCCCATTTTCCGCAATGGTAATTGGGTGAAATAAATTAATCAATTTAAATAAAGAAAAATCCCACAGACGTGGGATTTTTTTGTTAATCTTTAATTAGTCTTTGTGCGTAATGTGAAGATAGAATTCGTATTGTGCTTGATTAAACTTTGGTAACACCCAGAAACCAAGGATACCTAAAGTAAGAATCATAAGGATAAACCAGCCAATATAACTAATTCTTAAACAGAAGAGTTTCCATTTGTTTCCGTGCATAAGTTTCCGGCTTTCGGTAATGCAGTCAAGCGTGGTCTTGTTTGGATTATCTAACGCAATGTAAAGCGCCATTGAATAAGAGAATGACTTAATGATACCAGGGACGATGAGTAATAAAGTCCATAACGCGGTGAAGATGGTTTGCATGATGTAGACACCTAATGATTGAGTGTATCTTTCTTTGAAACCATAGAAAATACCACCGACGGTCGGTTTCTTTTTCATTCTCGCTTGTTTTGATAAGTTAATTAAACTATAGGTAAAGGCACCGCTAGTAAGAAGAGTGAATAGGGCAATTAATGTAGAACTAATCGCTATGCCAACTCCGCCAGTAGCTATGCCGGTTGATGGATCGAATGCTGGTTTATCAATGAGCGCAATCGCACCCGCAATTGCACTAAAGGCACCGATAATCACTGAATAGACTAAATAAGTCACCGCAAAGTCGCCGCTCATTGGTTTAACAATGTCGATTGCTTTATGGCGATAGTCACGTGCCCGCATCTTATTGGAAGCGGGGGCTTTTTTTGGTGCTACTTCTTTAGCGGGAGCAGCTTCCGTTTTTACTTGTTTTGCTTCTTTAGCAACATTTTTCTTTGTTTTGTTTGGCATAAAAGTACCTCGTTACGTTTAATAGCATACACCAAATTGGCATGAGTTTGTGTTTTGTTTTGTTAAGTAGTAATAAAATGAGGCGACTAACTCATCTAATTAACATAGTGTTAAAGTTGCGAAAAACTAGTGAAAAAAGTTATAATTTTACTAAGATGAAAAATAAAGTAATTACTTTATTATCATTGTTCTTATTTGGAACCTCTTTAATCGCGTGCCAAAGTAAAGAGAAATACACTGTCATGTGGCTTAATGATGATGGCAGTGTTTTAGAAGTTGATAAAGGTGTCCTTCAAGGAAGTATCCCAACTTATGATGGGAAAACACCAACATCGCGCGACGATGAAAAATATTCATACACTTTTACTGGATGGTCGCCAAATGTTGTGCCGGTAACTAAAAATACTGTCTATGTTGCTTCTTACAAAGCAAACATCCGCACTTTTACGGTTAATTTTTATAATACGGATGCCGAGGGAACTAAACTACAAACCATCACCGATGTTCCTTATGGAGCGACAGTTCAATATACAGGTAGCGTCATTCCTTCTAAAGAAGGTAAGGAAGCCACTTACGAATTTGATGGATGGGAACCAAAGATTGGCCCCATTACTTGCAACACTGATTATTACGCTCACTATAAATCGACCTGGAATAAGTTCCCAGTATCTTTTGAGTGTAGTAATTGCACGATTAACGATAAAGAAACCGGCGATATTGATGATGTGTATTACAATCAAAAAATATCTTTAAAAATTGAGCATCTTCGTGATTATGCTTTACCTGAAGATATAACTGTTAAAGTTGATGGCAAGAAAGTAAGCAATCGTTTGTATGATTATAATCGCTTTACTGGTCAATTCTCGATGTCGTGTTTAGGTGAAACCCATCTTAATATCGACGCGATTAATTATTCATCAAATGTTATTCTTACTAATTATAAATTTTCTGATGAATATGAAGGCGAAATCGAGGCCGGGTTTAATGCGCTCACCCCTGTGCACTTAATCAATTGGCATTATTATGGTGATCCTATTTATAATAGTGATAATTCATATGTTTATAGTGATATTAAACAAGGTGAAGAAAGAACAGTTGCAGTTTTTCCGACAATTGGCGAAGAGTGCCAAATAAGATTTTTTGATAAATCAGCAAAACCAGTTTATGCGGCAAATGAATATATAACCAGCGTTACTTGGCCTTTAAACGGCGAACGAATTGCCGATTACGCTTTTAATGGTGCCACAAACATCAAAAACGTAGTTATTTTTATTCACAAAAACTCTTCTTTATATCGAACCATCGGTGCCTATGCGTTCGCCAGCTGTGAAAATTTAAACAGTTTGAGTATTTATAATACTGATGAGCCATCGTTGATTGAATTTGGGCCATGTTCATTTTTTGGATGTGACAACATAAATTTAGCACATCCCGACCATGGCCATTATTGCCTTCCCTATGGCACTCATATAATTGGTGACTACGCTTTTGCTAATTGTGGCTCGAAAATTGAATATTATGGTGTTAAATTTGATACGGACGAAGATGGTTTTTCAACTTTACAAGACATTGGTGGTTTTGCATTTGCGGATAGTCCGACTTTAAGCACTATTAATATTCCTGCTCCGTTTTTCCCGAAGTTTGGTATAACGCTTAATCTTGGCGATTATGTGTTTTCTAATTCTTTAAACGAGAACGGCAATTCAATTTCCTTTGTTAATTTTAATAAAGAAGTCGGTGGTAAACTCCCTAACATTCCTACTATCACTGATAAAACCTTTGAAAACAAAGGCGACATGTCAGCTACTTATCCCATTTATGTTCCTAGTAGTCGATTAGACGATTTTAGAGAAGCGTGGGATGGGAAAGTTAATCTTGACCGCGTTATAGGAGCAGATGTATGAAGCGGGCATTGACTCTTAGTTTTCTTCTTTTCCCGCTTGCTCTAACTTCTTGTGGTGGGGGCGAGGATCCACATCCATCTAGAAATTATTCGTTGACCTTAGCTGCTGATACGTGGTGTCAATTAGATGTTGAAGGCAAATATTATAAGTATAACGAGACCGCCAATGGGGTGATTAAAATTAATGACTCTGTGCAAGCGTTTTATGATCTACCTGATACCATCACGGTTTATGACAGTGTAAAAGAAGTTGTTCCTACAACTAAATATCAATACCAGCTTAGCGAAGATGCCAAAACCGCTAACTTCTCCATTAAGATGGAAGACGCTTATGTTATTTCGTTAGCGTCTATTGAAACTACTTGCGAAGTCACTTTTGATACTGATGGGGGAACGGGCGAGATAGAAACTCAGTATGTGAAACCGGGCTTCCATGCGGAAGAACCCGCCGTTTCTCCGACACGTGAAGGATTTAAATTTACGGGTTGGTATGAAGATAAATTTGATCAAAAACCATATGATTTTACTAAGAGGATTGTTACAACTGACCTCCATTTGATTGCTAAATGGCAAAGTGAAAAATGGGTATACTTTGAGCCATTAACTAGCGATACACAAATTCAAGTGGTTACGCATGGCGATTTTTCTCTTGCGGATGATATTGAATTATATTTCTCTTATAACCCAACCGATGAAGTCAAGAATATGACAAGATGGACAGCGACTGCTATGCCAGAAGCGGGGAAAAATTTTGTCATCGCGACAAAAGGTAGCGAAGTAAGTTTTGCGAAAAATCGAAATGATTATCTTTCCTTTACTTGTAACAAAGGCGGTTCTTTTAATGTGAATGGTCCAATCGCTAGCACAAACGCTATCCACGAATACGGTTTCTATCATCTGTTTGAAGGCGCGCCGGTTGTTAATGCTTCTAATTTACTTTTATATTTTGAAGAATTACCTGACAGCATGTGCGAAGGTATGTTTATCAATTGTAACCAATTACTCAGTGTACCAAATATTGTGATTCCAAAAGTAGAAGAACCGATTATTGGCATAACTCCCGGCGACTACACTTTCGCTAGTATGTTTGAAGGCTGCTCAGAACTATCAAGTGCAGATTCTTTGATATTTGGCGAAGGTGAAAAATATAGCGAAGTCAAGAATAGTTCATCGTTTGAAAAGATGTTTAAAGATTGTACTAAATTAGTTGAACCACCGCATTTAAATTACAGCCGACTCCTTGGTGCATTCTATCCTTGCCATTCATGCTACGAAAGCATGTTTGAAAATTGTCGTTCGCTAAAAGTTGGACCAGCTTTATCTGCAACTAGCCTTTCTGATTCATGCTATAAAAACATGTTTAAGGGTTGCACAAGTTTAGAAAGAATTGGGTCAGAGTTACCCGCTGCCGATTTATTTCCCGCTTGCTACGAAAGCATGTTTGAAGGTTGCTCTTCTTTAACCGTAGCACCGATTATTAAGGCAAGACAATATCATCAAGAAATTACTGATCATGATTTATTCACCGCGTGTCGCTACATGTTTAAGAATTGTTCGGCGCTTAATTCTGTTGAGATTCATTTAGCGACTTTTGGTGGATATGTAAGCACTGCGATTGATTGGTTAATGGGGGCCGCCACCACGGGAACAATTTATTGCTATTCGGGTTTGAAAGAAGAATTTGGGTGGGGAGACTATCCTCGTTTCTTAAATCCAAATAATTGGGCGATTGAGGAGATTGATGGATGAGACAGAATAGAGTAATTAAAGTAATCACTCTTCTTATCACTTTACCTGTTTTTGCCGCGTGTCAAAAAAACCCGGATCGAAAAATTTATGACGTTAACATGCAAAGCGAGACAATGTATTCGCAAACGACAAAAGTTACTTCTGGTAGTGATTTAGTTACTTTCTTAATTGTTAAGCCAGAATATGTGGATAATTATGAAATATCACTTGAAGCACCGACGGTGACCGTTAACAAAAAGGATATTTCAAGTAGTTGTGTATATAAAGCCAAAACGGGTTTGTTAGTTGTGCCAGGCAATTTAATTGATGGCACAGTTAATATCGCTCTAGAAGCGGTTATTCCATCGTATCCAGTAATCATTGATGAACAATCAAAGGGCTTAAAATTTTACGCAACTGATCCAAGCGAAACTAGTTTACCTAGCGCACAGAAAGCGATGGATTATCAATTTAAAATGGAATTAGACGCTCCACTATTCGAATATAAATTACCCGATTTATTAAAA
Organism: Bacilli bacterium; assembly: GCA_024408565.1. Lineage (GTDB taxonomy): Bacteria > Bacillota_I > Bacilli_A > RFN20 > CAG-826 > UB1719. The sequence continues at coordinate 66,495 of JAKSUW010000003.1, forward strand.
ATTTATGTTGGTTCTTCTAAAATACCTTTATATCCTGGTTATTACAAAGTAACAAAAGAAACTAGCAGCACCGTGGCAACTGTTACTATTTTTGGTAGTCAAGTTTTTGATTACTTAACCATCAATGCAAGTGCGGTCTCACATAACCAAGCTTCGGTTGAATTTATTAAACCTGAAAGTATGGAACGAATGATTGATTGCACATTCGATGATCATATCGAGATTGGCACTAGTGAATTTATCGCAACCTTCTCGCCAACCATATATGGTTATAATCCGCCCAATCTTGAAGATATCACTATGCTCATTAACGGGAAGCAAGTTAATTTACCAGCCATTGCTCGTTACGAACGTGGCGAAGATAGCAAAATGGTGCTGACCGTTCAAAAAGAAGCGATTGCTGGACCCATCATTTTCACGGCTAAGCCACATGGCACCAATATTTTAGAAACGCTAAGATGGAGTGAAATAAGTGAAATCTCACGTGCGGGTTATGCGCCATTATTCTTTAATGTTGGTGACACGAAGATCTTCCACATTGGTAGTGACCGTTTTGACTATGAAGCGCGGATTATCGGTTTTAACCAAGATCGCATTCTTGGTGAGCAGAAATTAGGAACTACCTTTGAATTTACTTCACCAATTCGCACCTTGCCATTTAGTGATGATGACCAGATGTCGGTCTATTACAAGGTTGACCGTGAAGATAATATTTTTAGTTATATTTATACCTATCTAAATTATCTATTACCACTTGATTTGCCATTCGCTAGTTATCTTCGCTCGGTGAAAAAGATTACGGCGACCTCGAATATTAATAATCCACCGGTCGTTCCTGTTAATACCCCATCATCTAATTTACTATTTCCTTTGTCACTTAAAGAGTTAGGTTTTACTACTCCGCATGAATGCTATGAACACGAAGGCGACACTTATAGTTATTATGTTGATGCATCTAGTAGTAAACGCTTAAAGAGTTACCATGGTCAGCCCGAATATATTAATTATTGGACAAGAAGTACGGAATTCATCTTTAATGAAGAAAGCATACTACCAACTTCATCCGTTGAAGTGATAAATCCTAATGGTTTATATGAAAGCAAAAACGTTGCCGAATTGGAGGTCTATTGCGCACCAGCATTTTGCATTTAGATTATGGAAAAGCTAAGCCCAAGATTCATCAAGTTTAAAAAAATAGCTAGTAAGTTTCTCTTGGTGTTACCATTTTTTGCCATGACCGCGTGCGGTTCGACTTCACCGATTGATCCAGATGATCCACCGGTCCCGCCAACGCCACCGACTCCCGATACTTATACTTTAGATATTACTTGCAAGGGCTGTAATATCGGCGGTGAGCACGAAATTCACGAAACCCATGACCGTAACGAAGATCTTGAATATAATTTCCTTCCGGATAGTGTGGAATATAATCTTCCAGGTGATCTCGAAGTAAAAATCGGTGGTGAAAGTGGTCGAGGTAAGTATACCTATAATTCCACGAACGGTCATTTTACAATCCGGATGACGGGTGATGTTGTGATTAACGCCGTTGCGGATACCGAATATGTTTACGTTGTGTTCGCTAACACTGGGGAAACTTATATCCCATATCAAAAAATTAAAGCGGGTGACCATGCTTCTGATCCAGGAACACCGAGTAAAGAATTCTACGAATTTAAAGGCTGGTATAAGGATAGCGATTTAGGTAACGAATTTAATTTTAATTTGCCAGTTTATCAAAATACTACTGTCTACGCTGGGTGGGAGCAAACTCAGTACTATTGTGTGACTTTTGACTCGCGAGATGGTTCAACAGTTGATAGCGAATGGGTGAAAAGAGGCGAGCACGCTCACGCACCCGCTCCGCCGACGAAAAAATATTACGAATTTGTCGGTTGGACCCGCGATCCACAAGGCTATGAACCATATGATTTCGAAGAAGCGAAAGTGTATCATAACATTACCTTATACGCGAAATGGGTAAAAGCGCGTTATATGGTTACTTTCCATGTTATTGATGCTACACATGAAGGCTCGTATTGGGAAGCTACTGGCGATACCGTGCCAAAACAATTTAAAATTTCTGCATTAACTAATATCACCGATTTCTATAACGACCACATCGGTGCATTATCAATTGTTATTGAACATTTCCACTTCTTTAATTGGTCATATACACAAGATGGTAGTAAGCCGGTTGCATTTGATGATTTTGTTGAGGGTGATACTGATTTATACCCAATCTTTGAAGCGAATATCTATAAAGCCACCTTTACCGTCGGTAGTACTCCAAATGCTGGTTGGATCAAGACCGATGAGACCGGCAAAGAAGAACTTGTTCCGATAGTCGAAGTGAAAGTTCCTTATGGCGAATTGCCGCCTGATATTGGTCAACCAATTCGCCGTAACGATAAACAATATGTATATACTTTTAATGAGTATGACCAAAAAATTCATCCAGTGGTGGGTGATGAGACTGATATCTATACCGCCCAATGGTCATCGTCTTTGATGATTTATTCGCTTTCGTTTGAAGCTAATGGTGGTAAATGGTTCGATGGAACTACTCGCTTTGTTGCTGATATTAACTATGGCGAAACTTGGAAAGATGTGAAAGATAGCGGGCGATTACCAACTGAAGCACCTGAGCGTTTTGGTTATGACTTTAAAAATATTTGGACACTCGCACCTAATGATGGTAGTACCCAGATTAAAGATACCTACGTCTTCAAAGGGCATAAGACCATCTATGCTTATTGGGAAAGACATATTTATCATGTCACCTTTGATAGTGCCGGTGGGTCAATGGTCGAGGCACAAGACATTCCGTTTGAGAGCACTGTCTCGCCTCCGTCTGATCCGACTCGCGTCGGTTATGATTTCGCTGGTTGGTACACCGAAGATGGGACTATATATAACTTTAATACCCCTGTGCAATCTAATTTTACTTTATATGCTCATTGGGATATCCGCCATCACACCCTTACCTTTGATCCAGGCGAAGGGGAAATTGTTAGAGGCGAGGCTACACAAATTGTTGATTATGGTACCTCGCTGTTTGATGCCATTGCGCGGCAAAAGATTGAAGTTTACAAGACTGGTTATACTTTTGATAAATGGTTCGTCAATGAACACGAGGTTACCATTGATGATAAAATGCCCGACAGCGATTTAACGATTACGGCCACGTATACCATTAATAGTTATAAATTACATTTTGATCCTACGGGCGGCGATGTTGAAGGTCCGGGAACGTTGCTTGTCGTATATAACACTGAATGGTCAGCGATTGGTAATAAACCGGGTGCGACGAAATATGGTTATGTCTTCCAACACTGGTCGACTAAACGTGGTGGACCAGCGATTCCTAATGATTGGAAGATGCCGCCTGACGAAACGACGGTTTACGCGGTCTGGGAACCCAATGTCTATCAGGTCGAACTTGTCGGTAATGGCGGTTATTGGCATGGTTATAGTTCCATTACCCGCAGCATTCGCTATACGGATCCATGGTCAACGATTCTTAGTAAAGATAAACCTGTACAAATCGGTTACAATTTCACTTATTATTCGTTTGATTTATTGGGTCTCTTTGCCGTTCCATTAGATGAACCTTATACTGATTTGTCAGATGATACAGTTTACGCCCAATGGGAAATTAAACACTTCACGGTAACTTTTGTAACCAACTGTAGTCAAACAGTTGATCCACAATATGTTGATTACGGTTATTGGGCTTATGAACCGCATCTTGATCGACGCGAAGGTTATACTTTCAAAGGTTGGTATTTAGATTCGAAATTTAGCAGTAAGTTTGACTTTGATACTCCAATCAAGAGCAATCTAACTTTGTACGCAAGATGGGATGTTAATAACTGGTCACTTGACTTCTACATCCCCGACGGGGTTGAAGTCTATCCGGCGGGCGCGCAAACTAGTTTCCCTAGTGTTAGTTATGGCACCAAGGTTTCCACCCTTCCTAATGTTCCAGTTTCCGCATCGATGGTTGGCTATGATTTCTTTGGCTGGATGGATAATGGTGATCAAATTGATTTAGCAAATTACACAATGCCTGATCGTGATGTTATTATTTATCCTAACTTAGAGAAGCACGTTTATCAGGTGACTTTCCTAGTTGATGGCGAAATTTATCAACAACAAGGTGTCGAATATCAAGGGGTAGCGCAAGTGCCGGATCCACCGACGAAAGAAGGTTATACTTTCGCGGAGTGGCAATTAAATGGCGAGACTTATGACTTTAGTCAACCGGTCACTAGCAATTTACAACTTGAAGCGAAATTTGATATTAATCACCATAGCATCACGCTTAATGCTTCTGATGGCGAATTCGCGGATGGGGAAAAGACCAAGGTGATTGAAAATGTTGAATACGGCACCAATATTTTAAGTATCATTAGCGAAACCCCTGATAAAGTTGGCTACAGCTTCAACCACTGGAGTTATGTTGAAGGCGACCCAAGTCCTGAACAAGAAGTTGGTAAAGACGCCACCTTGCCTGATCAAGATATAATCATTTACGCGATTTATCTAATCGATACTTATCGTGTGACATTTGTTGATAACACGGAAGAATGCGATGTTCCGCCACAAGATGTTGTGTTTATGGAATACGCAACTGAGCCAGCCGATATTCATAAATATGGTTATGATTTTGCGGGATGGTACGATAACCCTGAGTTCTCGGGCACACCATTTGACTTTGTCAATACGCCAATTACTAGTAACATCACCTTATACGCGAAATGGGATTTGCATAACTTTAATGTTCAATTCTTGAATTATGACGGCACCATATTTAACGAACAAGCTGTCCCGTATTTGAGTGCACCGACTGATCCAGGAACTCCAGTTAAACCAGAGGATGCGTATGCGACATATACCTTCACGGGTTGGGACAAAGATATTAGTGCGCCGATAGAGGAAGACACCGTCTTTATCGCGCAATTTGAAGCGGTTCCTAAGGAATACACCATCACTTGGAATATTCGTAAAGAAGGCGGAGCGGCTGACACTTTAACCGAGCAAAAACATTATGGTGATACTTTGACCGCCCCAGAGACAATTAAGGAATATGACGATAGTGGTTATCACTATACCTTTATCGGTTTCTCACCAGCGATAACGATGGTTACAGGTGATGCAACTTATACCGCGCAATATAAACGCGAACAAATTCGCTACAAAGTGATTTGGCAAAACTGCGATGGCACCGAACTACAATACGAAGAATTATTACCGGGTACTGTTCCTGAGTATTATAGCGGTACGCCAACATATGAAAAAGATGGTCACCAGTTCGAGTTCATTGGTTGGGATAAGCCAGTCGAAGCGGTCACCGATCATGATTTAATCTTCACCGCGGTTTATAACGAAGATGTCTCGATGAGCTTTGAAGGGGTTAACTGCACAGTGAATGGTTTATATAATGTCCACCGGATTCTTAATTTTGATGATGCGATTGATTTCACAGTTGTTGCCGACTTTGGTTACTGTTTACCCGATACAATCGAAGTTTATGTCGATGGTGTCTTAATCGATGCTTCTCAATATAGTTATGATCCGTTAACGGGTCGCTTCCATATGAATAACGCTAAAGGTAATGTCCGTATTATTGTCGGAGGAGTTCCAGTATGAAAAAGAAAAAAATATTTAGCCTCGGGATTTTGTTCTTATTAACTAGTTATGGTGTTAGTAGTGCTTCTTCCTATTCGTATCATCTTAATAATGTGATTACTCCGACTAATAACGATGATGTATGCATGATTACCTTTAACGCCGCGGGTGGGGAATGGGAGGATGGTTCAACGGAAAAAGTGGTGGAAGTAGCGTCAGGAACATTACCCCAAGCGCCGGAAGTTAATCCATATAAAGCGCCTTCAACTGGTTATAATTATGAATTTGCTGGTTGGTTACCAACTATTTCGCTCGCGTTTAGCGACACGACTTATTACGCTTCCTACCAAATTGTCCAACAAGATACGTTTACCGTTACTTGGGCAAATTATGATGGCACCGTGTTAGAAACTGATACGAATGTTCCATACGGCTCAGCCCCATCATATGACGGCGCCGAACCAACTAGACCCGAAGATGCCGATAAAGAATATTTCTTTAACGGTTGGGGTAAATTATCTCCTGTCACTAGTGATGTTACCTATACGGCCCAATATTATGACCGTAGTAAACATAAGACCAAAGACATTCACATTGAATGCGTGGGTTGCGTAACAAGCTTTAATGATTCACCGACCTATCACCAAGAATTTGATGTGCAGGTATTAGAAAATAGTGATGTAGTCTTTAAATTTGCCCTGAATGATATTGAAGGTTATCACGCTTTACCAACCGATGTCGATCAATTTATCGTTGATGGTAGTGCAAGTACGGATTACACCTTTGATGCGAGCGCTAGTGAATTACATTTTGTGGTGACAGGCAATACCGATATTAAAGTTACCGCGACTGATGATGCGGAAATTATTTGTACTTATATGAATGAGAATCCGACTAGTGAGGTTAAATTAGAATGTGAATCAACTGGCGATATTAAAGTTAATTGGGGCGATGATGCGACGATGGACACGTCGTTAACTCATACTTATAACACCGCCGGAACCTTTGATATTTCCCTTTACGGTGACATTAGCAAAATTAAATTATCAAACGCGGACGGACCTTTATTACCGGATAATATTTACTTTACGAAGGTAGTGTACCGTAATTACACAAGCTTCTTTAATAGTCCGACTACTGCCGGTATTGACGCTAATGCCTTTAAAGGTATTACGCACTTAACTGAAGTAGCGTTACCGATTCTTCCTGAAATGGAAGGAAAAACCGCCGAAATTGGTGCGGATGCTTTTAGCGGTTGTACCTCGTTATCAAGCTTTAAGATACCACCGATGATTAATCAAATTAGTACCGGTGTCTTTAGCGGTTGTATCTCCTTAACGTCATTAATCGTTCATGATAATAACTTACATTTCACGAGCCGCGATATAAATGGTGCGCAAGCTAATTACATTGTTAGTAGGGACGAAGATACGGCGACTTTACTTTATGGGTGTGATGATGTGGATTTTGAATTGGTTCCAGGGAATCATATTGCAATTGCTGATTCGGCTTTTGCTGGCTGCGCTTTAATTAACGAAGTGAAATTTACTAGTAAAGTTAACAAACTTGGCACGCTTGCGTTTGCTAATTGTCATAACTTGGTTTCGATTGTTAACGAAGCACCTGATTTACTTGAATATCCATCGCAATGTTTCTCTGGTTGTGATTCGTTGACCGATATTGACTTTGGTCATGTCACGAAAATTGGCGCTTCCGCTTTTGCAGGTTGCACTTCTCTAGCGGATTTAGAATTGGGGCATGATATTCAAGAAATCGGCGAGTCTGCCTTTAAAGATTGCACGGATTTAATCGTTGCAAACTTTGTGATGGTGGGTCGTCCTGATAATGAGAGCGATCCGTTTGTGGTTCCTACCATCGCCGCGACCGCGTTTGATAATTGCCCTTCGCTAGTTGAAGAGGCTAGTTTCTTAGTGCCAAGTTCTGGTCAGGGGGGTCCAGAATATGACGCCCGTCAAGAATATATTAATAATTTAGGCGAAAACGCTAAATATATCTATCGACTGATTGATACAACAAAGTACAACTTTGCTAAGTTGGCGGCTTTCGCGACAGTTTACTTTGATACTGGTTTATCGGATGAAGAAAGACATGTTGCTATTCATCTAGACTACACACGAGTGCCCGAATTTGAAGGAACCATTTATTGTAACTGGGGCGATGGTAACGAAGACGTGGTGGACATCTCTTATCGTGGGCAAACGGGCCTAACCTTTAACCTTGAACACACCTTTACTAATGCTGGCGATTATTGCATTCGGATTTATGTTCCGAGTTCGCATGCGACGCGAAGCGTGCTAGGCGAAGTTTCCTTTGCTGCGAATGATGAAAGCGGTGAATTGTATGGATTAGGTAATAAGCATATTACTAGCTTTGTCTATCCTTTCGCCTACACTCCAGAGATGTTTGAATACTTGCCGCCGATCTTAGTCCCCAGCGCAGTTAGAAATATGCCGATGTTACATCGTGTGGTGTTGCCACACCATTTATCAAGCGAGTCAACTGTTTTAGAGAAAACCGTCTTCCAAAATTCTGCTATTAAATCCCTCACTTTATCCCACGATATCACAGCTATTCAAGACCAAGCCTTTATGAATTGCGCATCATTAGAGAAGATTGTTTTACCTACTCAATTGACTTCGATTAATCGCGCAACTTTCACTAATTGCACTGCGCTAGAAAGAGTGGTTATGAATAAGAATTTAATTTTTATCGATGATAACGCTTTCGCTTCGTGCACAAACTTAAAAGTCGTTGATTTAAGAGGCGTTAATGCGAATCAAGTAGTTAGTTTATTAGGTGGTGAAGTATTCACCGGTTGTCCGCTGGAGAAGATTCTTGTTCCTGCCAAGTTATTAGAACAATATAAGACCGATCCCCAATGGGGAGTTTACGCTAATATCATTACACTTGAGTAATAGATAATGACAATAAACTTTTCGGGAAGAGTGTGTCTTTTATAACACAGTAAATGCTAGAAAGTTTTGTTGAACTTTCTTGTTGACTAGAGTAATATAACTAAGCATGATTTAATCATGTAACGCGTGGTCCGCTACCAAAGTCTCGGCACGAACACGAAGTGAAAAAGAATGACTAAAAGGAGGAAGAAACATGAAGAATACCAGTCTCGTTAACGAAATCGCGAATCGGCAACTTAAGCACAACATTCCTGATTTCCGAAGTGGTGATACGGTGAAAGTTTCAGTGAAGATTACTGAAAATAATAAATCCCGAATTCAAGTTTTCCAAGGCGTCGTCATGCAACGTCGTGGCTCTGGCGTAAGTAGCACCTTTACCGTGCGGAAGATCTCAAGTGGCGTGGGCGTCGAAAGAACGTTCCCACTTCATTCACCTGTGGTGGCCAAGATCGAAGTCGTGAAAAAAGGTAAAGTGCGGCGGAACAAAATTACTTACTTCCGGAAGCGCGCTGGAAAAAGTGCTCGAATTAAAGAAGAACTTTAATTTCTTAGCAATAATTAAGAGGCCAAACGGCCTCTTTTTTTGTTATAATAACATTAGGATTTATGGCTAAATTATTGTTTGATGTCGGCGGTACATATGTGAAATACGCCTTATACGAAAACCAACAATTTACGACTGGTCAATTTTCGGTTGTTGATGCGCTAGGAAAAGAAGATATGCCTGGTGCGTTAGTGGAGTTTATCAAAAAATATCCAAAACTTGAGGCGATTGGCTTTTCAATTCCTGGACCATTTGATTACTATAACGGTATTAGCCAAATGCAACACAAACTCCTTTCGCTTTACCAAGTCGATTTAAAAGCGTTACTCGGTAAAATTCATCCGGAAGCTAAGATTGTGTTTGTTCACGACGCGGTTTCTTTTATGTTAGGGGTTCTATCAGACCACCCGGAATTTAATAATGATTTAGTGTGTTGTGTCACTATTGGTACTGGCCTAGGTTATACGCTCGCTGATCATGGTCGCGTCGTAGTAAACAAAAGCCAACTTCCCTATACCGAAATCTATAACATCAAATATCGCGATAGCATTAACGAAGATTATGTATCAGCAACCGCGTTAGTTAAATTTGCCCATAACGTTGGCTATCCCCAAATTAAGAACGTGGCGGAAATGGCTGACCTCGCTCATAAGGGTGATCAAAAAATCGCTAATATCTTTACCTTCGTTGGGATGGAGTTAGCGGAAATGCTTAACAAAAAACAACAAGATGATCATTTTAACCGAATTATCTTCGGTGGTGGTGTGTCGCGGGCCTGGGATTTATTAAAGAGTGGCTTCGAAACGATGTGCCATATTCCTTATACAATTGTCACGGACGCTTTATTAACACCGATTAAGGGTGTCCTTAAAGTCGTCGAAGAAGGAACCGATAAAGTTTATCGCTTCATGTAAATATGGCTACTTCCATTATTCATTGGTATCCGGGCCATATGAAAAAGGCCGCTAACAAAATGTTAGAGGCTTTAAAAATGGTTGATGTGGTTATTGAGTTAGTGGACGCTCGAGCGCCTATTCAAACGAGTAATCCCTTTTTCCAAAAAATTATTCACGATAAGCCGTGTGTCAAAGTTTATATGAAAAGCGATTTAGCGGATTTAAGTGCGGTGAAGTTACCCACAAACGGGATTTTATTATCAATTAAAGATCCACGTAGTCTTAAACAATTAACGAAAAAAATTACCGACGCTTATCGAGCCAAAGCCGAGAAACAAATGAAACGCGGAATAAAACCACTACCACCCAAAGCGATGATTGTGGGGATTCCTAACATTGGTAAGTCATCGCTAATTAACGCGTTAGTGAAAAAGAAAATTACGAAGGTCGAAAATAAACCAGGTCTTACCAAAAACCAACGGTGGGTGAATGTAAATAACGCTTTTTATCTATTAGATACGCCCGGTATTCTTCCGAGTAATTACGACCAAGATAATTATGTATTAGCTTTAATTGGAGCGGTGAAGATTGAGCTTCTCCCAGTGATTAAGTTAAGTGATTACGCTTATACCTATATTGCTAAACACTATCCTTTATTATTTAAGAAACACTATGGCGAAATTAAAAAGGATAGTAACGAAGCGTTTGCTCTCATTGCTAATAAACGCGGAATTAAAAACGATAAGACCATTCATCATGAAGATGCCCGTTCACTCTTTTTAAAAGAGATTCGCGATGGTAAGATCGGTCGAATCTATTTTGCTTAAATATGCTAAATTACGAAAAGCGTTTTTATAATCAAAAAGTTAGATTAATTGCGGGTTGTGATGAAGCGGGACGGGGACCGATTGCGGGTCCGGTGGTAGCGGCGGCAGTGATCTTCCCGCGTGACTACCAAAACGAAGAAATTAATGATTCTAAGAAGTTAAGCGCGAAGACGCGCGAAACTTTAGCGGGCATCATTAAGCGGGACGCTTTAGCCTACGCCATTATCTTTATTGATGCCCCGACGATTGACAAGATTAATATCTTAGAAGCTTCGCGATTAGCGATGGAGCAAGCGTTACATAAATTAAAAGTAAAATACGATTTAGTCATCTCAGATGCAATGGAGTTATATCACGAGAAGTGTCGCGTGATTCCGCTTATTAAAGCGGATGCGAAAGTTTTAGCGGTCGCCGCGGCCTCGATTTTAGCTAAGACTGCGCGTGACGCTTACATGGAAAAACTTGATAAAGAATATCCGCAATACCAATTTAAAGTTCATAAAGGTTATCCGACTCCCTTACATCTAAAACTATTAAAACAATATGGACCGATTAAGGGTGTCTACCGTTTTTCTTATAAGCCGGTAAAAAATCTTGGCTATGAACAACTCGATTTATTCAATTGCTAGTGAATTTTTATATTTAGAATAAATATAGAAAAAAATTCGCGTCAATCTCCTTCCTTTTTCTCTATTTATTATTAGCGGCCATAGAAGCCGAAAAAAAGGAGAAAAAATGGACGGACGAAATTTATTATTATACTTAAGTCTTAAGTATGCGGGTAACTACGATAAGATTTACCAAGCAATTACAAAACGCGAAACCGTGGAAGAAGAAGCGGTCAAGGAAGCGGTCAAACAAATTAAGTGTCACACCTTAACAATTATTGATAAGGAATACCCAGAAAGTTTGAAGCGGATTCCAACGCCACCATTAGTCTTGTACTATTATGGTGATATCTCATTACTTACTAGCGCTACACCAAGATTAGGTGTGGTCGGGAGTCGCGATTGTAGTCTCTATGGTCGCCGGATGACAAGAAGCATTGTAAGTGAAGTCGCAAAAAGCGTCATCATCGTGAGTGGTCTAGCTCGTGGAATTGATGCGGTTGCGCACCGGGCTACGATTGACGCAAAAGGCAAAACCATCGCCGTTCTTGGCGGCGGAATTGATGTGATTTATCCTCGTGAGAACGCTGAACTCTTTGCCGCGATTAAGAAAAATCATTTATTAATTAGTGAATATCCAGGTGAGACAAAGCCTGAACCAAGTTATTTTCCCTTACGAAACCGACTAGTCGCAGGCTTTAGCGATAAGCTTTTAGTTACCGAAGCGTATAAAAATAGCGGGACGAATATCACTGTCTTATATGCATTAAAGCAGGGAAAAGACGTCATGGCGATCCCTTATGAGGCTGACCAAGCGAGTAGTTGTAACAAGCTCATTCAAGATGGGGCCGCCTTAGTGGAGACGGCGGACGACGTTTTGTACTTAATGAAATAAAAAAAGTAATTATTTTAAAGATATATTCTTTAAGGAAAGCGATAAGGTGTTTTAGGGTTGACAGTTGGAAATTAACTCTCTATATTTAGATACATTGCATTTGGTGCATTGATTATTATGAAAGTCGTAATTGTTGAGTCTCCAAATAAGTGTGAAACAATCCAGAAGTACCTGGGGAGTGACTATAAAGTAGTCGCGACCAAAGGGCACATCCGCGATTTAGCCACATCAGGCAAAGGCGGATTAGGCGTTGATTGTGAGCACGACTTTGCACCTACCTATATTATCCTGCGCGATAAGAAGCGAATTGTGAACGACTTAAAAGCGGACGCGAAGAAAGCCGACGAAGTGATTCTGGCGACCGACCCAGACCGCGAAGGCGAAGCGATTGCCTGGCATTTAGCGGAAGTCTTACATCTACCCGCGAACAACAAACGCTTAGAATTCCACGAAATCACGAAAGAAGCGATAAAGCACGCGATTGAGAACCCACGCCAAATTGATTTAAAATTGGTCGCGAGCCAAGAAGCACGCCGGATCTTAGACCGGATTGTGGGCTTTAAGCTTAGTGACGTTTTACAACGTAAAAATAACTTACGGAGTGGCGGCCGTGTCCAAAGTGCGACGTTAAAACTTATCGTTGATCATGAACGCGAGATTCGAAAATTTGTTCCGGAAGAATATTGGACCCTTGTCGCTAAACTAAACGATGGTGAACACACCATTGAAGCGCCTATATATAAATATAAGGATAAGGAAATCACAAAACTCGTGAGCCAACACGACGTAGATGAAGTAAGCGCGGCGACCGGGCAAGAATTAAAAATTCTTCGCATTGAAAAAAGCGTGCGGACGATTAATCCAAAACTACCATTTAAAACTTCGACCTTACAACAAGAAGCCATTTCGCGGTTTGGTTTAAGTGCGTCAAAGGTTTCCCACATCTTACAAGACTTATACGAAGGTATTAATGTAAACGGTGAGCATACTGGTTTAATTACCTATATTAGAACCGTATCCACCCACTTAAGTGATACTTACGTTACTCGCGCTAAAGAGTATATTCAAAAGCGTTTTGGTGCAGAGTACCTTGGCCATATGGAACAATTAAAAGACGAAGGCGAAGATACCGCTAATAGCGGTCACGAAGCCATCCGTCCAACGAGTAACCACCGGACACCCGCGAGCCTACGGGTCGTCTTAAAACAAAATAAGAAGTTTACGAACGCGCACTTTAAAATTTATGAACTAATTTATAATCGAACCCTATCATTCTTAATGACGAGTAAGAAAGAAGAAACCACGAACGTGATTATTGGTAATGATCAAGTAAGTTACAAAGTAAGTGGCAACAAAACCATTTATCCTGGTTATGAAGTTTTAACCGGACCAGGCGAACATAAAGATTTAGGCTTTACACCAGTGGAAGGCGCGAGTTTAAAAGTGGTGGACTTAGTGAGCGAAAAGAAGAGCACCACGCCACCTCCTCACTATAGTGAAGCCAAGATTATTAAACTCATGGAAGATAAAGGTATTGGCCGTCCATCCACTTATTCGTCCACGATTTCGACTTTACAAAACCGTACTTATGTCGTGAAAGAAAAAGGCGCGATTGTTCCAACCAAGAACGGCGAAAAAGCGGTGGAGTTCTTGGAAAAGAAATTTACTAAATTTGTGGACGCCCATTTCACAAGCGAAATGGAAGATAAACTCGATAAGATTCAAGCGGGTGCTTCAGGGCGGACCGAAACCTTAAAGGATTATTACAAAGACTTTATGGAAAAAGTAGATGAAGCAATGAAAGAAGCACTTGGTAATTGCCCCAAGTGTGGTGCACCTTTAGTACGCGTCAAAGGGAAGTATGGTTCCTTTACCGGTTGTTCCCGTTATCCTGATTGTGACTATAAAAAGAAAGAACCCAAAGCGAGTGAAGAGCTTTTGGATAAGAAGTGCCCAAAGTGTGGCGCCCAATTAATTAAGCGCACGAACAAGAAAGGTAAAGTCTTTATTGCTTGCACTAATTTCCCGAAGTGTCGTTATATCGAAGGTAAGCAAGAACAACCCAAGAAACTCGAAATTATTAAAAAGTGTCCAGCGTGTAAAGATGGTAATCTCGTCGTGCGGAAGGGTTGGAACAAGGTAAAGAAACAACCAGGCTTCTTCTTAGGTTGCACTAATTATCCGAAGTGTCGTCATATCGAAGAGTATGATCCAAGTAAGAAAGAATGACACAGGAACTTAGCCAATTTTTAAATTATCTTAAATATCAACGTAACTATAGCGATGACACCATCGCCTCTTATACTTACGACATCGAAAAGTTTTACGCCTTCATTAATCATGAGGGCGTTTTACTTGAAGAAGTAAACACCGATGTGATTCGTGATTTTTTAACGACCGAACTCATGAATAATATCAAGCGTTCATCGTGTCAACGACGGGTGGCTTCGCTTCGTCATTTCTATACTTATTTATTTACTAATAAAAAGATTACCCGGAATCCATTCGACACGATTACCACGCCCAAAAAAGAGAAGAAGTTACCTGAGGTCTTATTTAAGGAACAAGTAAAAATTTTACTTGACGCCAACAGCAAGCGAAACGACGCGTTAGCGCCCCGTGACCAAGCGATCTTAGAATTACTTTATGCGAGTGGCCTTCGTGCCTCAGAGCTCGTTAATTTATTAATTTCGAGCGTAGATTATCGTAACCGAGTGGTGCGGGTCTTTGGTAAGGAGCGAAAAGAGCGGATGGTTCCCTTTTCACCTAGCGCTCAACGTGCGCTTATAGCCTACGTTAAAGACATTCGTCCAACTTTACTTAGTAAAAATATTCAAGGCGCTACCGAGAAACATTTATTCTTAAATGCGAATGGTCATAAGTTAACGCGCCGGGGACTAGAATATATTTTGAAGCAAGTGGAAGCCAAGTGCGCTTTACCTTTCGCATTACACCCACATGTATTTCGTCATAGTTTTGCCACACACCTTTTAGAAGGTGGAGCGGATCTTCGTTTAATCCAAGAGTTACTAGGACACGTGAACATTAACACGACAAGTATTTATACCCATGTTACTGACGAAAGTGTAAGAGAAGATTATTTAAAAGCTCATCCCCGCGCAAAAAAGTCGAGCAGCTAATTTCATTCATGCTATAATATAACCCGACTCTATCAACATAGAGAATACACACACCGCGGATTCAGTGCCGAGTCTACTACTATGTAGTAGGGTGATTGTTCGAAACGGTGGAGGCTTAACAAATAAGGAGGCTCTTTATGAGCGAAAACAAAGAAGAAAAGGTTGTCACCGAACAACCGGCTGAAGAATCAGCTGTCGTCGTGGAGCACGATACAAGTTTACCGATTATCACGATGAAGAAGTGTCTAGAAGCGGGATGCCACTACGGACACACGACAAGAAAATGGAACCCCAAGATGTCGAAGTACATCTATGGTGCGAGAAACGGCATCTACATTATCGACTTAAACAAAACCGTCGAAAAAGTCATTGAAGCGTATATTGCGATGCGTGATATCGTCCGCGAAGGTGGTAAAGTCCTCTTCGTTGGTACGAAAGAACAAATCGAAGAAAATATTGTCGAAGAAGCTTTAAGAAGCGGTTCTTTCTATATCACTAACCGTTGGTTAGGTGGAACTTTAACGAACTTCCGGACCATCCAAAACCGGATCCGTTATCTTAAAGATTTAGAGCGGAAAGAAGAAGATGGTACGATTGCTAAACTAAGCAAAAAAGAACAAGCGGAATTTAAGAAAGAAAAAGAAAAGCTTTCCAAGAACCTCGAAGGCATTAAAGAAATGCGTCGGATTCCCCAAGCGATCTTTATCTCGGATCCAACTGAAGAAGCTAACGCGGTTCGCGAAGCGAAGAAATTAGGTATTAAGATTTTTGGTATCGTTGATACTAATACTGATCCAGATGGTATCACTTATCCAATCCCGGCGAACGATGACGCCGCGAAATCCGTTAAACTGATTTTAAGTGTAATCGCGGATGCGATTGTTGAAGCCAAGGGTGGTGTGACCATGGTCGCCTATACCAAAGACGAAGGCGAAGAAGTCACCATGAAAGACGCCATCCGGATTGCTGATAAAGAAGCGGCGGAAAAATTAGCGCTCATTCGGGCCGCTCGGAGAGAAAGACAAGAACGTTACGAGAAGATGAGACAAGAGCACCTTTTAAAGGAATCCTTTAAACATCGGCTTGATGATAACAAAGTAGTTGCTAGTAGCGAAACTAAGAAAGCCGCACCAATAGAAAAGAAAGAAGAAGCGAAAAAGGAGAGCAAGTAATCATGGCGGCGACCATTGAATTAATTAAAAAGCTCCGCGAAAGAACTAACGCCGGCTTAAACGATTGTAAGAAAGCACTTGAGGCGAATAATTGTGATCTTGATAAAGCGTGCGATTGGCTCCGTGAACAAGGCATCACGAAAAGCGCGAAGAAAGCGAACCGCATTGCCGCCGAAGGTTTAGCGGATGTAAATGCAAATAATAACGAAGCGGTGGTGCTAGAGGTCAACTGCGAAACCGATTTCGTCGCTAAAGGCGAGAAGTTTAAAAAATTAGTAAGTGACACTCGTGATTATTTATTAAAGAATAAACCAGCGAATGTCGAAGCGGCGACGCAAGGCTTAACAAGCATCTACGCGGATGCAACGGTGGCGATGGGCGAGAAACTTTCGCTTCGTCGTTACGAGATTGTAAATAAAAACGCGAACGAATGCTTTGGTACCTATATTCATATGGGTGGTAAGATTGCGGTGCTTGTCGTGATTAATAAAGACGATAAAGAACTCGCTGAGAATCTCGCGATGCACATCGCGGCGAATAACCCAACTTATATTTGCCCACATTGTGTCCCTAAAGAAGTTTTAGAGAACGAAAAGAAAATTGCTTTAGAGGCCGCAAAGAGTGATCAAAAACTCATGAGTAAACCCCAAGCCATTATTGATAAGATTATCGAAGGCAAAGTCCACAAGACTTTAAGCGAAGTGATTTTACATGAACAAGCTTATTTACTTGATGACACTAAGAAAGTGGAGCAAGTCTTAAAAGAAAAAGGTGCTGCGGTGATTAAGTTCATCCGTTACCAAGTTGGTGAAGGCATCGAAAAACGGGTTGATGACTTTGTGAATGAAGTCATGAGTCAAGCCAAATAAATTAAAGGCACCGAATGGTGCTTTTATTTTATAATATAGAAAGGAGACATTATGAAGTATAAACGAATCCTCATTAAACTCTCAGGCGAAGCCTTACTTGACGAGAAAGATCACGCTATTTTAAATTTGGCGAAACTAGAAGAGATTGCCCGGGTGGTAAAAAAACTTCACGCTCATAAAGTGCAAGTTGGTATTGTGATTGGCGCTGGTAATATTTGGCGCGGTAAACTCGCGAAAAATATGAAAATTGACCAAGCTACCGGTGACTATATGGGGATGATTGCGACGATTATTAACGCGACCGCACTTAGTAACACAATTGAACGTTTTGGTCTTAAGTGCCGAGTGATGAGTAGTGTCGAAGTTAAATCGGTCGCGGAACCTTATCTCCGCTTAAAAGCCATTGCTCATCTTAATGCAGGCGTAATTGTTATCTTTGCGGGTGGAACGGGTAATCCTTATTTTACTACCGATACCGCCGCTGCTTTACGGGCAACCGAAATTAATGCGGATGCCATCTTTATGGCGAAAAACGGGGTTGATGGTGTTTATACAGCTGATCCAAGAAAGAATAAACACGCTAAATTAATTAAGAAATTAACCTTCCAAGAATGCGTTGATAAAAAATTAGCGGTGATGGATTTAACCGCTTTAACAACCCTCATTGCTTATAATAGCAAAATCAAAATCCATGTCTTTGGCATGGCGGAAGATAACTTCGTTAAAGTGATTAAAGGTATCGATGTTGGTACCGTATTAACAAAGGAGTAACTATATGGACGAATTAACCATTCAAGCAAAAGAAAAGATGGACAAAACCATCGCAAATCTCAAAGATAATTTTGTGACCCTTAGAACTGGGCGCGCTAATCCGAGTATGCTCGATAAGGTACAAGCGGATTATTATGGCGATAAGATGCCGATTAACCAAATCGCGGCGATTACTTCACCTGAACCCCGCCAAATCTTAGTGAAACCATACGATAAGAACGATTTAAAAGCGATTGTCGCAGCGATTTCTAGTGCGGGCTTAAACCTTAACCCAACGGTGGATGGTGATCAAATCCGGATTGTGATTCCTGGTTTAACCGAAGACACCCGTAAACAAATCGCCAAGCAAGCGAAAGCGATGAGTGAAGATGCCAAGATTGCTCTACGCAATATTCGTCGTGAATATTTTGATTTCTTAAAAGACGACGAAGGCTATAGTGACGACTTAAAGAAACGGATCCAAGACGAGATTCAAAAAGTGGTCGACGAAACAAGTAAAACCATTGATAGCTTATTGGCCACAAAAGAAAAAGAAATTTTAACTGTTTAACTATAGAATTAAACTGGTAATAAATATAAAGTTATGTATAAACATTTAATTTTTGACCTTGACGGAACCATCGTTGATACTTTGCCAGGTATTACCGAAGCCGTGAATTTAACGCTTAAACATTTTCGTAAGTCGTGGCGGTGGAAAAATAAAGATGTTTATAATTTTGTTGGTTATGGAACACCCTATTTAATTAACTGTGCCTTTAAAGGTCTTCCGCTTGATTTAGATACTGTGCTTGATTATTATCTACCCACTCAAGCCATCACTCACCAAAGTAACGACGTGAAGATTTTTCATGGTTTATTAAAAACCCTTAATAAATTAAAAGAGCGGGGTTACACCCTTTATATCGCCACGAATAAACCAGTCGAAGTAGGGCCGAGTGTGATTACGCGTTTATACGGTGAAAATTATTTTAAGGATGCGGTTTACCAAACCCGGACGATGCCAAAGAAACCAGATCCTTATGTCATTAATGAAATTATTCGTCGTAACCAATTAGACCGGAATGAGTGTTTATATATTGGTGATAGTGAAGTCGATTTAAAGGCGGCGAAGAACGCTAAAATCGCTAGCGCACTCGTAAAATACGGCTATGGCCAATATGGAAGATTTAACGAAGACGATGCCATCTTTAAAATAAAACATCCCAAAGAGCTTTTAAAGCATTTAAAATAGAAGTATGGAAGTTAAACTATTTAATTCTTTAACTAACCGCCTCGAGACCTTTAAAAGTATCGCAAAAGATCAAGTCTCGATGTATGTGTGCGGCTCGACCGCTTATAGTTCACCCCACATTGGTAATTTACGGCCGGTCGTGGTATTTGATGTTTTACGGCGTCTTTTTATTTATTTAGGTTATGAAGTCACATATGTAAGTAACTTCACGGATGTTGACGACAAGATTATCAAGAAAGCCATCGAAGAAAATGTTGATGAAATGGTCATCGCTAATCGCTACATTGCTGAAATTAAACAAATGGTGGATGATATTCATTCTTTAGCGCCGACTTATACACCACGTGTTAGTGAATACATTAAGCCCATTATTAATTATATTAATAAATTAGTGGAAACGAACCACGCTTATGTGGTTGATGGCGATGTTTATTTTAAAGTCGATAGCATTGATCATTATGGTGAACTCGCGAAGATTAATCTTGATGAATTAAAGGTGGGAGCGCGGGTTGAAAAAGATGATAAGAAAAAATCACCGTTAGACTTTGCGCTTTGGAAAAAAACAACGGAAGGCGTGAAGTGGTCTTCACCTTGGGGCGAAGGACGTCCGGGTTGGCATACCGAATGTTGTGTCATGATTGATGATTTATTTCCGGGTGGACTAATTGATATCCACGGTGGGGGATTTGATTTAAAGTTCCCGCACCACACTAACGAAATCGCTCAACATAAAGCCAGCCACAAAAATAAATTAGCGAATTATTGGTTACATAACGGTTTTGTCACCTTTGGTGATAATAAAATGTCAAAGTCACTAGGGAACGTGATTTTAGCGAAAGACGCGATTAAACAATACGGTGGTAACGTAGTGCGGTTAGCGTTATTATCTTCGCATTACCGGGTACCCGTCAAGTTTACCGAAGCAACAATTAAGATGGCGCAAGCGGAACTAAATAAATTCACCACGACTTATTCGCAACTCGCGTTAGCCTTACAAAAAGCGGGTGCGGATTTATTAAAAGCGAATCCAAGTGATATTACTCCGTTTATAAGTGCACTTGCGGACGATTTAAATGTGAGTAACGCGTTAACTTATTTACACGAAACTTTAAAGAATACGAATGCCGCTTTACGTAGTAAAACGAGTGATTTAGCTACTTTAACCGCAAACTTTGTGGCCATTAAAACGATGTTTAAACTCCTTGGCTTAGCGATTGATTATCCGGTGTTAAGTGATGAAGATAAAAAACTTTTAGCGGACTATCAAGCCGCCCGGAAAGAAAAGAATTACCAAAAAAGCGATGAGTTACGAGGAGAGTTGTTAAGGAAACATTTGCTATAAAAAAGTTCCCCACTAGTGAATAATCTATGGCATTATTAATTTACGGAAGGAATTCCGTACGATCCGCAATTACATCACATTCCGCGCAAAAGATTTATGTCGCGAAAAATTTTCGTGATGCTACACTTTTAAATCTCATTAAGCAAGAGCATCTCGCTTTTAAGACGCTTGATCATAAAGCGTTAACGAACTTAGTCAAAAATGATTATCACCAAGGAATTGTCGCCGAAGTAAAAGGCTATAATTATTATCCATTAAGTGATTTAATTGCGGATGGTAAGCAAATCAGTAATCCAATTATTATTATGCTGGACGGCATTAATGATCCACATAATTTTGGCGCCATCTTACGAATCGCTGATGCCTTCAACGTGGTTGGCGTGGTGGTAAAAAAAGATGGCCAAGTGCCCTTAAACGCCACTGTCGCGAAAGTATCAACCGGGGCGATTAACTATGTTAAAGTTGCCGAAGTGAGTAACTTAAATAACGCTATTATGAAATTAAAAGAAGCCGGCTATTGGATTATTGCCACCGATGGCGAAGCGAAAGATAGTTATACTAAACTTGACTACGCCTTGCCACTTGTCTTAGTGATTGGTAGCGAAGGAAAGGGGATTTCACAGTTAGTAAAAAGTAATAGTGATTTCCTCATTAAAATCCCGATGTTTGGTCACGTTAATTCTTTAAACGCTAGTAACGCCTTAAGCGTCATTCTCGCGCATATTATTAGTTGTCGAATTCCTTCCTAAATTTTTAGGAGGAAATATGAATATAGAACGTTACTCAGACGAACGTCTGGTTGCGCTCCACCGACAAAAGAAGATTGCCATTTTCTTTGTGCTTTATAATCGGTACCGGAATTATGGTTACGTGGTGGTGCAACAAGCTTTAAAAACATCTACTTACTTTAACGCCTTATACGAGGAGCGGGACGCCTTACTATACGATGCGTTAATGATTGCGATTAAGACTTTTGATAAAAGTCGCGGAACTTTTCGGATTTATTTTGGAAAGGTTCTTAATAATCTAACCATTCAAAGAATCCGTGATTTTGCGCGTGACCCAATCGCCGATTATGTCTCAATTGATGGCGGGATTAAAGACGTTGATGAATTAAAATATGTCGATGCCTTAACTTTCGCTGATAAAGGCGCTACACCGCAAGAACTAATGAGTTTAAAAGATACGTCGCAGAAAGTAAGTTGTTCCTATCACGGGCATAATGACATCCGGATTCAAAAAATGGTAGCTCTTAAGGAAAAGGGCTATTCAATTGGCGAAATTGCCAAGCATTTTCATACAACGAAGCGCTCGGTGGCGTCAATTTTTTACCGTGTCAAAAAGTGCAACAAAAAGAAGAAACGAGTTATTTAAGGGTCGCGAGATACTGTTCGAGAATCTCAGCTGCGCTACTTACAATTTCAACGCACTTCCGTGAATGATAATATTGGGCGTTTCGTTCCGCGGGACGTGGGGTATCACTCTGATGATCAAGATGTAATAAATCGCGACATAAGACAAAACCATTTTTGTCTTTAAAGGCTTTCACAATGGCTTGAACATGGACGTAGAGTCTTTCTTTTGCTTGCGCATTCGCGTTATCACTTCCATATAGATAACCAAGCACAATTAACGCACCACTTAGTGCGCCACAGGTTTCTCGCATCCGGCCTAGGCCCCCACCAAAGGGTGAGGCGATTTTAGCAATGGTGGCTTCATCAAGTTTAATCAAATCTTTAAAGGCTAAAACAACTGATTGAGAGCAGTTATAACCTTTTAAGAAATATTGTTTAGCTAATTCACTTCGTGTCATAGATACAATTGTATCATATTAGTTTCTATTTCATTAATAATGAAAATATCTTATAATTTGAGTAAGAAAGTATTGATTTTGTCTTTACTCTCCGCTTTTAATTATGAAAAAAGATAAAGCCAAAAAGTTTGATATTCGTAAGGGTCATACTTTAAACGAATACTTTGAACGTTTTGGTAAATATTACGATAAAGGTGAGATTCTTTCGTTTACCGAAGAAGAAAAGTGGTTAATGGATGATCACCAAATTTATTGGGTGATTGTGGGTCCTGACAAAGTCAAACGTTATTATCAATTACCAAGTAAACTTAAACGGTCCCGCCACTTAATTCGGAATCACGAAAAATATCATTGGCCGATTATTAGCGCTTCACTTGTTGCCCTGGTGGGTGTGATGGCAGCGGTATCTTGTTACATCACTGGTCGTTACTTTGTAAAACCATATATTCCGCCAGCGCCTGATCCAGAGTGGGAAGGCGTGATGGAGCGCTATATGGAAGCGACTGATGCAGGCGAGCATCCTACACAAGCGTTTGAAGGTGATAAAGCGTTACCGATTTATGATTTAGCGAATGTCGCAGTTTACAAGTTTTTAAATTATGACGAAGATTATGGAGAACAAGTCAAAAAACCACGCAACTATTTAGCGGTCGCTCGTGGCTATACGGATACGATTGTTAGTATTCCTCCGTTTATTGAAGGAAGAGTTCGTGTCGAGGTGCACAACGCTTTAGTGGCTAATGATCAAAGCGGAACAGATCACAAAGTGGAATGCATGGAAGAATCAATCTCTTATTCAGAAGATATGCCTGATCTTGTTCCGCGGGTTGGCAAACGAGAATTCTACAATGAAGCGAAACCATTTGAAGTTCATTCTTATACGGGTAATGTTGCGGCGAAAGAACAAGTGGAATGGTTAAAGGAATCAAAGAAAGTTATAACAGATGAAGAGCATTATACAAAAGACTGCCCTGATAAATATCCATATGATCCCTTCCTTTATATTGTCGCAAAAGAAACAATGGGGGAGGATAAGGTAACGATTAAGATTGATGGGAAGGATGTGACCTATTACACAAAGATTACACCAATTACGACTAGTGAAGGTAAACAACACTACGTGTTAGATATGAATCTTAATGGTACTTCAAGCGTTGAACGTTATGCACGACGGATGAAATATTTATCTGGCAAAACGCCAGCGGTCCCCTTTATGTTTAACCATCTTCAATTTGAAGTTGATGTAAACTGTGAATTAGTTCGTTCGGTGGTGGATGAAGAATTTTCGATCCCCGCTGATCCGGCCGAACTCATTTATTTCCCATCGATTAATCATCTTGAGACTTGGTATTATCACGGTAATGACGTAGTAGAAATTCCTAAAGTCGAGATGGATAGTATGACTAGGTTTCCTTACGAAGATTATCTAAAATAAGAAGATGCGCCTATAGCTCAGTCTGGATAGAGCGTCTTCCTCCTAAGAAGAAGGCCGGACGTTCGAATCGTCCTAGGCGCGCCAAACAAAACATTGACATTAAATATACTTATCACGATAATAATTAAGCACATTATCTTGGGGCAGTAGCTCACCTGGGAGAGCGCCTGCATGGCATGCAGGAGGTAGCGGGTTCGATCCCCGTCTGCTCCACCAAAAAAAGGACTTTTGTCCTTTTTCTTTTTTCTTACCTTGAATTTTATTATCTTAATATTTAAAATTAATTATTTGATGGGAGAAGTTAGATATGAAAGTTAGACATTTTGCTTTACTAATTTTAGGTGCAACTAGTTTTTGCGTAAGTTGTAATGGCGATAATACCGCTGATCAAAAATTCTTGAACACCATTAATAGTGTAGTTGATAAAAACAAAGACAAAATTAATACATGTAAAGATGCGGTTGATTTTATTCAAGATGCTGGTTATGACATAGAAGAGTATAAACTAGCAAAAGATACTTATTGCTTTGCCTATGATTGGGCTGGCAAAGAATTTGTGGTAATGAATGGTGATGATATTATCTATTCACCAAAGAACTATGCGCGTAAGCAAGATACTTATAATTATTTTAAATTTACTAGTCACTATGACGCATCTTCAATTTATTCACAATATTTGACCAAAGATTTTCAAGGCGCCGATATGTTAGTAGTGACTACTGGCCTAGATATGGGCAGTAACTGGAACGTAAAGAACCTTATTTACAATAATACTTCCACGGTTGCGAAAAACATTTATCTAAACACCTTCAGTGATTATCTAACCATTACCGCCCCAACCGATGACATTACTCATTATGGTGACGCGAATAACGTGTTCGTGGTGGAAATGGGTGATGAACACGCGTTCCATGCAAACGGAGTATATGCTTATATTCAGCCATCCTCTGGTCATATTTATTTAGAGAGTGGTTCCGAAACCGATTTGTTTGAATTAAAAGAGGGTTCAACCGCTAAAATTCATTATGTTGATGGTGCAACAATTGAAGCAACCATTAACGCACCAGCTATTCCCACTGAATTTGATTTAGATTATATTTCAGTTAATGATGCTGAAGATATTACGCTTAATGACGCTGAAACAAAGAAAAAGACTAATTTTTTCCGTCTTGAAAGTGATGTAAATTTTGGAAAGACAGGTAGCGATAATGCTTGGTTTGTCAAAAACAACTTCTTCCTTGATTTAAATGGCCATAAGATTTCATTTACGGGCAACGCTACTTCTCTATTTACTGCTGATGGTGGAGATCAATATCACGCTGGTATCGTATTAGATGCTCGTCCGGAAAATAATGGTGGTGTTAATAAAGATTTAGAGTGCTATATCGTTGATACTCAGCCAACTCTTTATGAAAGACCATCAATTGAATTAAATGATTGTTCAATTATTGTGTCAGGAAGCGCTGAACATAGTGCGCTTTAAATATCACGAGCGGTCGTATTGATGATATTCGCGGTGTGGCAAGTGATTTTGACTCTCCTGCAGTTAGTTATAACAACCCAGCTGTTTTGGTTGTTGGCAATACACAGGATGAAAGCAATCGCGATGCATACAACAGTTCGTTTGATATGTACGGAGGTTATATTAGAAGTAAAGTTGGACCTAAACTTGAAACGCTTCTTGCTAAGCAGCCTTATTGGGCGTTTAAATGTATTCAGCCACGCGGAGAAGGCGCCACGGTTAATATGAGTTATGGCGACTTATACTCTCATTCTTACTGCATTAGTGGACAAGGGAACCCCAATGATAAGTTTGGTGGAACCGAAGTTAATATTTCGGGCGGAACTATTGTTGGTGGACTTGGTCATTATCCTTCGGATGATAAGACCGTAGAAGATGTTTATGTGCCATTATTTTTCCCACAAGGTGGTACTTTAAAAATTACTGGTGGTAATATTACGGGTCCTTCTTGCCTTGATATAAAAACAGGAACGATTGAAATTACTGGTGGTATTTTTACCGCCACTAGAAAGTATGATGAACAAGAAGCAACTACTTCTGGTAGTACCGCGGATGGTTCGGTTATTTTGCTCGAATCGGTTACGGATACTTATTCAAAAGAAGGAATTACGGTTAAAGTTAATGATGCAACAATGACATCAAAAAGCGGATATATCACTAACATTATTGGTAAAGTTGATTATTTTAAAGACGTTACTGTTACTCATACAGGTGGTACTTATTATTATGCTCAAGAAAACGGGACACATATTAATGATGATGTTCCAAAAGACAAAGCTAGCATTACGGTCACGGGTGGAACTTGGATTAAAGGAGAATAACTATGAAGTTTAATAGATTATTTATTTTGGGTGCTATCTCGCTTCCATTTTTAGCGTCTTGTGGTTGCTCAAGTAGCAATGATCAAGAAATCTTAGATGAGATTAATGCCGTTTTAGATGAAGAACGCGATGAGATTGATACCTGTTATGATGCAGTCAAAATTATTGAACAGCATAACATTGATATGAACGACCACAAATTTTCTAATAAGAAAGATGAGTTCGTTTATGACGCAAAGGCTAAACAATATGTCATCATGAATGGTGATGACATTGTAAAAAAGAGCAACGGTTATCAAGCTAGCGAAAATACCTTAGATTACTTTAAATCAGTGTTTACTTATAACCCTAATTCTAAGTATTCGCAATACTTAGATAAACGCGCTGAAGTCCCAGAACAACTATTAATCACCACTGGATTTGATATTGGTGCGCATATTGATATTCCAAATATCGCGTACACTAACTTAAGTGGTGAAGCACATGATGTCATCATTAGAACTTATTCTGACTATGTAAGCTTCTTAGCGCCTTTAGATACGGTTCATCACTACGAAATCGCTACTAACGTGATTGTTACAGATATTGCAACTTTAGATAACCATGCTGATACTGCTTATATTAAAGCGATTAAAGGTCACATTAATTTTGGCGGTCGTTCAAACACGATGTTCTTTGAAGTCGAAGAAGGCTCTGAAAAAGATGTATCTATTAGTGTAGAAACAGGAGTAATTGTTAGTGCAACAATTAACATTGATAATCCTGGCGAAGGAGGAGCCAAACTTACTCCCGCCTCTGTCTCGACCAAAGATGATTTAAAAAACGCCCTAAGTACCGCTAATTTTATTCGTCTCACCGATGATATTGAATATACAGATGAAGCAATTAAATTATTTCGGTCGGTTTGTATTGATTTGTCGGGTTATAAAATCACATTTAATGGTGATACGACAACAAAGCAAGCTATTTGTGTAACTGGAAATTACAGTCTATACCTTCTTGATTCTCAAGGCATACTTGATGACAATTCGGGCATTGTTTTAAAAGATTCATATATTTATGTTAACGAAGCAATCTTAATGATTAATGGAGGCAAAATTACCCAAGAAGACACTCAAGGCGAACCAAGTGCAGCGGTTGTCGCAGGCAAAAATTCTACTTTTACGATGTATGGCGGAAAGATTGAAACTAAATCAACTAAGCGCGTTCCTAATAATGTTTGCGTTACAACGTATGACACAGGCGCAACTGTTAATATTGCTTATGGAACATTGATTTCAGAAACGAGCTGTGTCGCACTCAACGCCAGCACTAACGAAGTAGCAAGTAACGATGGTAATGCTACTTTAAATATTAATGGTGGTTTCTTTACATCTGGAACCAAGACTCCAGCAGCTTGTATTGATTATAATATTCCTATCGATTTAACAATTAAAGGTGGTACTTTTACTGGTCCTACTTGTTTGTCCGTCACTAGCGGTAATATTAATATTAATGGTGGTGTATTTAATGCCACCGGACAATATCGTGATCAATATTTTGGTGCGGATGGTTCAGTAATTGATATTTATAAAGGTGCAGCAAGTAAAGATGATTTAAAACTCGATATCACCGATACAAATATGTATACCAACTTTGCTTATATTTTATCCGCACAAAAAGGTGCTAAAGCAAACGTTGGCTTCCATGAGGGTGCATATTCTAGCTACCTAGGTGCAACTAATATTCTAGACGGTGCAGATATTGTTGTGACAATTGATAATCCTGATGACTTTATCCGACATGGTCTTTAAGTTAGTTTAATGAAGGAAGGCCCACCTCGCGTGGGCTTTTCTTTTCTATCGAATAAATTAGTATATAATGTTATTCACTGGGCCTGTGGCGAAACTGGTAGACGCGTTGGACTTAGAATCCAATGGGTGACCATGCAGGTTCAAGTCCTGTCAGGCCCACCAATTATAAAAAAGATAATCATAATGATTATATTTAATAAATTGTGGTAAGATATTAACTAATTAAAAGGAGTTTTCAAATGGGAAAATTAATCTATACCCCGGAAATTATGAAAATGTGCACAGTCAAGAAAGGCTGTGATCACGGACCCGCTCCAATTCCTGAAGAAGGCGAATGGGTCAAAGTTAAGGAAATCACCCAAATTAGTGCGCTTAGCCACGGTGTTGGTTGGTGTGCTCCCCAACAAGGCGCGTGCAAATTAACGCTCAATGTGAAAAACGGTATTATCCAAGAAGCTTTAGTGGAAACACTTGGTTGCTCGGGAATGACACATTCAGCTGCGATGGCTGCCGAAATTTTACAAGGTAAAACCATCTTAGAAGCGCTTAATACTGATTTAGTGTGCGATGCGATTAACGTCGCGATGCGCGAAATCTTTAAGCAACTTGTTTATGGTCGGAGTCAAACCGCGTTTAGTGAAAATGGTTTACCAATTGGTAGTAGCCTTGAAGATTTAGGTGGCGTGTTACGTAGCCAAATTGGCACGATGTTTGGTAGTGTTAAAACGGGTGCGCGTTATCTAGAAATGACCGATGGTTATGTTTTAAAACTTGGCTTAGATAAGAATCACGAAATCATTGGTTATCAATTTGTGAATTTAGGCAAGATGATGAAAATGATTCGTGGTGGTACTGATCCAAAAGAAGCCTATCAAAAAGCGATTGGGACCTATGGTCGCTATCAGGATGCGGTCAAAACGATTGACCCTAGAAAGGAGTAAGTTATGCAAGCAGTATTCGAAAATTCTTCGCGTCGGAAAGTTGGCATTACTAAGTGCTTAGCCACTTATGGCCTTAAAAGCTTAGAAGACGCTTATAACTTATGCTTAAAGCACAAAGTTGATCCTTATAAAATCGTCACCGAAACCCAACCCATCGCGTTTGAAAACGCGAAGTGGGCGTATACCCTTGGTTGCGCGATTGCGCTAAAGAAAAAAGCCAAGACCGCCGCGGAAGCCGCGGAACTTATTGGTGAAGGCTTACAAGCTTTCTGCGTTCCTGGTAGTGTCGCCGAGATCCGTCAAGTTGGTCGTGGACACGGTAATTTAGGGGCGATGTTACTGCGCGATGAAACGAAATGTTTCTGTTTCTTAGCGGGGCACGAATCATTCGCTGCCGCGGAAGGCGCGATTAAAATTGCCCTTAACGCGAATAAAGCGCGTAAGACGCCTTTAAAGGTTATCTTAAATGGTTTAGGTAAAGACGCGGCTTATATCATTAGTCGGATTAATGGTTTTACTTATTACCAAACCGATTTTGATTTTAAGAAAAATAAATTAAGCGTTGTGAAGAAAGTCGCTTTCTCGAAAGGCCCACGGGCGCAAATTCGTTGCTATGGCGCGAATGACGTCACCGAAGGTGTCGAAATTATGAAGAGCGAAAACGTTGGTGTTTCGATTACTGGTAATAGTACGAACCCAACTCGTTTCCAACATCTAGTTGCTGCAACCTATAAAAAGTGGTGTTACGAAAATAGCCGGAAATATTTCTCTGTCGCTAGTGGTGGTGGAACCGGTCGGACGCTTCACCCGGATAATATGGCCGCCGGTCCAGCAAGTTACGGCTTTACCGATTCCCTTGGTCGGACGCACGGAGATGCCCAGTTCGCGGGTTCTTCTTCCGTCCCCGCTCACGTTGAAATGATGGGCTTAATCGGGATGGGTAATAACCCAATGGTCGGTGCGACGGTCGCTTGTGCGGTCGCCTGTTACCAAGCACTTAAGAAATAGTATTGTTAATACGTTTCTATATATTATTGTGTTTTAATAAACGATTGTTATAATTAAAATGTGAAGAAACGAATAATTATTTCGTCGTTAGCGTGCGCATTTGCGTTATTTTCTTGTAGCAATAATCCTAAAGATGACGGTAAGTACTGTATAACCATTAATCAAGTAGATCATCTTCATTTAGATCAAACTTCGTTTACTTTTAATAGAGATGATTTTTCGCCAATTACATTTAATTACAGAACGGATGATAATTATGGTTTATCTAGTTTAACAGCCGACTCAAGTATTGATAATCTATGTGATTACACTATAGATGGCACTAATTTAACGGTTACAATTACCCCAAAAGTTAACGCTGATTTTATAATCACTCCTATAGTAAGGCACTTTGATGCCTTATCACATATTAGAATCATAGGTGATGCTTATGTTACTCCTAAAGTAAGCGAATTAATGCTTGCAAAAGATGATTTTGAACCTAGATATATTGAATATACCTTAGCGGACAATTATTTAATTAAAAATATTACCGTCGCTCCTAGTGATGTGGCAACTTGTGTTGACGCGAGTGGTGGTTTACAAATCACTCTTAAAAAGAACGGGGATTGCACCATTACTTTAGAAACGGTTGTTGCTTTTGTGGATATTAACTTTAGTCCAGTTGATGGCGAACTAGGTCAAAAAGCGCAATCGACGATTAAATGTTTAATTGGTAGACGTTGGGGCGAATGTTTTAAAAGCGATGAACAAGTTGCTACTTATAAACAATATGATTTTAAAGGTTGGTCGATGCGTAACGGTGGCCATGGTGATGTGATTGGACCTTCTTATATCGTGACGGAAAATACCCCTAAGAACGTGTATGCTTCTTATTCTCATCATATCGAGATGATCACTGAATCATTAGAGGTTAGTTCGATTAATTATAATCCTGATTCTCCACGCTTAATGTTGGATTTAAAAGAAGGCGTAACTAAGTATGATTATCCGTTAGATGAAACTGCATTTACGGTTACTAACTCTAGTGGCAATCCGGTTGATTTTGAATATGGCGACGATTTAGGAAAGAAATACATTAGAATCAATGATCCAACTCAAGTAGATGATGGTTATATTAAAATCGAGGTGATTGATTATCAACCTACCTATGAGATTGAGTTTAATCTTGGCGCTCATTTAAAAACCACTTCTACCTTATCGCCAAAGAAGGGCGAAAATTTTGAGTTCGATATTCAAGCGGTTAATCCGACTAACGAAAATATCTACTATATCCCTCGTCAATTAAAGATTTATGTTGGCACTTCGGGTCAACCATTAAGTTCGGTGGGGTATTCAATTACTAATGTTGATGAGGCTCGTCAAAATGGTCGGGTGGTTATTTATGCCGATTATGTTCAAGGTGATATTGAGGTTAATGGCGAAGCGGGTCAAACCGATTATTATTACTACGAATTTAAAGGCTTTGGAACTGGGATTGAAGAAAAAGAGAGCGATGTTGTTCTTAGTAACAAAATTACAAAATTACACCTTTATGCCACGTGGATTAGTGTCGATGCCGAAAATATTGCTGTTAAATTTAATAACCAAGAATGGAAGACAGTTGATGAAATAAAGGATGGCACCATTACTTATAATCAAGGAGTCATTACTATTAATAACACAGCTAAAACATTTGATTCGGTAATAATTTATGCTTTATCGCAAAATTGGAATTTGTTTGGAGAATCGCCTTGGGAAGACATTCAAGAATTAGCGTATTCTGGTTATGTTGAGAGACTCTTTGATGTCGGTGATACTAAGAAGGTTTCAATCGGCGAATTAAATTATGAAGTTAGAATTATCGGTTTTGCTCATGATGATTTAGCGGATAAATCGGGTAAGGCAAGTTTAACAATCGAATTTTCGAATTTAATCACCGATGCAGATTTATCGGTCCATAAGGGCAGAATATGTAAAGATGCTACTGACTATTACCCAGGTTCTGATTATGATAAGTACATTAACGGAACTTTCTATGACTCTTTGCCTGCTAATTTGAAGTCCATCATAAAGCTAGTGACAAAGAAATATAATGTTGCTGATTCATCGCGCGATCTTAATCCATATGATCGAAAGATGTTTGCGCTGACTTTAAAAGAAATTGGTGGTAGCGAGGAACTTTACGATATCGACGAAGGAAAAACTTATAAATATTATGAAGACACTTATAACGATTCTAGTAAGGAATCTAGGAAAAAAGGTGCAGTGGGAAGTCACGATTCATCCGGATATTGGTTAAGTTCGGCATATATAAACGGAAGTGAGCAAAAGCAATACTATATAAGAAGTGATGGTAGTATTGGCTATGGTGAAAAAAGTAGTAAGTCTGGTTATATGGTCGCCTTCTGTATTTAATTTGTCGTAGAATGATAGTGAGTATATAAAATATGAAAAAACTTAAGTTATTATTTTCATTAACTATCGAAGACTTGGCTGTCACCGAAGATGATTTCACAGCAAAGTGCGGGTCAGAGTCAAGTGTCACTACCGAAAGTTTATACGTAAACGTTCAATGATGAAGTACATTCAGATTGCATCTTTAGAGAAAAGATTATTATCATCTTTAATTGATTTAGCTTTGCTCGTGGGTTTAACTTGTTTATTTTATTTTTTTGGTTTTTCCCAAGCTGTCGCGAGTGTCCAACACTTTGATACCCGGCAAGCAGAAATTAATCAAGCGTGTTTAGATAGTCATCTTTATGTTGAACAGGGTGACAAGATTATCACTTATACTGAAGCAAAACCTGACGCTACGAGCGACATGATCGAGAAAGAAGCGGTTGAACCTTTTTATACTATATATTTAAAAACGGTGATGCCAGAAAAAGAAGGGCATTATTACGATAATTATTGGTATGGCGTCTACGTTCTTCATCTTGAAGATAAGGAAGGATATTATGAAGACGAACCAATTTATGAAGAAGATAATCGCTTATACGAATGGATTAATTCTAAAGAAGGAACATTTAAGCGTAAAAGCGATATTGACGAACCGCGCTTCCTAGAATTCTTTAGAGGAACATTTGGAACCGCAACGGTTGATTTGACTAATACGCCGAAGGTTCACGAAAACATGGTCGCAATTAGTTGGGGAAAAGTTCGCGCCACGATTTACGCTTCGATTGTGGGTTCAATTATTCCTTATTTAATCGTGCCCGTATGTTTACGAAATGGAAAAACCGTTGGGAAATTAGCGATGGGCTTAATCGTGTTAACCGATGAAGGCTATGAATACGCGAAGTGGAAACATATTATTCGTTATCTTGCTTTCTATTTACTTGAAGTTTTTGGTGGGGTAGTGACAATTGGCTTAACCCTTGTTTTCTCTTCGTGCCTAGTCTTCTTTTCCAAGAAACGACGCGCGATTCATGATTATGTTGCGTTTTCGTGTGTGGTGAACGAACGTGAGTCCGTTTTCTTTAAAAACGAAGAGGAAGAACTTGCTTTCGAAAAAGCGAACGAAAGTGTATTGCAAAAGAGTAACGCTTAGTATAAAGTATATAAACGCTGGACCGCTAGCTCAGTTGGTAGAGCAATTGACTCTTAATCAATGGGTCCGGAGTTCGAGTCTCCGGCGGTTCACCAAAAGAAAATTAGATGTAGTTCGCTACATCTTTTTTTGTGTTTATTATTAACCCGTACGCGTAAAGAGCGTGAAAAAAATCGATGACTAAAAAACGCCGAAACACTCGATTTTATCGAGTGTTTAAGGCTACTCAAAAAAATGCGAAATTTTATTTGACACGAAATAGCCAAAGTGATAAGATTGAAGGGCACGTCACCCAATTCGGGTGGTCCCTATACGTAGTATAGAAACGTGCATTGATCTTTGAAAACTGAACAGATGTACAACAAATAAAGTCAATTTTATTTTTGTTTTTTATTTTGAAAACACAAACCAGATAATTTAATTTTGAACTAGAATAAACTTTTTGAGAGTTTGATCCTGGCTCAGGATGAACGCTGGCGGCGTGCCT
>JAKSUW010000004.1 GCA_024408565.1 Bacilli bacterium
CGAAGATGAAGTTACGATTCCTCATCTCGGAAGACAAAATTACGCGAAGACGAATCAAAAAATCGATGACTTTGTTTCCGCGACCGGTTTAATTCGCCTGGCGAATGAATTAGGCTATCACTTTCGGTATGTTAAGGATATGGCCGAAGCTGCCAAAATCGATGTTCGTCTTCAAGAAACATTTTTGGAAGTGGGGCAAATCTTAGGCGAGATAATGAATCAACAACAAGCTAAATTTCGTTTCACTTATTTATTAATCGGTGGTGGCGTTTCGAATGTGTGGCATTTATTAAAACCGGCCTTTGAAAAAGTTTGTCATATTCCTTATCACGTTATTAATAATCTTACCATGTGTCCAATCAACGGCGTGCGCCTTGCTCTAAAATTAGGAAAAGATAATATTTATCTTAAACAATAATTTTCAAAAGTATGGTTGAATACTTTTTTTGCTATAATGATTATGTATGAGCGAAATTAAAGTTGAAGACGCTAAGCGTTATCTCAAAGCCATTAAGGCGAATAAACAAAAGTATTTAACTTGCGATTTGTTAGCGAATGATATTGGCGTTTACGCGGATATTATCGCACGTGACTTATCTGCCTTTGATCCATTAATTAACATGGATCCAAGTTACGATTTAAGAGCCATCCAAGGTCAATTAACCGAATTTGTTCAAGCCCACACAAGTAAGCGTGTGGTCAGTAAGAAACCGATGAAATTAGCGGAAACAAAATATAAAAGTGTGAATGATTTTGTTTTTAGTAAATATGTAGTGGCGGGCGGCCTTATGGACCGGAGTATTGAACTCACGAATAAAGATTTGATTGAACTCAAAAAAATTATTATTAACGAACAAAAACTCCGGAAAAAGCGGCGTTAATTTATTTTAAAACTTCGCGAATTTTATCACTAATAATTGCGACACCATCGACGCAGGCTTTGGTTGTCCGCACTTTTTCTAAGAGGGTTTTTAATTCGCCGGTCTTAATTAAACGTTCAACGTGGTCTTTAACTTTTTTGGGTTTACTTGAACGAGTGCCGATACCTAAATCTTCAATGTATTGATAGTTTTTGGCTTCTTGACCAGGAATATGGTCGGTAATTAAAATTGGGGTTCCACTCCGGGCACCTTCTAGGATCATGTTGGGTCCGGCTTTACAGATTAATAAATGTGCGTCCGCTAAGAGTTCATTCATATTGGTGACAAATTCATAAAGTTTATAGCGGGGATTATTGTTCGCTTTTAATTTGGTGTATAAAGCGTGGTCTAAGCCACAAACAACGGTAACATTCGCGTTAAGTTCACTTACGCCATTAATGATTTGTAGACTCCGTCTTAAGCGAATGGATGGATTCACAATCAGAATATTTGGTTTATCCGTATAATCCTTTGGTTTCTTGCTAATGTTAGCGTCTTCGCGAATTGGGAAGCCGGAAACCACGAGTTGTGATTCTTTAAAGCCTTTGGCTAAGAATTGTTGTTTTACTTTTTCGGTTGGTAAGAATGAAATATCCGCGTTTTTATCAAACCACGGTTTCGCCGGATCAACTAAGTCAATGACGTTAACCATGAAAGGAATCTTGAGATTATTTTTTCTTAAAAGTTTACTAATTGCTTTCGTATACATAACGTGCACCGAAAGGATTAAGTCTGGTTGATATTCTTGGATAAGCTTAAGCATATCTTTTTTGAAGATATGATAAATATAGCTATGGATGATATCTGGGAACACTTGGGAGAAAGAGAACGTAAACCACCAACCCGCCGGGAAGTGATTCACTAAACGTTCATAGCTATTTTCTAGCCACATACCCGGACGACCACCGAGCGTAAAAGCGTCGACGACTTTAACATCGTATTGGTAACTCCGCAAACGATTGGCGAGAGCTTTCGCGGCCGATTTATGGCCAGTTCCGGTTCTTTCCGAAGTCATGATTAAGATTTTTTTCATAAATAATTATCCTCTTGGCGGAGACGCAGAGATTTGAACTCTGGCGAGGCTTGCACCTCCTATTAGTTTTCGAAACTAACCCCTTCAGCCGCTTGGGTACGTCTCCAGCGCAATAGATTATAGCATAAACATTCTTATACATAGTATAATAATAAGGACCCTATGGGTACTTACGAAATTGCGTTTCTTGTTTCTGTCCCCTCGTTAGCGTTCCTTATTGGGATTGCTTGGTTTTGTACGATTTATTTTCACCATCGGTTTTATCGTTCGATTATGTGGGCGGGAAATTCCGTCCGCTCGTTTGTTATTGATGTTAAGCATGAACAAGTTCGTTATTTTGACCGGAACAAAATTCGCAAATTACGGACGATGACACTTAATGAGTTTTTAAGCCAATTCAGTAAACCTGATCGCAATAAATTGTCCGCTTGGATAAGCAGTGCTTTTCGAAAAAAGAATTTTGAAGAAACCTATTTACCAACCCGGGTAAAAATTGATCGCACTAATCATTTTGTTTTTACGATTTTAAAAATGGTTGAGATTAAAAAAAGCGAAGAGATCTTGCATATTGATAGTTATTTATTCCGGTATTTAAACCGGCAAAATAAGGCAGGTTATTTTATGGGTGAATCCGCTTTACCCGAAATTAATCAATTCTTAAAATTTATTCGCTTCCGTCGTGGTGCTGTCATCAATTTCACTTTTTCCCTCGTGAGTAAAAATAATATTCGTAATCCACTTGATTATCTATTGGCCCAACAACTAAAAGAGATTACCCTTGTCTGCGCTAATTCGCCACAACGTTATCTCTATGCGAATAAAGATAGCGAGTTTGCTCTAGTTGACTTAAAAAGTAAAAGTAATAATACTTCCGATAAATTAGTCAATCGGATTTTAAAAGCCATTAATCGTTTTCTTGAATTAAATAGTTTATCTGACCGCGTTCTTATTCACGTCGGTGTCGTTCATGTGAATGAATATCCGCAAAAAGCGGATCAACTCATTGCGATGGCCCAAGAAATGAGCGAGATGGCCATTAATAAAAATGTTTTAACGGTTACCTATAGTAAAGAATTAGTCGAAGCAAAAGCTACTACTCAACATTTAAGCGAAATTGAACAAATCCTTAAAAATAAGCAGATTTCTTATGGTTTCCAAAGCATTTACGATGTGAGAAAAGAACGAGTGTTGGGGTTCTTATCTAGTTCGTGGGTGAAAAACAGCAAAACAAAAATGATTGATGTTTATAACCGTTCCACGAGCGAAGAGGAGCAAAAAAAGCTTGTTAATATAATGACTCATGATGTGGTAGCGCGCTATGGAAGTATTAGTGCAGATAACAATAAAATTTTGTTTATGAACTCGAAGTTCATGGACACAATTTCCTTTATGCGTTCGCTGCGCGATAAGTTCGCTTTTAAGATTGCGCCGTGTTTTGACGAATATGATATTGATTATTATTTAAAGCATGAGCAAGATTTCTTCGAAAT
The DNA here is from genome assembly GCA_024408565.1 of Bacilli bacterium. GTDB lineage: Bacteria > Bacillota_I > Bacilli_A > RFN20 > CAG-826 > UB1719. Next base: position 3,444 of record JAKSUW010000004.1, read on the forward strand.
TATTCGGGCGCTTAAATTCCGCGGTTTCTTCCCGTGTTTAAAACTTACTGATCGGTCAATTGTGCTTGACCAAAAGGTGTACGCTCAATTTGAATATTTTATTGTGAATCTTAAGATTGACCGTGAAGACAATAAAAAGCGTGGTAATTCACCAGCGTTAATTGGCTATCGCGCGATTGTCGAAAAACTTTTACGGTATGAGAAACCGATTATTGTTTCTCAAGCCGACAGCTGGAGTTTAGCGGAGATTGTCATTCGGAGCGGGATTTCTTATTTAGCGGGTGAAGCCGTTGCTCCGGTTAGTCAGACCTTAGTGGTGCCGACGACAAAAAATATGCTTAAAATGCGTAAGATGTTAGAATAAATATTAGGTATGGAAAAGAAGAACGAAAAGATTACGAGTCGGGATGTTGATTTTGCCCAATGGTACACCGATGTCTGTAAGAAAGCCGAATTGATGGATTATAGTTCGACGAAAGGTTTTATTATTTATCGTCCGTATGGCTATGCCATCTGGGAAGAAATCCAACACTATCTTAATTACTATTTTAAAGTGAGTGGTCACGAGAATGTGTATATGCCTTTAGTGATTCCCGAGTCACTTTTTAAGAAAGAAAAAGATCACGTGAAAGGCTTTGCGCCCGAAACTTTAATTGCGACGATTGGTGGGAAAGAAAAAATCCAAGATAAATTAATTATTCGGCCAACAAGTGAATGTGTGTTTACTGATTTTTACGCCAAGATTATTTCAAGTTACCGCGACTTACCAAAAAAATATAACCAGTGGTGTAGTGTCGTGCGTTGGGAAAAAACAACTCGGCCTTTCTTAAGAGGTAGCGAATTCCTTTGGCAAGAAGGTCACACAATGCACGCGAGTAAAGAAGAAGCGATGAAAGAAACGCTTGATATCTTAGCGCTTTATAAAAAGATGGGCGAAGAGATTCTCGCGATTCCTTTTACGACTGGTAAAAAGAGCGAGAAAGAAAAGTTTGCGGGCGCAGTAGCGACCTATAGCATCGAAGCCCTCATGCACGATGGAAAAGCCCTCCAATGTGGTACTTCGCATTATTTTGGCCAAGGTTTTAGTGAAGCGTTTAACGTCCGTTATCTCGATAAAGATAACAAGATGAAATATCCCCACCAAACAAGTTGGGGTGTCTCCACTCGTTTAATTGGAGCGATTATTATGGTACACGGCGATGATAATGGTTTAGTCTTACCTCCCTGGGTAGCGCCGATTCAAGTCGTGATTGTGCCCATCCAAGGTCAAAAAGAAAATATTAAACATAAAGGTGAAGAACTTTTATCGCGTTTAAAGAAACTAGACTTACGGGTAAAGTTAGATGATTCTGATCAAACACCGGGTTGGAAGTTCGCCGAATGGGAAATGAAAGGCGTGCCTCTTCGGGTCGAAGTGGGACCGCGTGATTTAGAACATGGGCGCCTTGTCATCGCGAAACGTAACGATGGCAAAAAGATTACGATTAACGATGGTGAACTCGAAGAGTCAGTCACAACTTTATTACAAGATATTCATAAAGAAATGTATCAAAAAGCGCTTGATCATTTGAATAAAAATATCACCCCTGTTAATTCAATTGATGAATTAAAGAAAGTGGTAGATAAAGGCGGCTACGCGAAGATGATGTGGTGCGAAGATGAAGCTTGCGAAAACAAGATTAAAGAACTTACCACCGCGACCTTACGTTGCTTACCGTTTGATGAAAAAGCAAGTGGCGTTTGTCCTATATGCGGAAAGAAGGCTAAGAAGGTTGCCTTATTCGCGAAAGCGTATTAATTATTCGTTTTCTTTGTTAAGTTTGTGCTAATATATTAAGGCGCTACGGAGTAGTACCCAAGAGGCTGAAGGGGAAGGATTGCTAATCCTTTAGATCGGGCAACCGGTGCAAGGGTTCAAATCCCTTCTACTCCGCCAGATAACAAAGAAAGAGGCATTGCCTCTTTTTTTATTTCTTTTCTACAATAATCGGGTCTTTTTTAATAACGTTACGGAGCCAATCTTTCCTTAAGAATTTAGCGATATTCATTACCGCGCGGATGGTTTCTTCCGCATACATTAAAACGACAATCACGATGGCTGGCCAAATTAAATATGAACCAGCGACGGCAAGCGGAATGGTAATACACCATTGGGGTATCATTTGAACGATAAAATACCAGGCACTACGGCCACCTGGGGTAAAGAAGCCTTGCATAAAGACAGTGTTAATCGCTTGTTGGATGAGCTGAGTGGCGCAGACACTAAAGACCACCAATAGATAGATGCGGGCGACATCGGTGGTCACGGCGCCTTTTGAGAAGATAAGTAAAGCAATCGGAAGACATAACATTAATATCAAGATATTAACAATGCCAGTAAAGATGGAGATCTTAACGATATCGCGTGAATGTTCTTTCGCTAATTCAAAACGGTTCGCACCTAATTCACGACCGATTAAGATGCCCGCGGCGACACCGACCGATGAAGAGACAGCATGTAAATACGGGACAAAGTAATTTAATATCGTTGTCGCGGTTGATAAATCCTTATCACCCATATGACCAACAATCGCTGAAAATATTAGTGTGCCAATGGCATAAGCAACGCGCGCAAGAACAATCGGAATCATGTGTCTTATCACGATGAGAAAATTCTCAATATCCGGGTTAAAGAAGAGCTTGAAATCAAAATAAACGGTGCTCTTTAAATGTAAAAAGACGGCAGAGAAAGCAAATTCAACAAAGCGGGTGACAACGATTGCCCAAGCGGCGCTATTAGCACCGAGTTTAAAGACAAAAAGCAGTAAACAAGTGAGCAGGACATCAGCAACGAGAGCAGCTAAAGAACTAATCGTAGCAAAGTTAGCTAAGTGAAGATTCTTGAGCATATACGTATTGATGTAGGATAAATCAAAGAACAAGAAAGAGACGCTTAAGATGCGTAAAAATTGAGCGCCTACTTCAATGATGTCAGAATCAGGATTAAATAGACCGATTAATTGTTTGGAAATTGATAAAGACAATAAGAAAAATATTAGCGAGACAGAAACCGCGATGCGGAGTAATGTATGGTAGACACGCTTCACATCATGTAAATCGCCGCGACCATAATATTGAGCAATAAATAGACCACCAGCGACTGCGATAGCTAATATCGCGTAGCGATAAACAAGAAAAATATTTAAGGCATAACCAACGCCAACCACCGTTGTTTGATCAGCGCCAGCAGCGCCAATTAAAAGACCACTTAAACTCGCGATTAAGGTCGTAATTAATTCCTGTAATAAAACCGGAATCATTAGCCGCACTAATTTTTTAGCAAATTCTTTATCTTTAAAAATATGCATCAATGCGTATATTATACGCCACAACATCAAGCATAATAAAAAATATTCAAATGTTTATGAAGAGATGAACGTTTAACGATGTAATAGCCAGTGAGAAGATACTAATGATTAAAGGTTACTTTCGCGATGTCTTTTAGTTTAATGACGTTATCAATATCGTTTTTCGCAATATAAAGTTCATTATTTCTAAGCCGCGTGGTAATGCGAATGGTTTTGTTTTTATAGGTGAGCGTTCCTTTGGCCTTGGGAACACATCGTGCAGCTTTAATAACATAGATTTCATTATTCTTTTTAAGAATAAATTGGTTGGGTTTTACTTGCTTTACTGACCAGTTAAAATGCTTAACGTATTTTTTTAGATTAACAAACGGATAAAAGACCGGAATAATCCGTGTCCAATCATGGATATAAGAATTTTCATGGTTCATCATATGGAACAATAAGTCATAATAGGTGTATTTCGCAATCTCAAGCGCTTCTTCTAAGATGTAATTAGTGTACTGACTAATCCGTAATCTCGCTTCCGCTAAGGGGAGCTTTTTTACTTGATTAATGACTTGTTGATATTCATGGTCCCAAATGGCTTCGTAAGTTTCCCACATCCGTTTAATCTCATCGCCATAACACCGCCAGTTAATATGACATAAAAGGCACAGCCGTTTATAAATAAAGTTAGTGGCGTTTTCATCGTAATCATAGATTGCCGGTTTATAACGATATGAAGCGGGAACCGTTTTTAGGCCGTTGTTAATCGGCAAAAATGGGGCAAAAATTGAATTAGCAAAACAGAGCCATTGTTGGCACGCGATTTCTTTGGGTAGATTAGCGTAAGAGCGAATCGCGTGAATTTGTAAACCCGAACAACTACCGATTAAACGCAAATGCTTTTCACTTAAATCACGCTTAAATTCTTTAAACTTTGGATTATCAATCACTTCGTCAAATCGATTACGGAGCGTCTTAATCATATCGTGAATAGTTAGATCGTTTCGTTCAGGTGTCACAAAAGGGGGATAACGGTAGGTAGCAACATATGTTTCGGCTTCTTTACTATGCGGAGCGAAAAGACGATGACCAATCCAGGTCCGCCGGCGTGAATTATCAAATTTATAATTATGTTCAACCGCTTTGGGGCCGTAGGTTAAAGCTAAATCTAAATGCTTTTTATCATGGGGTCCCTGGTATTGCGCAAAACCATATTTGATGGGGAGAGTAAATAAATCTTTGCTAGTAAAATACTCGTCATGTTTAAAGTCTTGAATCGTTGATAAAATAAATTCATTACCAACGGTAAAGACTTTATCATCAGGTAATTTAACAGCGATATATTGGTGACCGGTATACGCTTCCATATACCAAGTCTCTTTTTGGTCAATCGCAAAAACGGCGCATGGCTCGTTAATACCACTTTTATCAATAATGCTAGCGATAACTTCCATCGCGTGGCGTGCACTTGTTGCCAAAGCAGCCGGAATATGGGTTAAATCATCTTCGCCAATCCCTTTTTTCACAAATGGATCAACTTTTAAGGCTTTTCGATTAGTGGTGCAAGTTAAAGTGGCGCTAAAACCAACCGCGTTTTCGTTAATCGCGCTCGCGTCCCAGAAATGGCCTTTATTACAACACGGATTAACGGGGGTAGAAACATAGCGATAGGTTTTATTTGGCATCTGGTAGGTAAAACCATTAATCCCCTTAATGCGTTTATTTTTGAAGGCATCGCGTTCATGAACGGTTAAATTATAAAGAATGGCCGATGGATGCCCATCATCGGTCCGGGCGATAATCGCGGTCTTGTCTTTGGTAGTATTTTTACCAAAATAGACCACGGTGCAGGAATTATGGTCAATAACGGTCCGATTTGTCATAGCATTGTAATATTGTAACGATAATTAATAAAAACGCTATTAGAAAATCGAAAAGAGATATTTATTTAAAGACGAAACCGCCTTTATTGGTTAAGTTCTTGACCCACTTAAATTTACGGTAGCGATAGTAGAAGAAGCCAACTTTAACTGCTTCTTCAAGTTGGACTAAGATGATTGGAACAATTGGATGCCAATTGAGTTTTAAAGCCACAATTGATAAAGGAATAACCGTAATCCAATAAGTTAAACCATCAACGACGCAGGGGAAGATGGTATCGCCTCCAGTATAAAGCATTCCATTGACAATGATACTGTTATAGACGCGGGGAATAAACATACCCGCTTGGACTAAGAATAAGACAATCATGTAGATAACCGCGGTTTCACTTAATGATCTATTTAGTAAATAGAAAAATGGGAGGAAGAGTAAGAAAACCACAATGAGGATTACGCCAAATAGGGCACTAAATTTTAAGATGTCATGGCTTGTTTCTTTTACTTTAACTAAGCGGTCCGCCCCTAATTCACGACCAACAATCACGCCCGCGGCAATCGCAATGCCGGTACTAAAAGAACTCACGAGGTTTTGGGCAGTCATCATGAGTTGGTTCGCCGCGTTTAATTCGGTATCGTTAAATAAACCAATGACAACCACACCAGCGAGTGTGCCTAATCCCCAAAGGGTCTTACCAATAAAGACCGGCGCCATCAGTTTGGACGAAGTTTTAAAACGGGTAAAATCGGGATAAAAAATCTTGAAGAAGTGGGGTTGAACGACACATTTAGCACGGATGATAACAGTGGTGGCAACGAGTTCAGCAAAACGCGCAATCACGATTGATAAGGCCGCACCTAATGGTCCAAGGTGTAAGCCATATAAGAAAATGGAGTTAAGGATCACAACAAGTGATAATGTGGCGACCGCAATAATTGTCGCTTCTCGCTCTAAGCGCGTGTTTTTCACTAGTGAATAATTCATTTTAATCGATGGAATAAATAAGAAGGAAATGCTAAAGATGCGTAAATAATCAGCGCCGATTCGAATGACTTCTTCTTGGCCACTTTTCGCAAATATTGCGATTAATTGTTCAGGAATCGCCATTGATAAAACAAAGAAAAGAACACCAATAAAGATTGAAAGCTTTTGGCAGAAATAAAAATCTTTCTCGACTTGGGGGATATCGCCACGGCCATAGTGTTGGGAATAAAAAGTATTGCTAATAAATACGAGTGCCGACATGACAACATTAAGGAACAAGAAGATTTGCGAAGCAAAACCAACCGCAGCAATAGTGTTCTCCGCTACGCCTGGATCAAGTGTCGGTCCAAGCATCAATGTGTTAATGGTGCCAATTAAAACACCAATTAGCTCAATAAAGGAAAATAAAAGCGTGAGTCTAATTAATTGGTTTCTAATTTTTTTATCAACGAATATATGCATATATTTATTTAACAAAGCGAGAGCTTACGTCCTTCCTTTACTGATTTTTTACTATTGCAGTAACATCTGCGCCTAAAGATAATACATATTCATCATCGTTAGCCAGTGGCTGAATTTTTGGTGATAAAGCGGCTTTAACATTAACAGTTTTAGTGCCTAGCTGAGGAAGATCAATTTGTATATCTATGCCGCCTTCAAATATGCCACCTGAACCATCGGGGAGCATACTTGCAATATCGATAGTTAGATTATTGTTTTCATCGAAAGAGAATAAAGGATGATCGGTACCGCTCGTTGCAGTCTTATCTTTAATCAATTCAATAATCGCGGTTTGTAGTCCTTCCATCTTCTTGCTAGTTGATATTTGACCTAAATATGCATCATCGAGTTTAAAAGTTATTTTTCCTCCATCAGGATTGGATTGTAAGGTTGTGTCTAAAGTAATAAATGAGTCTTGTCCGTTAACATCTAGCGTAACATAAGCATCCATCTTATTGGTATCGTTAACTCCATTAAATTTAAAATCCAAATCTTTAAGACCAAGATAGTTGATACCATAATTTTCCGTATGTGTTTCGCTTATTTTTGTCTTTTTGAAGATTGGTTTATTAAAACCAACAATATTGAATTGTGAACAAAAAGCGCGGAGTGATCTAGCAGGAATTTGGCATATATCATTGATTGTGGTGTCGGCAGGTTCACCTGCTACTAATTTCTTAAGAAGTTCTTCGTTATTCTTAAATAATTCAATTAAATATTCGCTTTCAAGTTTGCTTGTTATTGATTCTGTCAGAGCATTAATAAAATCAGTCCGCTCTGTATTTGCTTTTTGGCGATATGGAGATCCTTCATATTGTTTATATCCTTCATCTCCTTCTGGGATTACTCCTGGAGGAAGAGAAGACCAATCCGCCACCCTCCCGCACATTTCTTCGTACGAAGCATCGTAACCAAAGACAAAGAAATTAAATAAATTGGGGATATCGGTTTCTGACAAGAGATGAGTGTTATCGGGGTCATTAATGATGTCTAGTGTGTAATCGCGAGTGTCCTTAAACTCAAGATATGCTTTATCTTTATATTTAAGAGGCCCATCTATGGCTGAGGGATAATGAATAAGACTAAAGTTATCGCCAGCCTTGGAATCTAAATAGATTTGGGCCCCGAGTCCATCACTCGTTACCGGATCAAAAAGTTCTTCTAACTGCACTAATTCGATAAGAATGGACATTAAATCAATGGGAGCGTCTTCGTTATTTTCTTTCTTACCAGAAATAATATTAACTAAATCGTTAATAAAGGTTTGTCGGTCATAGGTGATTTCACCATGCTCTAAATCGGAATTAATATGAATACCAAAACCACTAAAGAAGTTATTTAGTTGTTCATCCGAGAAATATTTGGTGCCAAGTTTAAGCAGTGCATCCTCAATAAAATTAAGCAGAGGGACATGACCTAACTGAATGGTTTTTAATTTAAAAATGATTTTGTCATTCTTTTCTATGATTTCAGTTTTTACCTTAAACCTAATACCGAATTAAGTTCATCTTGCCCGAGTTTTAATTCAACCCGGGGAATATTATCATCGGTTGTGTAATTAAGTGATTCATATAATTCATCACTAATGACGTCGTTTAAACTACTAATCGTTTTAACATTACTTAAGTCCGCTCCCGGTTTCCAGGTCACAAGGAAACCTAAAATAAACGTTAGTGGTAACACTAAAAAGATGATTAAAAAGGAAATTAATATCTTTAAACCAATGTGCCGTTTTTTCTTTTTCGGCGCTTTGGTTTTTTCTTCTTTAGCAGTTTCTTTTTTGCCCATACAATTGCAATATTTAATTATACCACTTGTTATATATTATATAATACTCATGTAATGATTACGCCTTTTTATAAGATTACCTATAGTTACCAAAACAAGCGGAAGTATCTTTACGTGAAAGATGAATCCCGCCAAGTAACGGGTTCGATTAAGTATCGTCCCGCGACTTATATGGTTCGTAAAGCCTACGAATTGAAACTCATTGATGCCTCATCAACCTTAGTGGAAGTGACTAGTGGCAACATGGGCATTGCTTTAGCTAAAGTTGCTAAAGACCTTGGCAATAAATTGGTTATTTATATGCCCATGGATGCGAGCAAAGAAAGAAAAAAGATGATTACTGACCTTGGTGCCAAATTAGTGCTCGTGAAAGATTTTGCGGATGGTATAACAAAGGCTAGCCAACATAAAGACGCTTATTATCTCCGGCAATTTGAAAACCAATATAACGCGGACGCTTATGTGGCTTTTGCCCAAGAAATGGAATTTAAACTAAAACAATATCCGGCCTTTATCGCTAGTATTGGTACCAGTGGTACCTTAATGGGGACTGGTAATTATTTAAAACGAAAATACCAAAGTAAGATTATCGCGGTGGAACCAAGTGAATCCCTTCTTTTTTCAACCGGCGTGAGTCATGGTCCACACGGCATTGCGGGTGTGGCGGATGGCTTTATCCCGAAAATCTATAAGAAGGATTTAGTGGATCAAGTTATTAGTGTGAGTACCGATGATGCAATAGCGATGGCACAAAAACTCCGTGATGTCTTAAAACTGGAGATTGGCATCTCAAGCGGAGCGAACTTTTTAGGAACTGTATTAAGCGAAATTAATAACGCAGTTACTGTTTTTCCTGACCGGATGAACCGTTATTATTCCACTCGGCTATTTAAAGAAAAAGTTTATTCCCGGTTAGTGGATTCAATTACTCTAGAAAAAATCGAAAAATTGTAACGATTAATTTAACTATGTCTTTATTAATGATTGTTATTCTTTCACTCATTGGTTTACTGGTTGTTTTAGCGTTAATGTTACTATTAACAAACGCGATTACCGCAAAAATCTTTAAGCACCGGGCGGATGGTGATGTTCGTTACGCCTTTATGCTTAAGGAAGATTTTCCTCAGTTAGTAAAAAAACCCGTAAGCATAGTTAACACGAAAAAGACAAGATTAAACGGAGCGGTTTTTTACTATCCGAAGCGTAAACACCTTGGGGTGATTATTTTTTATCACGGCTTATTTAGTGGTTATCTTAATTATCTCCAATTAATTGATTATTTTGCTCAGCACGATTACATCGTGGTGGCTTTTGATTTTACCGCCAGTATGTCAAGTGGTGGTAAAGCCATTAACGGTTTAGCCATTAGCGAAATTGACGCGATGGCAATTATTCGATTTGCTTTATCTCATCCGGAGTTAAAAGATTATCCACTTTATACAATCGGTCATTCGTGGGGCGCCCATACGGCGTTAACTTCGTTACTCTTAAGCGAAAAAATTAAAAAAGCGGTCGCGTTTAACCCATATAACTCAGATGTGGACGCGGCGTATTCCTTTTCGCCATTAGCCAAAGTGCTTACCCCGTTTATTTATCTAAATAATTTATTCCGTTTTGGTTATACCGCTACTTATAAAGTCACTGATGTCTTAAAGTATAGCGAAGCTAAGAAGCTAATTATCGCAAGCGGAAAAGACCAAATTGTAAAGCCCACTTATGCTTATAAGAAATTTAAAAAGATTAACGATCCACATTTAACCTTACGTTATTTAAAAGAGGCTAATCACTTTACCTATATGGGTAACGATGGGGCGGAACATTTCACCAAAGAAATTGCCTTCCCGCACCGTGGACCAATTGATTTTACCAAGATTGATTACCAAAAAATTAACACGCTTAATTTATCACTATTAGATGAAGTGATAACCTTCTTAAAGAAATAATTATTTCTTCGGTAAATATTTATGGCCTTTTTTAATCGCCATTAATTCGAATTGATCAATATCTTTTTCTTTTAAAAGTTTTTGATCTTCTTTACTTAACTTTAATTGTTTAAATAAATCGGGCCGATATTTTTTGGTTAGTTTTAATTGTTGTTTCCGGTAATAGCGGTTAATCACTTTATGATTACCCGAATATAAGACGAGTGGGACTTTATCACCTTGATAATCATAAGGTTCAGTATATTGTGGGTATTCAAGTAAATTATCGTTAAAGGATTCATGTGTTAAAGAATCATCCGCGATAGCGCCTTTTAGTAAACGAATCACACTATCACTAATCGCCATACTCGCCACTTCGCCACCTGTTAAAATATAATCCCCAACTGAGATTAATTCATCAACATATTTATTCACCCGTTCATCAACGCCTTCATAGTGACCACAGATAATAGTGATACTAGGAAGTTTGGCTAATTGAACCGCCTTCTTTTGGCTATATCTTTCTCCGCGTGCGCACGTTAATATAATGTGCGAGTGTTTTGCGTGCTTTTTTAAGGCGTCAACAATGGGTTGACATTTCATGACTAAACCTGCGCCGCCGGAAACGGGTGGAGTATCAACTCGACCATATTTATCTTTAGTGAAATCACGGATATTAATAATCTTAATTTCGACAATCTTTTTAGCGATTGCGCGTTTAATAATCGAGTTAGTTAAAAAGCCATTAAACATTTCTGGGAACAAAGTTAAGATATTAATCTTCATAACATCCCCTCAATTAATTTTACCGTAATCATGCCAGCTTTTAAGTTAACACCTAAGATAACCGCTTCCACAAACGGAATATCAAATTGGTGGTGATCTAGACTTTCGCAGCGAAGTAAGTAATGAACGGGTAAAGTAATAACCGCTTTTACTTCACCAACGATATGGTCATTATCTTTGACTTTTAAGCCAACTAAATCGCTTAAGTGATAATAACCATCAGGAAGCTTTGCGTCTTCTTTCTTCACGTATAGTTCTTTGCCAATTAATGAATTAACTAATTTAATATCTTGGTAGTCTTTAAAAGAAACCACATCAAATTCCGCGTAATGATAAAAAGAAGCAACTACGAGCGGGTGATATTCATCTTTTTCGCGGTAATAAACCGTATTACCAGTTTGGTAACGTAAAAAAGCGAAGTCGGTGTGTGAAAACACTTTGACTTCGCCTTTTAAACCTTTTGGTTTACTGATTTTACCAAGTAAAAGGTAACCCATTACTTTACTTCGTTAGTAGTGGGGGATGTAGTATCTACTTTTCCTTTATTGGCAATATCTTCAAAATGAAGATGGACAAACTTATTATCTTCTTTACCAGCAATGTTAATCGTTTCGCGTAAGGCGTTCGCGATCACACCGTGTTTACCAATTAAACGACTCACATTGTCGTTATCGGCATAAATATAAATCGTAATATCTCTTTCTTCTTCTTTGAGTTCGATTTCCACTTTGCTTGGATCAGTGACAATCGCATCAATGAAAGAATGAATAACTGCTTTATAATCCATAATTACTTAGCCTCCTTATTTTCAGTTGCTGGAGTAGCAGGAGCGTCCGCTTTCGGGGCTTCCGCCTTTGGCGCTTCAGCAGGTTTTGCTTCCGCTTTCGGGGCGGGCGCGGGTTTTACTTTCTTTACTTTCGGTTTCGCGGGACGGTCAAACTTATTCTTTTTGATGGTCTTGCTCTTCTTGTGGCTTGGACCTTTACTCGCGTTATACTTTGCGATTAAACCAAGACCAGTCAATAAAGTCTTAATTGAATCACTTGGTTGAGCGCCAGACTTAAGCCACTTCATGGCTAGCTCTTCGTTAATTTCGGCTTTCCCGGTGGTAGGATTAAAACGACCAATTTGTTCGATGTAGCGACCATCACTCGCATAGCGAGAATCGGCAGCGACAATCCGGAAGTAGGGGTCGTTATGGCGACCTAAACGCGCCATTCTTAATTTAACTGACATAGATCTCTCCTTGTTGTTTCGATGAGTAATATCGTACCCTAAATTATTACTATGTCAAGTAAAAATACTTAACAGTGATAACTGGTTTTTGTCGGTTCTTTAGAATATATAGTATAATGAAGCCGTTTGTGAGGATAAACTTATGTTAGAGATTAATCACTTATGTAAATCGTATAAATCAAAAAGCGGCACGATGGTCAAAGCCCTTGATGATATTTCGTTAAAATTTCCCAAGACGGGAATGGTATTTATTCTTGGTAAATCGGGTTCTGGTAAATCAACTTTGTTAAACGTTCTCGGCGGACTCGATTCGTTTGATAGTGGTGAATTCTACGTAAAAGGAACGCCCGTTCATAACTTTAAACAAAATAAATTTGATAGTTATCGTAATACTTATGTCGGTTTTATTTTCCAAGAATACAATATTCTAGATGAATTTACCGTTGGCCAAAATATCGCATTAGCGATGCAACTACAAAACCAAAAGCCGACGAGTGAGACAATTAATAAAATCTTAGCGGATGTGGATCTCGATGGTTTAGGTGACCGGAAACCAAATGAGTTGTCCGGCGGACAAAAGCAAAGAGTCGCGATCGCTCGGGCTCTTATTAAGAATCCCCAAATTATTATGGCTGATGAGCCAACTGGTGCACTTGATAGTAAAACTGGGATCCAAATCTTTGATGTACTTAAAAACCTATCAAAGGATCGGTTAGTCATCATTGTTTCGCATGACCGCGAATTCTCCGAAAAATACGCTGACCGGATTATTGAAATTAAAGATGGTCAAGTGTTAAGCGATGTTTCTTGTGCGAGTGGAAAACGCGTTCCAGTACAAGAGAATGTTATTTATCACGCGAACGAAATTACGGTTAAGAAGAACTATGTTCTTACCCAAAAAGATTTAAAAGAAATTAATGAATATCTTAAACACCAAAAGGCTAATTTAACGATTAAGTCGGGTAAGGCCGATGGCTATAAAGGTGCGGGTAAAGGCCGGTTTACTAAAACCGATGAAAGTAAAATTGTCACCGACAAATCAGGCTTTACTTTGATTAAATCAAAACTACCATTAGGCCGGGCATTTAAAATGGGCACCAGTGGTTTAAAACACAAAAAGTTTAAATTAGTGATGACGATTTTCCTTTCATTGATTTCCTTTAGTCTTCTTGGTATGTCAATTTCGATTGCATTAGCAACACCCCAAAGCGCAACACAAAACGCATTATATGATTCCTATATTAACTTTGCCTCATTTAGTAAACAGTTTTATGATAAAAAAGATCGGAGTATCTGGAATGATGATTATGCCGATTTTAAACCAGCTGATTTAGAGATTATCAAGAAAGAAACCGGTTTTTCCGTAATTCCTGTTAACGTAGGTTGGTATTCGCTTTCATCTGAAGATATCAACTATGACGAGTTATCGAATCACGAGGCATTTGCTTCTAGTATTTCTGGATATGTGCTAACAAAAGATTTAACAACAGAACTCACATATGTTCCGAGTAATCCTGCAGGGCATAATCCAAGAGACAATACGGAGATAGCCATTCCTGATTATTTAGCGTGGTCATATGTTAAATATGGGATAGGCACTTTGGCAGGGATGGAAAAGACAACTGAACTCGTGGGGGAAACAATTCATATTTTTGTTCCTAGTGGTACCAGTGATTACAAGGTTACTGGAATTATTGACACTGGTTTCAATTTTAATGATGGTAGATATGCAGCTGCTCGAAGGATTACTAACAGCGAGGAACGTTCAGCCGAAGTATCTACGATTATGAATGAAATTCGTTCATTCCGTGAAGATTCGATTGATGGGTGTGTACTTGTAACTAACGCGCTAGAAACTGATCCAAGGCCGTCCCGTGCTGTTGCGCGTTTTGATACGACCGATAAATCGTTGATTAAAAAAGTAGCGAATTTTTCGTATGAACATTTATCTTTAACTGACGAAGAGAAAGCGGGTCTTCCTAGTGCAGTTTATCGGCGCTTCATTTTAAACGATTATATTTCGCAGAGCATTAGCATGGCTTTTAACACGATGCAAATACTTACCCAAGTCTTCTTATATGTTGGTTTAGCCTTCGTCGTATTCTCGGGTTTACTCTTAGCGAACTTCATTTCTAATTCAATTACTTATCAGAAAAAGGAGATTGGTATCTTACGGGCGATTGGCTCAAGAAGTGCTGATGTCTTTAAGATCTACTTTGCTGAATCCTTCGTGATTGCGACTATTAACTTCATCTTATCAGCGGCGGCCTCTTGGGCTATCATGACTTTCGCCATTAACCCAAACATTAGTGCCGCTATCGGCGGATTCACCATCTTTAGTTTTGGTATTATACCAATCCTTGTTATCCTTGGTGTTTCATATCTTTCCGCTTTCGCGGCCACGTATTTACCGGTTAAACATATTGCTCGTAAACGTCCGATTGAAGCAATTCGCAATAAGTAAAGTAAAAATTTGTGTTTAGTTCATAGATAGTGCTATCATAACTAGGCACATTCTTGGGGCAGTAGCTCATCTGGGAGAGCGCATCGTTCGCAACGATGAGGTAGCGGGTTCGATCCCCGTCTGCTCCACCAAAAAATATAGCAACTAGTTTGCTATTTTTTTATTAATTAAGCCTTCTTTTCTAAAAGAATATTCTGCATATTTTCGATATCATTTGCGGGAACTTTAACAACATCAACTAAATACGCTTGTGTGCGTTCCGCTAAAGTTAATTCGTGATTGGATGGATCATATTCTTTGATGATATTAAGGCATTTTGCATCAAAGCCTTCAATATCACGAGGACCGCCAATATAAGCAAAGTTTGATAACATGTAGTCAAAGTGTACGCCGTCTTCGCTATCGCCAAGGAGCAAGCGAATAAGAGCCGCAAACATCCCAGTCCTATCGGTACCAATATGACAATGGAAATCGATTGGGTAATTATCTTTATTCGCTACAAATGCGAAGAAATCGCGGATTTCTCCATAGTGTGAAGGAACGTTGAGCTTGAAATCGCCATAGTTAATGCGAATCTGTTTTAAAGTGACTTCGCCCCCGTAATCATTAAGTATAGAGTTACTAATGTATTCAGGAGGAATATCTTCGCTTTCCATTCGTAAATCAATTTCGGATTTTACTTTTAATTCATTAAGCATTGTGTGGGCACCTTTTTCAGTAATGCGAGCGTCATCTGGACCAAACGTGGCCTCAGCGTGGTTTAATTCTGATGTCCGATAAATTAAGTTCGGTTTAACATATCCTAAACTTGTGGTGTACCCACCTAAATCACGACAATTCTTTAATTCATCAATATCAAGAATGCGGATGGGTCCAGGATTAGTTTTAAAAGTTCCCTGTTCGATTAGTTGTTCATTAAGGGTAACCTTAAAATAATAGGTTTTACCACATTCAAGATTAGTAATGATGGCATTTTGATCTTCAGTATAAATAGTGTGTTCGTTAATCTTTGGATCATCATAGCGACAATTATATGAATAATCGATACGGTAATTTTTCGCAGTCGGACCATTAATTTTAAAACTAACTGGGAGCGGTTTATCTAAATTAGCTGTGCCCGTTGCTTCCGCAGGAATATTAGCAGGATCATTACCTTCAAGATATTCTTTTTGTAGATCGGTATAAAGAGTAAAGTCACCTAAATCAATTGGGGTAACGCTATTTTGGCATCCACTAAAAGCGATAAGTGAAGTAAAACAGGCACTAAATAAAAAGAGTTTATTCATACATTTTAGTATACCTTATTTGTAATTTTTTATATAATAAACTTATGAAAATTAAACCAATGAAGTTAGTTAGTCTAGCGGCCCTAATCGTAACCGCGACTTATTTTGTCGGCTGCGCAAATAAAACCGACCGTAACGATTTAGTGATTTTGTACACGAATGATGTCCACGGCTTTTTTGGTGAAAAGAATAGCCTTACTTATTCATCGGTGGCAAAACTCAAGCAAGAACTCATTGCCCAAGGTAATGATGTTTTGTTAGTGGATGCGGGCGATCATTCATCGGGTTCAATTAACGCGAATTATGATGATGGGGCGACGGCAATTAAATTAATGAATATGGCAGGCTATGATGTCGTAACTTTTGGCAACCACGAATTCGATGGTGGTGTTACCCATTTACAAGACATGATGCAGGCCGCTAAATATAAATATATTTCGACAAATTTCTATCATCGTGAAGGCGATAATGCGACCACTTCGTTTACCGATACAAGTAAAATCTTTAACTTTCATAACCATAAGGTTGGAGTAATTGGCATTACAACCCCAGAAACAATCGGGGATTGTACACCGGACACCTTCCAAGACGAAAATGGTAATTATATTTACACTTTCCTTAAAGAGTTAAATAGAGACCTCTTCTTTCAAAAGGTACAAGCGGAAGTTAATCAATTAAAAGCGAATGGTTGCGAAACAGTTATTGCGCTTACTCATCTTGGCGAAGAAGATGATGAAGGCCAATCACCCTTAACAAGCGTTGAGTTTGTAAAAGGGACAACCGGGATTGATTTAGTTATCGACGCTCATACCCATCAATATATGCCAGGGAGCTTATACCCAAACAAAGATGGGAAATTAATTACGATTACTCAAACGGGTTCTAGTTTTTTACATATCGGACAAGCTATCATTACTCGCACCGATAGTGTTTACACAAAGATGATTAACAATAGCGATTATTCTAAACACGATGAGGAAGTGAAAAAAGCGGAAGATGATTATATAGCCAAGATTGAAGAAGAATTAGGTCAAAGAATCGCTACGATGGACGACGATGTCCATTTAATCCGCTACCGCGAATATAAAGATCCTCAATACAAGGAATATAATTTACCAGATTTCTGTGCGGATGGTTTTTATTATTACGCTAACTCGGGCGAAAGTAATGTAAAAAAAGCGCTTGGTGATGATGTTTGGGTTGATGGGGCATTTATCAATAACGGCGGAATTAAGAATTACGATGTTAAGCCTAACGAGGAGTGGCTTTTAAAAACCGGTTATGAAACGCTTCCTTTCCCTAACCACTTTGTGGTGCGGGAACTAGATGGCCGGACTTTATGGGAAGCCATCGAGTTTAGTGTGCGCGAAACTCCTGATTATAACCGTGGTTTATTAATTCCAGCCGGGATTAAATATAATGTAGATACCACTAAAAAAGGTGTATTTAAAGTCGACGAATCAGGAAACTACCTATCAGGGCCTAATTACGAATATGGCGAAGATGATGCCCGTGTTTCTAATATTAAAATCTATACTCCTAACTTGACACCGGAAACTGATGATGATTGGGAAGAGATAAAAATTGATGATCCTACCCGCCATTACTATATTGCCGGTAGTGATTATATCCTTAAAAAAGGCGGCGATAGTTTATCTATGTTAAGCGAAGCGTATGCGAATAAAAATAACCGCATATATAGCGTTTATGATAGCGATGAAAAAGATTACATCGCTTTAAACGAATACGTTCGCGCTTTTGATAATTCAATCATTAATAGCGAAAATTCGCCCTTAAGCACACTTACAAAATACGCTAGCGACTGTATTGATTACAAAAACGAAGAACCCAATAAACGTATTATTCTACCAACAGCATGAAAAAATATTCACTCTACCTCTTTGATTTTGATGGGACCTTGTTTGATACGCTTGATTCACTTAAAGAAGTGTATCGTCTCTCTTTACTTAAGTATGGTTTAATTGCGAAAGAAGAAGAGTATCCACTTTATCTAGGTCAATCATTACCATTAACTTTTAAATATAAAGGCGGTAAGAAAGAAGACAGTAAAGCCTTTATTGAATATTTTCATACCATCGTGCATACAAGTGAGGTAGTTAAAAAGACTAAACTTTATGTTGATACACTCGACATATTTAAATATTTACATACGCACGCGATAAACTACGGGATCGTCACTGGTTCATCAAGTTTACGTGTAAAGGATGTCCTTAAATATTTTGGGATTGATACATCCCTAGTTAAAGTCATCGTGGGGAACGATATTTATCGCACGCCAAAACCTGATCCTGATCCAATTAATATTGCTCTAAAGAAAACTGGCTATTTAAGCCGCCGAAACGAAGTGGTGTATATTGGTGATGCTAAGCAAGACGAAGAGTGCGCCAAAAACGCGAAAATCGATTATTTTATCGTGGACCGTCACCAAGACAACATCAAACCAAACCTAAAGTCGTTACTTGATTTATTTAAATAGCGCGCACGTGTTAATATTAATGCGAACGCTACTTCGCGCACGTTAATATATATTCACGCGCTTATGTTAATATATATGCGAAATTGTTGATACACTCGTGCGAGCGTGTAAATATTAAATACTTAATCAATAGTTAACGACGTAATGGTAGGTGATATTAAGTTGATTGAAATTGATTTTTTTTTAAAAAAAATTAAAATACTAATTGAAGTTTGAATAAGGAGATGTTTAATATGCATAAACAAAAATTAATTCCTTTAGCATCCATGTCGGCGCTTCTATTTAGTTGTGGTGGTGCTAAAACAATAAAAGTAGATAGTTATAGTGTGGTAGAAGAGTATATTTTAACATTACGTTCAGAAAAAACCGATTTTGTAAAAGGCACTAAATACAATTTCGAAATTGATTTAAGTAAGATGGATCAAATTGGATCACACGTTAATGGTTTCCTAGTTGGCGAGATGAGCGAAAGCGGAGAGCCAAAAGGCTACGAGATTTTTGACGAAGGCTCCATCAGTGTTTTATATAATGGCGAAAAACTTACAAAATCTAAATACACTATGGAGGAATACATGGAAAAGATAGATGATGATCCTACACTCGAAAAAACATTTAATTTTGGTAGTGCAGAGGGAGAAGGATCAAATACCTTTTTAATCAGCTTCTGTCTCTATTCATTAAAAGTAAAAGATAAATTATCCATTAGCGCTGTTTGTGATAAAGATCAATCAAGTGTACAAGCAATCTACACAAACATTAAACCTCAATAGTTAGTCATACTAATTAAATTATGAGGAGGGTGATACCATTCATCTTCCTCATTTTTTATGGATAAAATTATTTGACAAGTCGAAAAAGACTAGTAATATATACCTCGCTGCGATTTTGTCAGCGATTAAAATTCAGTGTTTGATACACACGGTATTGTGAACATAGGAGGAACATATGCCAACAATTAACCAATTAGTGAGAGAGGGTCGTAAATCATCGACCTACAAGAGTAAAGCGCCAGCTTTAAATAAGCGCTGGAACTCATTAAAAAAGATTGAAAAGGACCAAAACGGTGCCCAAAAGCGGGGTGTTTGTACCCGGGTGGGAACCATGACTCCGAAAAAGCCAAACTCAGCGTTACGGAAATACGCTCGTGTGCGTTTAAGTAACGGTTACGAAGTGACGGCCTACATCGGTGGGGAAGGTCATAACCTACAAGAGCACTCCACAGTGATGATTCGGGGTGGCCGGGTGAAGGACTTACCAGGTGTCCGTTATCATATTATTCGTGGAACGCTTGACTGTGCGGGTATTGAAGCGCGCCGTCAAGGTCGGAGCCAATACGGCACTAAAAAGCCCAAGAAATCTGAATAATTAATGGAGGAATAAAATATGCCACGTAAAGGAAGAGTCGCCAAAAGAGACGTGTTACCAGATCCGGTCTATAATTCAAAATTAGTGACCCGGTTAATTAACCGCATTATGATCGATGGGAAACGCGGAACGGCGCAAAACATTTTATATGACGCGTTTAAAGTCGTCGAAAAGAAAACTGAAAAACCCGCAATGGATGTATTTGGTACAGCCTTAAATAACATCATGCCCGAAGTTGAATTAAAAGTGAGACGTATTGGGGCAGCTAACTATCAAGTACCAATTGAAGTGACACCAGAACGTAAAATTGCGCTTGGTTTAAGATGGCTAGTTACCTACGCTCGTTTAAGAAACGAAAAGACGATGCAAGACCGTTTAGCCGCGGAAATTATTGATGCTGCTAATGGTACTGGTGCTTCGGTCAAGAAAAGAGAAGACGTTCATAAGATGGCGGATGCGAACAAAGCTTACGCCCATTACCGTTGGTAAGAGGAATAGTTTATGGCTCGTGAATTTGATTTAGCCCATACCCGTAACATCGGGATTATGGCGCACATTGACGCTGGTAAAACAACGACCACTGAACGGATTCTTTATTTTACTGGTAAGATCCATAAGATTGGTGAAGTGCACGATGGTGCAGCCACCATGGACTGGATGGAACAAGAACAAGAAAGAGGTATTACTATTACCTCCGCTGCAACAACTGCGACTTGGAATGGTAACCGGATTAACATTATCGATACGCCGGGGCACGTCGACTTCACCGTTGAAGTTGAACGTTCCTTACGGGTACTTGATGGTGCGGTGACTGTCCTTGATGGAAAAAACGGCGTTGAACCACAAACGGAAACTGTGTGGCGGCAAGGGACAAAGTATGGTGTTCCGCGGATTGTCTTTGTCAATAAAATGGACGCGATTGGCGCCGACTTTGATATGTGCGTGGCGAGTTTACATGAACGTTTAGCCGCGAACGCCGAAGCCGTTCAATACCCAATTGGTGCCGAAAGTGAATTTAAAGGCGCGATTGATTTAATCGAAAAGAAAGCCTACTTCTACGAAGGCGATAAAGACGAAAAGCCGATTGAAAAGGAAATCCCTGAAGAATATAAAGAAAAGTGTTCCGCTTTACGGCAAAAGTTACTCGAAGCCTTAGCGGGTTTTGATGATGACTTTATGATGATGGTGCTTGATGGTAAGGAACCTGATATTCCCACCATTAAGAAAGTCATTCGGAAGGCCGTTTTAACTGGTACATTCTTCCCGGTGTTCTGTGGTTCGGCTTATAAAAATAAGAATATTCAATTACTCCTCAATGGGGTTGTTGATTATTTACCAAGCCCACTTGATATTCCACCGGCGAAAGGTATTAACCAAGCCGACGATAAAGAATATCTTTGTCATCCCGATGATAACGCCCCTTTAGCGGCGTTAGCCTTTAAGATTGCTACTGACCCATTCATTGGTCGACTCGCTTATGTTCGGGTTTATGCTGGTACTCTTAAGAGTGGTAGTTATGTGATGAATACCACGAAAGGCAGTAAAGAAAGAATTGCTCGTGTCGTCTTAATGCACTCCAACCACCGGCAAGAAGTTGATGAACTCCATGCGGGTGATATTGGTGCGGTTGTTGGTTTAAAGAATACGACCACTGGCGATACTTTAGCCGATGAAAAACTTGATGTTGTCTTAGAGAAGATGGAATTCCCTGAGCCCGTTATCGAAGAGGCGGTGGAACCAAAATCAAAAGCTGACCAAGATAAGATGGCGATTGCTTTAACTAAGTTAGCCGAAGAAGATCCAACCTTTAAGGTTCACACCAATAGCGAAACTGGTCAAACCATTATCGCCGGTGTTGGTGAATTACACCTTGATATTATTGTTGACCGGATGAGACGCGAATTTGGTGTCCAAGTGAACGTTGGCGCTCCTCAAGTTGGGTATCGCGAAACGATTCGTGTACCCGCTGAATGCGAAGGTAAATACATTAAGCAATCCGGCGGTCGTGGTCAATATGGTCACGTCTGGATTAAGTTTGAACCAAATCCAGGTAAAGGCTTTGAATTTGTTGACGCGGTTGTTGGTGGTAGTGTTCCACGGGAATACATTAAGCCAACTAACCAAGGTTTCGTTGATGCGATGAACCGTGGCTTAATTGCGGGGTATCCCGTGATTGACGTGAAAGCTACCCTCTTTGATGGTAGTAGCCACGAAGTTGATAGTAGTGAAGCGGCCTATAAGATTGCGGCGAGCTTAGCCTTAAAAGAAGCTGCGCGGAAATGTTCGCCCGTGATTCTTGAACCCATTATGAAAGTGGAAGTAACGGTCCCAGAACAATATTATGGTGATGTCATTGGTGATATTGCTCGTCGGCGTGGTAACATGACGGGTGAAAGCCAACGTGGTAACGCGAAGGTGATTGATGCGGAAGTCCCGTTAGCGGAAATGTTTGGTTACGTGACCGACTTACGGAGTTTCACGCAAGGTCGTGGTAACTACACCATGCAATTTGATCACTATGGCGAATGCCCAAGATTCGTCCAAGACGAAATCATTAAGAAAAGCGGCATGAGTAACCGCTAATAAACACACAAACGAAAAGCACCCCTTAATGGGGTGTTTTTGTTATAATATTAACAATGAGTAATAAAATTAATCTTTTCCAGCGGATTAGTAATCGCGTGGGTCAGACTTATAGCGGTCAAAAGATTCCGCGGGGAACGAAATGGACTTATTCAGTTTCCGGAACTTTTCGTGACGCCGCTTACGCTTTAATGTCGGCTTTCGTAATTGTTTACGCAAAAGAAGCAGGCATTATTGATATTGGTTCAGCAGCGATTTTAGGTGCGATCTCAGCGGTTTTAATTGCGTTTCGCGTCTTTGACGCGGTAAATGACCCAATCATGGGTGTCATTATTGAACGAGTGCATTTTAAAACCGGCAAATATAAACCATGGATCTTTATTGGTAGTTTCATTTCGATGATTACCTATTTAGCCTTGTTCTGTGGGCCGAAAATCTTCCCCTGGTGTCGCGATTGGGTGTATGTTGGTTGGTTCGCGGTTTTCTATTTATTGTGGGATATTGGCTTTACGATGAATGACATTGCCTATTGGAGTATGCTCCCGAGCATGTCAAGTGTTGAAAAAGAACGAGCGCAAGTGACTTCCATTGTTCTATTTTGTTGTAACATTGGTGAATTTGTGGTGACCGCTTTAACACCTTTTTTAACCCAAACGAATATTTTAGGCACCGATGCCTATTGGGTGATTTGTCTCATTGTTACCGGTTTATTTATCATTAGTCAAACTTGTGTCTTTATCTTTTGTAAGGAGCGTTCACGAAATTTACTAGACCGGAAAGCCGAGAAGCCGGCAAGCGTGAAAGACTTATTTAATGTCTTAAAGAATAATTCGCAAGTGCGAACGATGATTATCGTGATTTTACTCTATTATATTTCCATTCATATTATTAACGGCTTAATGAATGATGTGCTTTGGATTACTGCTGGTTATAATGAAGCAAAACAATTACAGTTCTATTTCACTTTCGTTAATACCGCCGCGGTTTTATTACCACCCGTATTTATTCCGTTACTATTAAAGAAGTTTTCATTAAGAAAAATCGCTAATGTTGGCTTAGTGGGGATGTTAGCAACCCGGATTATCTTCTTATTCTATGGTTCGCCAATCGGTAATAATTTAATTGCGCCACCGCAAATTCTTGGTGGAGGCTTAGGCGCGGGCTACGCGACTTGCTTCTGTATCCTTTCGGCTTTGATGGTGTTATCACAAACCATTGCCTATAACATTTTCTTAATCATGATGAGTAACACGATTGAATATAACGAATATAAGACTGGCGACCGGCAAGAATCGATTATTTTCTCGCTCCGGCCGTTCTCCACTAAACTTTCTTCTTCGATTAAAGAAGGGGTGGTGTTTGTTGCCTTATTAGCTACGGGTATTAATAAGATTGAAGGCGAGATTGGTAAGATTAATGATTCACCCTTAAGCCCCGCGGAAAAAGAAGCCGAGATTACGAAAGTATTACAAACTGTTACCGCTAGCCAAGTTTGGGGTTTAAAACTAATCATGGTGATTATTCCATTACTTTGTATCATTACTTGTTATTTATTAATTCGTAAATATTACTTTATCGACGAAAAGTATTACGCCAAAATTTGTGATGAAATTGATAAGCGCAATAAAAAGGATTTAAAAGAAGCGAAGGCAAAATAATGAACGCGATTGGGATTGATGTTGGTGGAACCAATATAAAAATTGGTGTTGTTTCTAAACAAGGCAAAGTCCTTAAACAAGACGCCTTTCGCGTTGATCCGAAGGAAGCTGGTTTAAGCGCTTTAAAGCGAATTGCTAAAATTATTAACCAATACCACAAACAATACGACATAAAAGGCATTGGCGTCGGGATGCCAGGCATTCTTGATTTATCGACGGGTGAACTATTATATTCTTCAACAACTTTAAATTCGTGGCGGCAAATTAATATCATTAAGACGTTAACCAAATTAACCAAATTAAAAGTAAAAATTAGTAACGACGCGAATGTGGCCGCTCTAGCGGAAGCGCGTTTTGGTAAATATAAAAACGTTAATTCGTTAATTTTATTAACGCTTGGAACCGGCGTTGGGGGAGGGATTATTGCTAATAAACATTTAGTTGAGGGTAATAATGGTCAAGGGGCCGAACTTGGTCACATGTCGATTGACTATCACGGACGAAAATGCGGTTGTGGTCGACTTGGATGTCTCGAAGCTTATGTGAGTGCGAAGGCGCTTAAAAAAGACGCCGCTAAAGCGTTTAAAAAAGAAATACCAGTTAAAGATATTTTCACTTTATATGAAAAAGGTAATCCAATCGCTAAGAAAGTGATTAATGAATACATCACCTATTTAGGTGAAGGGATTTTAAATTATTGTATTATCTTCCGTCCCGAAGTTATTTTATTATCAGGTGGGATTGCTAAAGCTGGTAGTTTATTAACTAAGCCGTTAAATATTTATTTAAAAAAGCATCATTACGGGATTAAAGGAACCGCTAAAGTGCTTGTTGATGTTGCCTCGCTCCACTATGATAGTGGTATTATAGGAGCAGCCAGTCTAATTTTATAAAAGGAGAGTTTTATGTTTGAACGATTAACGAGCAAAATAGGTCGAACCTATAGCGATGAAATTATTCCAAAACGCACCAAGTGGATTTATACCACGAGTGGTTTAGGTCGCGACGCGGTGTACGCGATGGTGTCAGTTTTCTTAATCACTTTTATTACGAAGGCTGGTTACTTAGACGGTAACTACGAGGCGATGTTTGCCACAATTTCTGGCATTATTATTGGTTACCGAATCTTTGACGCCGTGAATGACCCGTTTATGGGTGTTATTATTGAAAAATGTCATTTTAAAACCGGTAAATATAAGCCGTGGATATTCCTTGGCTCATTGACTAATACCGCGACTGTCCTAGCGTTATTCTTAACGCCGGCGTTCTGTACTTGGTGTCGTGGATGGGGATTTGTGGCGTGGTTTGCGGTCTTCTATTTACTTTGGGGCATGACCTTCACCATGAACGATATTGCCTTCTGTTCAATGCTTCCAAGTATGTCAAGTAACGAAAAGCAAAGAACGAGAGTCACTTCCTTATTAATGATTTTTGAAAACGGTGGATCATTTATGATCTCCCTTATCGTGCCGTTTATGGCGCAAACCTCGCTTGGTATTCAAAATGCCTATTGGGTTGCTGCGATTATCATTGGTTTCTTATTTGTAGTGGGACAAACCGCTTTATTCTTCTTCTGCCCTGAACATAAACGCAATTTAGCCGCAGAAGCAAAAGCCGAACCACCGCGATTCCGCGATATGATTGAAATCTTTAAAAAGAACCGCTTAGTGAGAATCATGGTCATTGTTATCTTTGTCTGGTTTATCTCCTTATTTAGCCTAGAAGGTTTAATGCAAGATGTCTTCCTTTTAGCCGTTGGCTATAACGCGGGCTTCCAGTTAATGAGCTGGTTTAGTTTTGTGAAGATTGGGGCGATTGTTATCCCAATGTTATTTATGCCACGTATTCTAGATAAAGTCCCAAAGATGAAAGTCTTTAAGATTTGTATGAGTACGATGATTGTCTCTTATCTTCTCTTCTTTATCTATGGGGCACCTTTAGGTGGAACATCCTTTATTGCTCCGAGTTTTGTCTTTGGTACAGTGAGTCCTGCTTATGTCACACTCTTATTTATCATCGCGTTGGTGATGTATGTGGCGAATAGTTGTACCTATAACGTGATTTATCTCTTTATGGAAAACACCGTTGAATATAACGAATATATTAGTGGTCGTCGGCAAGAATCAGTTATCTTCTCAATGCGCCCGTTTGCGACGAAGTTCGCTAGTAGTATTCAAATCCTTATTACTGACGCGGCAATGTATTCAACTGGCTATATCGCGGTATCGAAAGCGATTAACGATAATAATAACTTACCAGATCCTGAAGAAGCCGCTAGGTTAAATGAAGAAGTGATTCGAAACGCCTTAAATAATCCAGGCATGATTTATGGTATGCGTGTTTGGTGTGTGGTAGTACCTGCCATCTTACTCGCGGTTGCCTTCTTCTTATTAGTGAAGTTCTATGATTTAAGTGACGCTAAATACACTAGTATTTGTAAAGAACTTAGTGAACGGAAGCGGGCCTAGATATGTCCTATTTAGTTAGTATTTTAAAGCGGCTTAAATTTCCTAAGGATTGCCAAGAAGAAGTTTTAAACGCCTACCAAAAGATTAAAAACAAGAAAGATATCGAAAAGATATTAAAACAATATAAAAACGAAAATGTTGATTTTCCTAAACTCATTGCGAGTTGGCAGCCGATTCTTAAAAAATATAAGATCAATCAATATCTAGGTGACTTACTATTTTGTTTATTACTGTGCGAAAAACAAGAAGTCTTATATAAGAAGAACCATTTATCAAACGCTTTATTTATTGAAACAATGACGGATCTTAAATATAAGGCAATTGAATGTAAACTTGTTAAACATACCTGGGGATTATTTGTGACCCCGTGGTATGGTAGTTTCTTTAAATTAAGATTGTTTTCTTTAGGAAGACTTCAATTTGAAGTCTATACTTTCTTAGCCGACTACGATAATAAAAACGTTCACTTAAAAGCGGGGCAACCGTGTTTAAATGTTCATATCGCGCGAAACGGTGAACCACTTGATATTAAGGAATGTAAGAAGTCAATCGCCCGAGCGAAGAAATTCTTCCCACCGTATTTTAAGGATTACATTCTCTTTAGTTGTGATTCCTGGTTCTTATTTAATAAGACGTTAGAGTTTGTTGGGAAAGATTCTAATATTTATCGTTTCTCAAAACTCTTTAAATTAATTAAGATGATTCCGGTGAAAGACCAAAGTGAAGAGATGTGGCGTTTATTTGATGATGACACAAGTGACTTAAGTAAACTAAAAGCCAAAACGAGTCTCCAGAAAAAATATTTAAAATATTTAAAGCAAGGTGGAAAAATCGGTTTAGGCCTTGGTTATTTTATTTATAAATTCTAATCACTTAGCGTGCTTAATAGTAATTAGTTGGCCATGCTTTAAGCGACTTTCTTCCGCGGCATAACACATCAAATGACTTTCAATGGATGAGGCTAAGGTTGTAGCGGCTCCATCTTTTTTACCCGTCACAATTTGATAAAGTGCATTGACTAGACCTTCATCGCCGCCGCCATGACCAAATGAACATTTGCTTTGGATTTTATTAAACGGAACAGTAACAGCTTTTTCACCAAAGCGTTTAATTAAAATTTCGTGCCGCTCTTCGTCTAAATCAATTTCCCCGGTGGTGCCATGGAATTTATAGATTCTACCGGGCTTCGCGGTAAAGCCAGTCATACATAAATTAGCGGTCACCCCGTTTTCAAAAGTCATAATGGTTTGTTGATGATCAACAACATCATTGCGACAAGTAAAGACACACTCGCCATATTCATTACTTTCATACGCTTTCTTTAGATTCTTCTCTGTTAAAGGATAAGTGGTGCAGGTGACATTAAAGGGCCAATCGTTTTTTGGTGAACCCTTTTCTTTCCACATTTTGATATAAATGTTTTTAGCGCTATAGGGACAAGTATCAATATATTTACAAGTCGCGCACCGTTTACTCGCACCTTTCGGTTGATGCTCTTTATTAAAGAAATCTAAGCGACCCATCGATGACACATATTGACAGCGGCTCTTCGCGTAATATTGTAATAAATCCATATCGTGACAACATTTGGCTAAAATCATTGGCGAAGTCTTTTTACTATCATGCCAATTACCCCGGACAAAACTATGGGCCTGGTGCCAATAGGCTACTTGTTCAAGGGCGTCAATATCCATTAATGTTCCAATCGTGCCTTGATCAATTAAGCGGGCGACTTCTAGATACGCTGGCGCGTAACGAAGGACGTGACAAACAATCACCTTTCTTTTGTACTTTTTCTGCGCAGCTAATAAACGGAAGCATTCACTCTTACTTGGGGTGATAGGCTTTTCAAGTAACACATGATAGCCAAGGCTCATCGCTTTAATCGCGTGCCGGACATGGTCTTGATCTTGGGTTGCCACAATACACACATCGGCTAATTTCTTCTTAAAGAAAGCCTTCTCGTCTTTAAATAATAAGCGTGATGGAATTTTAAATTCTTTCTTCGCTAACGTAAGCCGGACAGCCCGCGCATCACACACGCTTACGACTTGGTATTGATTCGATTTATGCATTAAAGTGCCATAAGCATCAATCCCACGGCTTCCTCCGCCAATAATTGCAACGGTTAGTTTTTTCATAATTATTTCTCCTTTTAATATTTATTAATTAAACTATTCATTTGTTTGTATTGCTTTTCCATTTCGCTCACTAATTTAAGTTGAGTGCGAGCACGCACTAAGTTATGAGTAGGGTACTTGGTATGGAAATAATGATCACCTTCAAGATAATCAGTTAAGAAACGCATCCCACATTCTAGTGTCATCATGATACTTCCTAACGCTAAATTTTCTTTTTCTTTCTTGGTAATCACTTTACCTAAGGTTTTTAAGAAACCTTTTAAAAAGATTTCGTATAAATCAAGCCGGAAGTGCACTTTGCTTAAATCTTTGTCGTCTTCTTTCGCGGAGTTGGTGCCAAAACGAATTGCATCACCAAAATCATAACAAAGCGAACCGGGCATAATCGTGTCTAAGTCAATAACCGCGATGGGGTGGTGCGTTTTTTCATCAAACAAGATATTGTT
This sequence comes from Bacilli bacterium, assembly GCA_024408565.1. GTDB lineage: Bacteria > Bacillota_I > Bacilli_A > RFN20 > CAG-826 > UB1719. The sequence goes on from JAKSUW010000004.1 coordinate 32,779, forward strand.
TAGTTTTGTATCGTTATGAGTAACGCGCGTCGGAATTGTTTTCTTCTTTAACATATTAACAATTAATGGACAATATTGTTGATGGTCAATAATAAACTTAATTTCTTTTTGGCAAGTCTTCGCGCGTTTCATCTTATCGAGTTTAACCGCTTTTAAGAAAGCTTTATAACGAAGTTCGGTGTTATGGAAATTAGGGATAATTTCGTATAATTTACGCGCATCAAACTTCGCTAAAATTTTATAGAAATTCGCAAACGCCACCGCAGTGTAATAAAAATCTTGTGGTTTTTTAATAATTTGTAGAGTGATTGTGTGATTAATAAAATATAACACCCGCGCGTATAGATTTTGGTATTTGACATAGGACTTTTTATTCTTAGTAAAAACGACATTAATCGTTTCGCGGAATGGATCGCCACCTCTTTTAGTAATCGCTTGGTGAGTAAATTTAGTCACGGCAACATAATTTTCCATTAAGTGCGAGACGGGATGAAAAATCTTATCGTTAATGATTTGTAGAATATACTGATCTTTATTTTTGAAAGTTACTAAATAAGTATTATTAATATGACCTTCGCCATAGGGAATAGCCTTAATTATTTCGCTATTAATCGGATAGGATTGAAAGATTTTCTTAATGTCGACGAGCTTAAGCATACCTTTTATTATTATATTAGTTTTAATCATAATTAGATTAAAAACATCATTTATTTCACCCACGCGTATTTAGATAGTGAAAAAAGTTTGCAATTAACAATAACTTGCTATAAGATATAACACGCTACGAATTTAGCATTCGAAGAGAAAAGAGGAGATTTTTTATGGCAAAAGAGAAATTTGACAGAAGTAAAGTCCACGTTAACATTGGTACGATTGGCCACGTTGACCATGGTAAAACCACTTTAACCGCGGCAATTACTAAAGTCCTTTCGGCAAAAGGCGGTGCGGTCGCGAAAGCGTATAACGAAATCGATGCAGCACCCGAAGAGAAGGAACGTGGTATTACGATTAATACTGCCCACATTGAATACTCAACCGCGAAGCGTCACTACGCTCACGTTGACTGCCCGGGGCACGCTGACTACGTTAAGAACATGATTACTGGTGCAGCGCAAATGGATGGAGCAATCCTAGTGGTTGCGGGTACTGATGGCGTCATGCCACAAACGCGTGAACACATCTTACTTGCTCGCCAAGTTGGTGTTCCTTACATCTGCGTCTTCATCAACAAAGTTGACTTAGTTGACGACAAAGAATTACTCGACTTAGTCGAGATGGAAGTCCGTGACTTACTCACTTCCTATGGTTTCCCAGGTGATAAAGTTCCTGTGATCCGTGGTAGTGCGAGAAAGGCGCTCGACGGCGATGCGGAAGCGGCTAAACAAATCGAAGCGCTTATGGATGCGGTTGATGCGAACATCCCAGATCCAGTGCGTGATGTTGATAAACCATTCTTACTCCCAATCGAAGACGTTATGACCATTTCTGGTCGTGGTACCGTTGTCACGGGCCGGGTCGAACGCGGCAAATGCAATCTCAACGACGAAATGGAAATCGTTGGTATTAAACCAACCCAAAAGACCGTTGTTACTGGTCTAGAAATGTTCCGGAAGACCCTTGAGTACGCTCAAGCGGGTGATAACGTTGGTGTCCTCTTAAGAGGTATCAACCGTGATCAAGTTATCCGTGGTCAAGTCTTAGCGAAACCGGGAACGATTGTTCCTCACGTTAAGTTCACTGCCACTGTCTACGTCTTAAAGAAAGAAGAAGGTGGACGTCATACTGCGTTCTTAAGTAACTATCGTCCACAATTCTATTTCCGTACAACCGATATTACTGGTGTCATCACTCTTCCGGCCGATGTGAAGATGGTTATGCCTGGTGATAACGTGGAACTCACCATCGAACTCATTCACCCAATCGCGATTGAAAAGGGAACTAAGTTCTCCATCCGTGAAGGTGGCCGGACCGTTGGTGCGGGTACCGTGAGCGAAATTCTTAAGTAATTAAGAATATCCCTAAATAACTTAAATACCCCGTTAATTCGGGGTATTTTTATTCAATTTATGTATATATACGCACGAGTGTTAAATATAAATAACGAAAAAATGTTAACATTTTCACTCGTTTTATGTATAATATGTCGCAAGAGGTAAAAAAATATGAAAAATAGAAAATACTTATTTGCATTACCAATCTTTGCTTTAGCAGGTGCGGGTACATTAATCGGATGTGGCGGAAATAAACCTTCATCTACTCTTTTATTAAATGCTCAAGGCGAAGTCGATGATGAATCATTAGGTTTATCAATTGAATTAGAAAATGAAAAAGTTTTTGCCGGACAAGCTTATGAAACAAAAATAACTTTGATTGAAAAAAGCGGAACAGATGCCGGGGATTGGTATGAGTTGCCAAGTAATTCTAAACAATTAGAAGTTTCTTATGGTGGTACTGGTGCCGGTGCTTCCTGGACGACATTAACTGAAGAACAATACACATATGAGGTTGATAAATTAGATCATAGAACGGCTAATTTTACCATACCAAAAAAAGTTATTGATGAAATTGCTAAATCGAAAACTAGTAAAGATACAGACTTATGGTTAACGTTTGAAGGTGAACTTCCAAAATTTGAATACGGAGTTGTGATTGAGGGAATCGCTCCTGATGATCGTGAAGATTATGAAATTGATTTAAGTAAACACGGCGTAACACCTGGTGGTACAGTGGCCTTTAACAGTGACCTGATTTTTAAACCATTGAAAGTGCACACTCCTGAGAAAATTTTGGAATTGCCTACAAGCGAAACTGATTTTGAAGTTTCTGTAAACGGAAAAACCGACAAAGAAACATATAAGGTTGTTGATTGGAACATATCAACTGATGATATTGATAAAGGATCCATCACTCTTAGTCAAGCGTGTTCCACAGGAAATATTGTAATAAAAGCGAATTTGCATGAATCTGATCCGTTGTTGACCTTCAATGCAGGGGCGCCTGGATTTTCTGGTGAAATTGAGCTTGCCACTGATCAAGTTAGAAAGGGTGATAGTTATACTACTGATGTAGTTTTAAAACAAGCAGAAGGTGAAGACGTGCTTGAATTACCAGCAAAAAACACTGAAATTGTTGTTACTTATGTTGCTGACGATAGCAATGATCCTACTCCCATCACTGATTATGTATACGAGCGAGATGCTGTCGATCACACTCATGCAAGATTTTCTATTAACGCAAGCGTTCTTAAGGATCTTGAAAAAGGGACGGTTTCAATCAAATTTCCTGAATTAAAACCACTCCAATTCACAGTGAGTGTTGATATACAAGAAAAAGACGACAAAATGTTTTACGAAGTAGTGTCTACTGCACTAACTGCTCCTGCTAAAAAAGATTTTGAGACATACGTTGAGTTGAAAACAATAGAAGAACCAAAATTCGCGAAAACTTTGCCTGAAAATTATTATCAAAATAAGGATAAAATAAAATTTTATGTTAATGACCAAGAAATAAAATCTTTTACCAAAGAAGAGGAAAAAGACATTTGGATGCGTATTACACCGCTACCTGGCACTGTGGCAACTGCAGATTGCAAAATTCCTGCACAATACATAACCGGTAACATAAAAATAGTTGTTTCGCTTGTTTCTGCCGAAAAGTAATAGACTATTAATTATAATAAACACCCCATTCACGTGGGGTGTTTTTTATGTAGTATAATATTAAAGTATGCCAAACTATGAACTGAATGTAACTGTTATTAAAATCTTAGAAACAGTTTATGAATTAAATGAAAAGAATTATTATCCTAATGCTCATGGAGTGTTAAAGATAGTTAATGGAACTATTGATGAAGAAACTGCGCCTTTTATGAAATTAAAAACCTTCTCGACTTTAACTAGTGTTAAAGGTCGTCAATTAGCGAGTGATATTCATCAACTTGTACGATATGGTTATTTATCTTATCAACATAATAAGAGTGATGACCAAATGTATTTAAGAATTACCTTTAAGGGTGAAAGCAATCTTGAAGATTATTTAAAACACCACCGGGTGAGCTTTAAAAAAGCGAATAAAAAGAAAGCCGAAAAAACCATTGCTTTAATTAAATAATTAATTTCGTTCCCCCGAAGTAAATTATTTGTTTCATAATATTATTATGGAGCTCAGCAAAAGCCAAACGATTAATCGCGCTTTAGCGCATTACGGGATTAGAACTTATCTGGATGTTTTAGAACACACTCCTCGTACCTATGAAGATATGAATCCAACGGAAAACGAAGTGATGATATTAGATAAGTCACGTGTCGTTTTTTATGGTTATATTACGCGTTTCCCAACCTTATCACACTTCGCTCGTGTTTCATTAGTGAGATTTGGTTTTCGGACCTTAGCGGGTAATGAATTTAATATTGAAGCGTATAATCGTCCTTATTTAGTAAAGATCCTTAATAGTGGAGTTAAATATGTTTTAGTGGGTGTCTTTGATCAAAAGAAGCATAAAGTTAACTTAGTTAATATCTCTAAATATAACGCAGTTAGTCATACCGAAGCTAAACCCGTCTATTCTTTACCAAGTGAAGTTGACCAATTAACGTATCGACGACTCGTTGACCGGGCATTTAGTTATTATCGTGAGAATAACTACGAGATTAAAGATGTCGTTCCCGCATATTTCATGAAGAAGTATCGTTTACTTCCTCGGAAGGAAGCGTTAGAACTTCTTCATCATCCCAAAGACTTTAAAGATGTTCATGCGGGTTTACGTGTGCTTAAATACGAAGAGTGTTTAAAGTTTACTTTAAAGACGGAACTTATCCGCGAAGAAAATAAAAAGTTAGAAAAGAATAAGAAACAACACATTAACACGAAACTTGTGGATGAATTTATTAAGACATTACCTTATAAATTAACTAAGTCACAAGATGAAGCCTTAATTGAAATCTTATTTGATATGAATAAGACAAGTCTTATGTATCGTCTATTACAAGGGGATGTTGGTAGTGGTAAGACGTTAGTGGCCGCGCTTGCCTTATATGGTAATTATCTTAGAAACGATCAAGGTGCCTTAATGGCCCCAACCGACGCTTTAGCTAGACAACACTATGTGACTCTATGTAATTTATTTAAAGATACCAAGATGAAGATTGCCTTGTTAGTGGGGCAAACCCCATATAAAGAGAAGAAGGCGATTGAACTCGGTTTAATTAATCATGAGATTGATATTGTGGTGGGGACCCACGCCTTATTTTCAAAAAGTGTTGAATATTCTTCTTTAGGTTTAGCGGTCATTGATGAACAACATCGCTTTGGGGTTAACCAAAGGTTACTTTTAGCCTCGAAGGGTTCACACGCGGATTTACTCTTGATGAGTGCGACGCCAATTCCTCGTACTCTCGCGTTAACCATTTACGGTGACTTAGATGTATCAACTCTCAAAGAGTTTCCGTTTGATAATAAACAAGTGAACACCCTTATTACAAGTAGTAACGATCAGAAGATTGATGAATTAATTAACGATTCACTCGCACATCATCAACAAGTCTATATTATTGCGCCTTTAATCATGGATGATTTAACCGCGGATAAAGTAACAGTAGAGACGCTCTTCGCCCGTTACTTACTTAAATATCCAGGTAAAGTAGCTTTGTTACACGGTAAGCTTAGCCAAGAAGAGAAGCTCTACGCATTAGAGAGTTTTAAAAAGAATCAATATCCAATTATTATTTCCACTACGGTGATTGAAGTAGGGCTCGATGTTAAAACCGCGAATTTAATGATTATCTATGATGCGAGTAGTTTTGGTTTAGCGAGTCTTCATCAATTACGCGGTCGGATTGGGCGTGATGGCAAAAAAGCAAATTGTGTCCTCATCTATGATGGTAGTGAAGAAAGTGAACGCGATAAGCTTGAAGTCTTGGTTCGTTCAAATGACGGCTTTTATATCGCTAACGAAGACTTAAAGCGTAGAGGACCCGGTGAGTTAGGCGGATACCGGCAATCAGGATTACCATCTTTTAACTTTGTTAATCTTATCGATGACTTTAAGATGTTTACCTGCGCTAGAGAAGATAGCAAGTTTATTTTACTTCATCGTTTAGAACCTGGTTTCCGTCGTTTACTTAAAGAAGCAAACGAAGAGATTAATAACGATAAATTCACCAATGTTTAAATATGTGGTTATACCACATGTAAATAGGTGTGGTAAAATGTATCTATGAAAAAGACAATATTAATTACACCAATAATGCTTACGCTTTTTTTGGTAAGTTGTAATGGCGGTGGCGATGTTCCTCCATCCGTAATAGAACACTTTGTTACATTTGAATGTAATGGTGGCACGCCGCATATTGATACGCAACGAGTAAAAGATGGTGAGAAAGCAGTTAAACCCGATGATCCACGTGCGGATTTTGGTACCTTTATTGATTGGTGTAGTGATGAAACGTGCCTAAACCATTATGATTTTAATACTCCTGTAACTTCTGATTTGACGTTATACGCCCATTACGATAAAACAGTTGATTTTGCCTTTATTGGTGAACATTGTACGATTAATGGTAAATCTGAATTTGTTGAAACCCATAATTATAACGAATTTGTTACCTACGAGATTGATGCCGAAAGCGCGGCTTATTCAATTGAAGATCATATTGATTTCGCCATTAATGGCGTTCCGTCAGATGATTATACTTATAATCCAGATACTCATATATTTACTGCCACTTGTAAAGGCGACGCTAGTTTAACCATCGCTTCCAAAAAGATGCCCGCCATGTACGTTTCACTTGTTACAGAAGAAAATATAACGCCTGATCCTGATTATGTTGTTAAATTTGATTGCACTACCGAAGATGATGGTCCGTTCATTGTCGACTGGGGTGATGGGACAATTGATTCAAAATGTATCCATCCCTATCTTGCCACAACTAAAAATCCTAAAATCATTATTTATGGTAATCTTAGCGAAATTTCGTTTTCTGATATAGACGGACCCTATGCACTGGGTAATCAATATATTACACAGATTACTTTTCCCGAGTGTCTTGATAGTCTCCCTGATTACGCTTTAAATGGTATTAGTCAACTTAATAATTTTCATTTGCCATCCAAAATGACGAGCATCGGTAGTTATGCTTTTAGCGGTTGTACCAACTTAAGGGATTGCGTCTTACCAACGCTAGAAAGTAAAACCATTGAAGAGGGCACTTTTGCCGGTTGTTCAAAATTAGAAACAGCGTTAATTCAAAACGGAATCACCACCATTGGCGAAAAGGCTTTTATTAACTGCGGAAACTTAGGTGAGTTAGTTTTACGGAAAGATGTTATATTAGCTAAGAATGATGCTTTCAAAAATTGCACTCTATTGCGGTTATATTGTTTTAATACGGAAAGCGAAATCACTCTTGAAAATATCGGGGATGCTGGGGTTGCCGAAATTATATATGGTTGTGCTAGTAAAAATATAGATACGACGGGACAATATTCTTGCTTAGTTAAAAAGAACGCTTTACAACAAGAGGAAATCACCATTTTAGAATGTTTAAAATTGAATGATACTTCTGGTAAAGTAGTAATTCCAAAGGAATTAACAATAAACATTAAAAATAAAGAAGAAGTGTTGCCAGTTATCTCGATTGGTTATCAAGCTTTTTCAGGCAAGAATGTTCGTGGTTTAGTTACGGAAGTTGACTTTAAAGAGAATCCCAAAATTTCACTTGATGCGGAGGCTTTCCGTGGTTGTAGTAATTTAAAAACTTTAACCTTTGAACCTAGTTATGCGAATAGATTTGACGGTGAACATAATTTATATGGTTTAAAATTCGGTGATCACGCTTTTATGAATTGCTACGCTTTAGCGGGTGATATACCAGTTACCTTATACTACGACACAATCGCATCGATGGGGAGCGATGTTTTTAAGATGGATAACGAAACGAAATGCCAAGTGTGGTGCGAAGAAGAAACTAAGGCTGAGGAATGGCAGGATGATTGGAATGCTTCTGGCATTACCAAGTATGGGCTTTGTTATACCGGTAACGACGTGGATAATAAATACAAAATTAATTTGTATCACGATAATCAAAAGACATCTGATAATGGAAAGGATGAATTTTATATCGGTATCGCTAGCAAAATTGATCCAAAAGTGACTGAGTGGGAGGTTGAATCGGAATTAAAGATTAGCGATTATGGGCGTGCTCCTAATTCCGTTGAAGTAAGAGTCATCGAATCATTGTGTATGCAAGGGAACAATGATATTCAAAAGGTGGATGCACCTAGTGTTACAATAATCAAAGAAAAAGCGTTTGATAATTGCTCAAACTTAAAGTCGTTTGCGTTTTCCAAAACAATTGAAGAAATAGGCGCAGATGCGCTTGCGCATACCGCATTAACGGATATAACACTCGACAAAGAGAATGCAAAAATTACTGTTTTTCATCCTATTGGCGGTGGTGGGGTTAAAAATCAAACCATAGAAAAAATAACTCTTCCAAATGGTTTAAAATCAATCGACAATAACGCCTTTTCCTGGTTCCAAGCTTTGAAAACAATTGATTATGATGCGGAAAAATGCCAGTTAGAATACATTGGCAAAAACGCCTTTACCGAAACAGTCATCGCTATCGATAATTTGCGTTTAAAACAATTAAAATATGTAGATACAAACGCTTTTGATACTCTTATAACAGGTCGCCCATCAATTAAATCGATAACTTTCCCTAGTATTATTACATGTGGTAATAACGCGTTTAGTGGAGCCGGGCTTGAATCGGTAACTCTCGGCGCAGATTTAGCCACTCTTGGTTACAGGGTGTTCTGGAATAATCCAAATCTTAAAGTATTTGATTTAAGTCTAGTAGAAGATATTCCAGATTTCGTTGACACGCTCGGGATAGAAGGGGAATGCAAAATTTATGTTCCTGCGGCATTACTCGAAGCATTTAAATCCGATAAGTCCTGGTCACAATATGCGAATCAAATTTTCCCAGCACCATCGACTCCAAGCGTGAACGCTTAACTAATTACTTAACGGAAAAGTCGTCTTTCTCTCTTTTTAGTTATTGTATAATAATGGTTGTATGAAAATTGTCGTTGATTTATTAGGTGGCGACTTAGGGGTTGCTGCCACTTACGAAGGATTAAACGCTTTTTTAAAAGCGCATTCCGATGTTAATGTCATTGCGGTTGGTCCCAAAAACATCTTAGCCCCGTTAGAAAGTAAGAACGTGAAGATTATTGACGCCAATCAAGTGATGCCAATGGACGCGCACGCGTTAGATATCTTACACGATCAAGATTCAAGTATGGCGAAAGCCGTCAATATGTTAGTGAGTGATGAAGCGGACGCGATTGTGTCTTGTGGTAGTACGGGTGCTTTACTCACTTTAGCGAGTATCCGCGTGAAGAAACTTAACGGGATTCTTCGTCCCGCTTTAATTTCGCCAATTCCTACCTTAAAACCCGAAAAGAAAACTTTATTACTAGATTTAGGTGCCAGTAACGAAAATAGTGTTGATGAATTAATTTCCTTTATTAAGATGGCGGTCATATATTATGAAGCGGTGTATCATAAGACTCCGAACTTCGCGTTACTTAGTAATGGAGTTGAAGAAGGTAAGGGTAGTCCACTTGTTCAAGCAACAAGAGAAAAGATTGTTGAATTAATGCTGCCTCATTTTGCGGGTTATATTGAAAGTAGCGAAATTCTTCAAGGTAATGTTGATATTATTGTGACTGATGGCTTTACGGGTAATATTGCTTTAAAAGCGCTCGAAGGAACTGGTAATGTTGTTAAAACATTATTAAGAGAAACCTTTACTAAATCACTCTCTCATAAACTCGCTTATTTACTGGTTAAGCGTGATTTAAAGAAGAAACTTAATATGTTATCCTCTAAACCTTTAGGGGGAGCGATGTTTATTGGCATGAAGAAAGTCGTGGTGAAAGCCCATGGTAATAGTGACGCCATCGCCTTTAAGAATGCGTTAGAAACCGCTTATATGTGCGTTAAGAACGATTTAGTGAAGAAAATCAAGGAAGGAGTGGGCGATGAGTGATAAACGTCTTAAACCGCTTCTTTCGCGTTTTAAAGTTAAAGCCCATCACTATGAACTTTATCTTGCCGCTTTTACGCATCCTAGTGTTAATCTAGGCGAACATAAGGTTGAAGACTATCAACGGCTAGAATACGTTGGTGATTCAGTGCTTGGCGCTTCGATTGCGACTTTATCTTATAAACTCCGCAAAGACTTACACGAAGGTGAATTAACCCGCTTAAGAAGTTCTTTAGTGGACACCAATGGTCTTTCGCGCTTAGCCTATCAATATGAATTCGCTAAATATATTAAAGTGGGGCCATCATTTAAAACTGATTTAAATAAATCACCCAAGATTCTTGAAGATGTCTTTGAAGCCTTTATCGGGGCGATTTATTTAGACCGGGGTTTTGATTACACCTTTAAGGTGGTGGAAAGAATCTTTAAAGATAAGATTATTCACTTTAACTATGAAGCAAGTGTTGACTATAAGACCAAAATCCAAGAATTATGTCAGGCTGATCACCACACCGATTTATCATATCGCGTGATGAGTAAACATGGACCAGCGAATAACCCAAGCTTTAAAGTTGGCTTATATTACGATGGCGTTTGTTTAGGTTATGGTTTTGGTGGTAGCAAAAAGAAAGCGGAACAAGCCGCCGCCAAAGCCGCTTTAAATAAATTAGCGAAAGGAAAGTAATATGGGTTTATTTTCTTTTATTAAAAAGAAATTTTCTCACGAAGCAAAATCTAGTGATAGTCTTTTAACCTACGATAAAGGTTTAGATAAAGCGAAGAAATCCTTTACCGATAAAATCCAAAAGATTGGTGAAGGGAACGCCCCAATCCCATCTAACTATTTTGATGAACTCGAAGAGATCCTCATTGAAGCCGATGTGGGAGCGAGTTTAACGATGAAGATTATTAATGAACTCGCCGAACAAATTAAAAAAGAAAAAATTATGACGCTTGAGGCGGCCAATGAAGCACTCATTGATACAATGTTTCGTGACTACGCACCAAGTACAAGCGATAACGAAATTACCTTTAATCATCATCCTGAAGTCTTGTTAGTAGTGGGAGTAAATGGGGTTGGGAAAACGACGACTATCGCTAAACTCGCTAATCGTTACCTTAAACAAGGTAAAAGTGTGGTCTTAGGTGCAGCGGATACTTTTCGCGCGGGCGCTGTCGAGCAATTAAAAGAATGGGGTAATCGCTTAAAGATTGATGTTGTGACCGGAGCAATGAACGCTGATCCAGCGAGTGTTGCTTATAACGCCACTAAGTTAGCGAAAGAAAAGAACGCTGATTTATTAATCATTGATACGGCCGGGCGTTTACAAACAAAGATGAACTTAATGAACGAACTTAGTAAAATCGCTCGTGTCATTGCTAAAGATATTCCCGATGCCCCGCATGAGACTTTTTTAATTTTAGATGCGACAACTGGACAAAACGGTGTGATTCAAGCGAAAGCTTTTAATGAAGCGACGAAAATTTCTGGGGCGGTTATTACCAAAATGGATGGAACATCCAAGGGTGGTATTTTACTTGCGATTAAGCATGAATTAAATATTCCTGTTCGTTTTATTGGACTAGGTGAAGGGATTGATGATTTAATGCCGTTTGATCTTGAAAAATACCTTCATGGTTTATGTGTTGGTAAATAACTACCATTGTATTGACATACACTATACATTGTCATATACTATCCTTAGCAGAGGAGAATATTATGGCAATTATTCAAATTCGTATCGAAGATAGTTTGAAAGATCAGGCGGTGGCTATTTATGATGGTCTTGGTCTTGATTTATCAACCGCGGTAAGAATGTTTATGAAACAATCGGTGATCCAAAAAGGTTTACCTTTTTCTGTTAAACTAAAACCTGACGGACAAAACGCGATGGAACGAATTATCAAGGAGTGCCAAAATATTTCTAAGCAAAACGGTAACGATAAAATGACGATGGATGACATTAACGCTTTTATTGCGAAGTGTCATAAGGAAAAGAAAAACGGTAAGAAGTAATTATGAACGCTAGTGAAAAACAACAACACGCAATTCTTTTACTTGAAACCTATGGTTCGCTTTTAACTAATAAACAATTAGCGATTATGAACGATAAATATAAATATGATTTATCGCTCCAAGAAATCGCCGTAAGACATAAGATTACCCGTTCTGGTGCGCTTGATGCGATTAAACTCGCCACGAAGAACCTTGAACACTACGAAACGAAATTACATTTAATTAAGAAAAAAACGATGGTGCTAAAGTTAATTAAAGATCCGAAAGTAAAAAGTAAAATCAAAGAGATTTTATAAGGTATAATCTTGCTATGGCCTTTGAAGCGTTAACCGATCGATTTTCTAGTATCATCAAAAAGTTAAAAGGTGAGACCTATTTAACTGAGAAAAATATGGAGGAAATGCTAAAGAGCATTCGCCTCGCCCTTTTAGAAGCGGACGTCAACTATAAAGTCGTTAAGGAATTTATTAACAACGTTAAAGAGAAAGCGGTTGGTCAAGAAGTCTATAAGAAAGTTAATCCATCGCAGATGATTACCAAAATCGTCCACGATGAACTAGAGACTTTATTAGGTAGCGATCAAAGTGAGATTAAATATCCTTCGACGCGTCCACTCGTAGTGATGCTTTGCGGTTTACAAGGAACTGGTAAAACCACGACTGCGGGTAAACTCGCTAAATATTTCCAAGAAAAACTACATAAGAAAACTTTATTAGCGGCGTGTGACGTTTATCGTCCCGCAGCGATTGATCAATTAAAACAGATTGCGAGTCAAGTGCACGCTGATTTCTTTTCGCTTGGAAAAGAAGACCCAGTGAAGATTGCATCTAAAGCTAAAGAAAAGACCTTTAATGAACATTATGATGCTTTAATTCTTGATACCGCTGGTCGTTTACAAATTGATGCGCCCTTAATGGAAGAGCTTAGTAAGATTAAGGCGGATGTAAAACCTGATGAGATTCTATTGCTTGTTGACGCCGCGAGTGGTCAAGACGCGATTAACGTCGCGTTAGCGTTTAATGAACAACTTGGTTTAACGGGTTGCATTATGTCAAAACTTGATGGTGACGCCCGGGGTGGTGCTTCTTTAAGTATTCGTCATTTGACGAACGTCCCGATTAAATTTGTCGGTGTCGGTGAAAAATTATCTGATTTAGATGCCTTCCATCCAGACCGCATGGCGGACCGAATCTTAGGTATGGGCGATGTCGTCACTTTAGTGGAGAAAGTCCAAGATGAACTAGACGAGAAGGTGATGGAAAAAGAAGCACGGAAGATGATGTCTGGTTCCTTTACCCTTGATGATATGCTTCACCAAATGAAACAATTTAAACGACTTGGTTCTTTAACTAGTTTATTAAAGTTTATTCCTGGAATGCCAAGCATTACTGATGAACAAAAAGCGAAAGCGGAAACCGAAATGAAAAACTTTGAAGTCATCATTAATTCGATGACCAAAGAAGAGCGTCTCCATCCGGAAATTCTTAAGAATTCCCGGAAAGTAAGAATCGCGAAAGGATCGGGTAAAACGAATATGGATATTAACCGGGTCTTAAAGAAGTACGAACAAATGAAAGAAATCACCAAACGCATGAATGCTTATAAAAAAAGTGGTGGAAGAGGTCTACCACCCGGAATGAATTTTCCCGGAATGATGTAATAAAGTAAGGTATAATAATATTTCGCTAGGGGTATCGTACAAAGGTAGTACAACGGTCTCCAAAACCGTTTATGTGGGTTCAATTCCTACTACCCCTGCCATATAATCAATAAGTCCGTTAACGGACTTTTTTAATGCAAAAATTAAACTTTCTTGAGCATTTTAATTAGCCAAGAAGTAGAAATCTTGCTCGCTTTTTCAGAAAACGTTTTAAAATCGATTCCGCTATTACCATCAGCCGTATCGGAAATACTTCTAATAATACAAAAAGGTGTTCCGTTTTGTAGACAAACTTGGCCAATTGCCGCGCCTTCCATTTCCGCGCATAAAGCACCTGGAAAGTTTTTCAGGATGTCATTTCTTTGCTTCGCAGTGGAAACAAATTGATCACCGGAAACAATAATTCCTCTTTTTACATTAATTCCATCGGTCTTAGCCGACATAATTTTATCCGCTAATAATTTGTTGGCTCTCATTTCAACTGCACCAAGGGCGTCAATATAACCAAGTGGTAAACCAATCTTGCGTAAATCTAAGTCCCATTCAATTACCGAATCAGAAATGACCACATCGCCAACTTTTAAGTTTGGATCAAGCGTACCAGCGCAGCCGGTGTTAATAATATAATCCGGATGATAACCATCAATCATTGCTTGGGCACAAATACCAGCGGAGACCTTACCCATCCCACACTGCATAATAATTACTTCGTTATTACCTAATATTCCGGTATAGGCTGGTTTATTTAGTAAGGTAATCTTTTTCACATTCGAAAGTTCGGCCCGGAATAAATCTTCTTCGTATTTTAAAGCGGCAATGATTCCATAACGGATTCTTCGCGCGTCGGCTTTTTTGCTTTCGTGGATTAAACTCGGGAGAACAAGCTTACCACAAGTTAAATCATCGTTATCTTCTTCGTGCGTATCTTCAAACACTATGACATCCCAGCCGTTTTTAATAAAATCTTGTTCGAGTTTTTTAATTAAGGAAGTTTTCATAGTGCTAAAGCCATTGTCCACGGCGTTATAAGTGGTATAAATCGGCGTAAGTTTAATCATGAATTTTTGTTTATCAAATAATTTATTAATTTTTGCGATGTCGATGGTTAAAGTATCACCAACGGCAAAAGATAGGGCATATTTCATACCCTTTGGGAGGGGCATTTTCTTAGCAATCTCGGCAATATCTTCAAGCGGTAAAGAGCGATCAGCCATTAAGAGACCTCTTATCTTATTATCGGTAGTGTGAATACTAAATTGTAATAAGGCTTGACCATTATAGACTTCGTTTTTAATTCGACAATATTCAAGAATAAAGCGTTCGACTTTAACCTTATTTCTTGGCAACATCGTTGAGACATTCGGCACAATTTGCTCAACATCGATTTTATTCGTGATGATTTTTCTTAAATCATATTCAATAAAATTAAGTAACTCATCGTTCATGGTCGGTTCACCCATGCGCATGAAGTTAATTTCAAAGTATTTAGTGTGCGAGAGGTAGTGGGTGTCTAAGATTACGTTTAATTGATAGGCGAATTCTTCGCTGGTGACGTTACCATGTAAACCAAGCCCTGGACAATCACAGAAGGCACAGGCCATATTACAGCCTTTTTGGCAAGACAAAAGGACATACCACCCACGCTCATAATTAATTTTCGTTAGTTCGTTACGGCCTTGGTAGCCTAAGAAATCCGCTTTCCGAATATGTTCGGGGTAATCGCCCGGATATGAGACGAATTCAATGTATTTTTTACTGTCGACATAAATTGTTCCGTGGTTTCGACTAATGATTTTTAGTCCCGCGTTTTTCTTAATGATATTGTGGCGAGTCATCATAGCAATGATTGAAAGAAGCAAAATTGAATTGGTCGTAATGATTGTTACTCGATAAATGATCTGCCAGATTTTTGGTGTTTCTTCATTTTGGTGGAGTAAATAAACAACTAGAATATCTAGACCAAAAATTAATAACTGCACTAACGAGGAAATGAGGATGATCATTTCGTTACCGGATAGTTTCCGTTTTCCTTTATGGAGGAAGCGCGAATACATGTGATCTAATAGAACCATTAACGGTAGGCCAAACGCTAGACACATGACAAAGTCATTAAGTCCGGCAAATAACGCTGTTTCCCATAACCCTGATCCGGAGGCATAGAGTTGAATTAAACCAACGGCAATACCAATCGGGATAGCGTTAACGGCCATTAAAAGGACATAAGCAATCACTTTATATGGCGAATCTAAGCGTGTCCGCATCGAGATGGTTTTAACTAATAATTTCCAAATATAGTAGGGCAATAATCCATAGATTAGTTGTGGTATAAACCCCATTAATGCCACGATAATTCCATAGCCAGAAACTAAATCAGAAAAAAAGTTGGCGAACGCACAACTAATTGCCGCGGGCCAACCATACGCCAAGCCTAAAACCGGGTTAAGAGCAGCGGATGGTCTTACATCAGAGACCATGTACGCGGGTAAGGTTTTGTTAAATGTTATCGTAATGGCAAAAAAGAGAATAAAAGTCGCTAAAAACACGATGATATTCTTTTTACTAAAGATTTTTTTGAATAGTTTTTCCATTATTTTGCTCAACGATAATATTATAATATTATACCCGCACCTAATGTTAAAAATGAGCATAGATTTTTATTATTAGACTCGATTAGATGCGAACTAGTCATAAAATGGATTATTATTGTTAATATTTTAAACAAACTGATTGATATAAATATTAATTGAAATTTTCAATTATTTTCTTATAATTATTAATGGATTTAATCCAATTAATAAGGAGAAAATATATGGAATTAAAACTTACTAACAAGAAATTAGCCACTATTTTATTAGGGCTAGGATGCTTGCTTGCAATCGTTAGCATCTTTTGCTTTTTTGGCTCTGCTTTCAAAATAGTGATGGACGACGGTTCTATTCACGAGTTTGTTAACGGACCATCGATGTTTGTCGCGATGTTTGGCGGAATGTATACTGTCGTAATTGGCGGCGAGGAGTATCCTTTTGGTCCAATTGAGGCTGACGCTGGGATGATTACGCTTTTTGTTTTTGCACTACTTGCTTTATTAGTCGCCGTTATCATTGCTGTTGGCTTCTTCTCTAAGAAAATTAAACCTAATTTTATTACTATTCTTACGGTAGCGATGTGTGTGTTCCTTCTTGTTGCCGTTATTATGTCTTTCTGCACACTCCACATATTAGATATTGCGGGAGATCCTGACCCATTAACGGGAGCTGTTGATAAATTAGGATCAGGCGCAATTAGCTATTCAGTGTTAGGTCTTATCGCTTTATTATCTAGTGTCGGTGGCGTTATTCTTAGCAAGAAAGCTGCTTAATTATCTTTCTAATTATTAATAATTAAATAGGAAGGGCATCCCTTCCTATTTTTTTTAAAAACATTATGTATTAGTAAAAGACTATAGTAAATAGTTTACTTTTTACTCTTGGGTTTACTTTCTTTTTCTTTTACTGCCGTTTTTGCTTTCGGTAATAAACGAGCGATACCACAGTCATAAACAATCGCACCGAGAACCGCACCAAGTGCAGGAACAAAGAGATAAACGAGGAATTGACAATCTGGGCCAAAGACTAAACTTAAATCTGCGCCATGAGCGGCACCCCAAATTAAAGCGAATAAACGAGGACCATAATCACGAGTCATGTTAAAACAGGCACCGCTATATGGACCAGCAATTGTCACCGCGAAAGTAATATAAAGAGCTAACACTAATGGGAATAAACCACGGCCAGGTTTATTAACAATCCGCTCATCGTTACAAGCGATAACGATAATAATTAAGAAGGCTGAGAAGATAATTTCGAGTGGAATAGCCGCAAACCATTGGCCATTATTGTAATTACAATATAGTAATTGAACCGCTTCATCGACGGGCATTTTACTGATGACGTTATAAAAGACACCATACACCATTGCGGCACCACAGAACCAACCAAAGAGTTGACTCGCGATATAAGGAAGTAAGGTCTTTTTATCTTGGCGTTTAGTTAACACCATTCCAAGTGTAATCCCGGGGTTAAATTGGGCACCACTAACAGGAGCAAAGATTAAAACAGTAAAGGCAATGGCTAAGCCAAATAGCATTGAGAATTCGTATTGATCGATTAGATGCTCTTGGGGGTTAAGCAAGACTAAGCAACTTAGACCAAAGAAGCCGACCAAAAGCGAACAAAGAAATTCGCTGATACATTGTTTTTTTAATGAGACCATAGATTTACCTCGCTAGTAATATAGTAAAGTCTTCGCCACAATAACTCAAGATAAGTTATAATAATGGTCGTGAAACGAGAATTAATCTTACGGAACATTTTATTTGCCTTTGGCGTAATCTTAGCCTTAGTTTCGAGTACGGTTTTAGTTTTGGAAATTATTGATTTAGTACAAGGCCCAATCGTTGAAGAAACTTCTTACTTAGTTTTACAATTTGCCACTGTTATCTTTAAACTCATTCTCTCGCTATACGCCATTTATGGCCTTCGGCGGATTGATGAAGTGATTAATCCACTATTTACTTTTACTATTCTTTACATGGTGTTTGTTATTTTCCAAACAATCTCGTTTGTAGGTAATGGTGGGTTAGCGCATTTATTAGAGCCAACGAGCCTTAACGCGATTCTTGACTTAGTAGTGGCGATTATCTTCTTTGCCATTACCTTAACCTTTAAGATTGATGATTGGCGGAGCAGCGACAAGGAGTAATAAGTATGCAAAAAGCGATTTGTCCAAAATGTCAGAGTGTCATTAGTATTGATGAAAAGATGACCGCGTTTACCTGTCCTAATTGTCAGGAACAAGTTTTTACTGATTCCGCAATTAAGCATTTAGCCAAAACAATTAACGCTTATAAAAGACGGGGCGAAATTGCCTTACTTGGATCAAGTGATTATCCTAAAGCGTTTACGCTTTATTCTTCGCTTGCGAAGATTGTGCCCGAAGACTTAACCGTCTTATTAAGTGTCACGATTAGTAAATTATATTGTACAAATCTTCACGAGATTCATATTAAAGAAGCGACTGATTTACTTCTTAAAGGGAGCGATAAAGTAGAAATTGGCGAAAAGAACGCGAGCGTCTTAGGCGAATATTTAATGCGGATTCGTGAAGACATTAATAAAGCCATTGAAGCGTTTAAACTACACGCGAACAAATCTAATTACGCACTTAATCTTTATCATACCGCCCTGAAACAATATATCGATTATCTAAAAGCGGATTTATCAATTTATGAAGCCCTTAGCAAATATCGTTCTTCTTTTTTAGAGAATGACAAAGTCATTAATGAAGAGATAAAGCGAGTGAATGATTTATTAAAAGAAAAGATTACGGTCAAAAACGCTAGTAATGATAAACACGATTTCTATAACGCGAAAGGCGAAGTCATCGTGGATATTTATCCCAACACCAAAAAGCTTTATAAGATTCGGATGTATTTATATGGGGTTGTTGGCTTAGGAGTAATTTTATCGATTATTGGTCTTATCTTATTGAGCGTTAAAGACATGAATCCGTTAGCAACTTATCTTGTCTTAGGGATTGGTTTAACCTTCTTTATTGGTGGCTATTTTGTTGGTCACCATTTACGTAGTAAAAACTACCACTTAAATTATTAAATTAAGTTATTAACTTTTAAAGTTGTCACTAATTTTTTACACGCTTTCGCGCGGTGGGAGATTTCGTTTTTGCGTTTACTTCCTAAATGAAAGAACGTTTCGCCATCACTTTTGGCGATAAAGATGGGATCATAACCAAATCCCACTTCGTTAACGTCATAGTCTTTCGCGATGCTGCCTTCAGCGATCCCTTCAAAGACTAAGGGCGTTTTGGCTAGATTAACTAACACAATCACGCAATGAAAGGTCGCCGAGCGGTCTTTCCCTTTAAGCATCTCGATAATTTTTTGATTGGCTTTGACTTGATTCCCGCATTCAGTTACAAAACGGGCCGTCTTTAACCCAGGAAAACCTTTGTAGGCTTTTAAACATAAACCGGAGTCATCCGCCATAACGGGCATGTTAACAATTTTGGCCGCCGCTAATGCTTTAATCGTCGCGTTTTCCGCAAAAGTTTTACCGTTTTCTTTGACTTTCGGTAGTGTTAAGTTTAAATCTTTAAATGAATATAAAGTAATGCCGTGTTTACTAAGTAAAGTGCGATATTCTTCGACTTTATGTTGGTTCGTTGTGGCTAAAACAATTTCAAAATTCATGAGTTGGAGCAGGTGGCGAGAATCGAACTCGTGTAATCAGCTTGGAAGGCTGATGTTCTACCATTGAACTACACCTGCAGCACGTTTTATCTTATCACAAATTAGCTAACAAATTTAACTAATTGTGTGTAATCCATATAACCAATCGCGGTGCGCGTAATTGATCCGTTTTGTAAGAAGATAAAGGTGGGGACGCTGTTGATCCGATACATCGCCGCGGCAATATGAAATTTATCAATATTAATTCTTAGGACGGTTAGATGGGGCCGCTCGGCGACAAGTTTCTTTAAGTGGGGTTCAATTTTTTGGCATGGGGCACACCAATCCGCGTAAAAATCCACCAAGACCTCTTTCGCTTGTTTGAGCATACTGAATTGTTGTTTACCAGTGTATTCGACAATCATAATGTGAGTCCGGGTAAGTAGCCAAATCCTAGGAAAAAGCCTAACACGATAATTCCGAGATGTAACGGATAATAAAGGTAGAAGCTTAATTGTAAGAACTTGTTCTTATAGCCCTTATTACCATTATAAAGAAGAATTGGAATAATTGCGAATAAAACGTACGATTGAATTGGCATTGAATAAATGTCGAAGTGGTAATTAATAATACTAAGGAGCCAAAAGAAAAGGGTTAAAAGCAAAAGATAAACCGCCCAAAGGATATTACTCACACTTCGATAATAGGCGGATGAACGAAGTTCCGCTAACGGTCTTTCGTTTTTATGATCTTTCGCGACACTTACGACATAATAGTCGCTTATTTGGTATAAGAAATAAAAACCAACCATCATTAAGAAACCATATAAATCATATTGGGGACGTAAGAAAGTGGGCCACCATAAAACATCCGCTTCGTTAAAACTACCAACTAGATTAGCGGTGAAGCCCATAATGACTACGAATAAGGGGATGATTGCTAATATGCTCTTCTTATCTTTTCGTTCAATGAGTAAGATAAAACTCGCGGCGCAAACAAAACTTAAGAAAATATTATCGAAGTTAATATGCCAGACAAAATACATAATGACTTCGGGGATCATAATAATCATAGTCATTAAACCCATCTTCGCTAAATATTTTTCTTTATCGTGACTATGACGCATCGCTTCCGCAAATAAAAGGGCGAATAAGGGTAAGGCTAAGCGACCAATACAACAAAAGATGTGACCCGTAAGACTAAGGGGATTAGTAAAAAAGCTAGGATCATCAACTGTTAAACCACTATAAGTCATTAAAAGTAGACCAATGTGGTCTAAGCTCATCGTGAAAGCAGCAATAATTTTTAACGCTAAGCTATTAAGTAAATGGAAGTTTCTCTTTTTCATTGAATAGTTAAGGCTAATGCGAAGGTCACGAGATTCACGAGTACATGAGCGTACACCGAGGCACTAAAGCCTTCGTGTTCATATAAATAGCAATATAAGAAAGCGGGGACAAGATGAATCGGAATGTTTAAACATTCGTTAACGGGGTTAGAGCCCATAAACTGAACCCGGATTAAGGTATAAACAAGGATCGGAGCGATATAGGCAAAAATCCGGCTCCGTTTTCTTACGACCGTAAATAAACCTAAGCGGTAAGTAAATTCTTCGGCGATGGGTTCAAAAAGCGCAAAGATAAAGAAAGCCATAATCGGTTGATTACGGATGATAGCGAGAATCATTGTGCGGTTACTATCAAGGACGAAGTCCACATTAGCGGCGAGTAAAATACCTTGATAGGCAAAACAAAAACCAATCGTAACTGCACAACCGATGAGTCCGGCAATAATCGTCCGCCATTTCCGAGCGCCTTGGATAATTAAACCAAAGTCGGTCCAAAGGATTGATAGAGTAATTCCATAGACAACGCCATAAGCGACAAGGTTTTGAATCGCGGACTTTAAGATGTCATCAAACCGTAGGGTTGATAAACCGAGTTGCATTAAATAAGAAAACAAGAAATAGCCAAAGAAACCAGCGACAAATAAAACGACTTCTTTATAGTCGCTTAAAAAAATCATTCGTTCAAACCGGGGTTCTAAAGGAAAAGTTTTATTCCGGGCATTACAGGTTGGACAGTTACTTAAAAAAGCATCATATTCGTTTCGGCATTCTGGACATTTATGAAACTTTTTCACGGAAAATATTATAACATATAATAAGAAGTGAAATTTGATGTTTATCCCTGCTCATAACGAAGTCTTTACCCTTACTTGCGATAAATCTAAATTTATCGCGTGTCTTTTCTTCGTCGCCTCAACTGATGAGGTAAAAGTGCGTTTACTGGAGTGTAAAAATCTTTATCCAAAAGCACGCCATTATTTATACGCTTATAAGATTAAAAACCAAAGTAAAAGTAATGATGATGGTGAACCGGGTGCGATTGCGAAAGGCTTCTTAAAAATTCTTGATGAAAAGAAGTTAGATAAAACACTCATTGTGGTGGTGCGTTTTTTGGGGGCGTGAAATTAGGCGCTAGTCGCCTTTTGCGCACTTATCTAAGCGCGGTAACTAGTGTCATTAACCAAACCAGAACAAAAGAAATTACTCATGTTTATGTTTACCAAATTGAAACGGATTATGCGACTTTTAATAAATTAAAAAATGCCGGTTATCAACTTGAAAATGTTTCCTATAATGATAAAATTAATTTGACCATAATTGCGAAGCAACCACTCGATAATGTGCTAAAAACTTATCGGGTAAAAAACTTCATAATGGAGGAAACTAATCGCGCACTATGAATTACTTAATTGCCCGGCGAAAGAAATTACTTGACGCTTTACCTGATCACGCATTACTCCTTTTATCATCGGGTCAAATCATTAAAGCGAGCCAAGATAATAATTATCCGTTTTATCTTAACCGTAATTTCTTTTATCTAGCCAATATTAAACAAGCTAATTCTTTCTTTTTAATTGATAAAGACCGCGCTAAATCTTATTTATTTAT
Source organism: Bacilli bacterium (assembly GCA_024408565.1). Taxonomy (GTDB): domain Bacteria; phylum Bacillota_I; class Bacilli_A; order RFN20; family CAG-826; genus UB1719. Next base: position 55,693 of record JAKSUW010000004.1, read on the forward strand.
TGACGCTTATGACCGTCATCAAGAAGTATGGTTTGGCCGCAAATTAACCAAAAAAGAAGCACTAGATGCTTCGCTAGTTGATGAAGTTTTCTTTACCAGTTCACTTCATGAAGAAGTTGACCGTTTAATGAGCCATAATCGGACATTATATTTAGATTATGGGGCGGATAGTTACCAAACTTTATTGGCGCAATTTCGTGATTATAAAATCGCGGATGTTAATCCAATCTTAACTTCGATGCGTTTAATTAAAGACGAAGAAGAAATTGCGTGTATTAAAAAAGCCGTTGATATTACTAGCCTTGGCTTAAAAACGATTACCGATTTACTAAAAGAAGAAAAAGTGTATCGCGAAATTGAAGTGTATAACGCGTTTAATCACGCGATTTTAGACGAAGGTACCCACGAGATTGGTTTTCCTAGTATTATTGCTTCGGGTATTCACGCATGCTGTTTACATTATCCGACGCCTTATGACCGACTAGATAAAAAAGGCGTTTTACTTTGTGATGTCGGGAGTGGCTATAACTGTTATAGCGCCGATGTCACAAGAACGTATCCAATCAGCGGAAAATTTACGCCCCAACAAGCTTTAATCTATCAAATTGTCTTAGATGCGAATAAAGAAGCGATTAAATTAATTAAACCTGGAATGACTTTCAAGTCACTCCAAACTTTTACGAAAGAATTTTTAGCCGCTCGCTGTTTAGAAAAAGGTTTAATTAAAAAGCCAGATGATATCACTAATTACTACATGCACAGTGTTTCTCATCCCTTAGGGCTTGATACCCATGATGTGGGTGGGCGCGATTTAACTTATGCACCCGGAATGGTGATTACCGTTGAACCTGGTTTATATTTTGAAAAATTAAAAATCGGGGTGCGCATCGAAGATGATGTCTTAGTGACCGAAGAGGGTCACCGCGTCTTAAGCGCCCAAATTCCAAAAGAAATTAAAGATATCGAAGCATTATTTAAATAAAGGAGAAAACTTATGAAGAAGTATGTTATGGCCATCGACCAAGGAACCACCAGTAGTCGAGCAATTTTGTTTGACCGTCAAGGAAAACCCGTTCGGATTGCCCGGCGGGACATTCAAACCTCCTTCCCTCAACCCGGTTGGGTTGAAGAATCCGCGAAAGACATTTGGCTTTCAGTGGTTGGTAGTATTGAAGAAGCGATGGAAGAAGAAAACGTCCAATGGGACGAAATTGATTCCATCGGGATTACTAATCAACGTGAGACGACGGTTGTCTGGGATAAAAAAACGATGCAACCGGTGTATCCGGCGATTGTTTGGCAATCCCGCCAAACCGCCAGTCTATGTGACGCAAGAAGCAAGAAATCTGATTTTATCTTTAAGCGGACTGGCTTACGCTTAAATCCGTATTTCTCGGCGAGTAAGATTCGCTTTATTCTTGACCATATTAAAAACGGTCAGAAGCGGGCGGAAAAAGGTGAATTATTATTTGGCACGGTTGAAACCTGGTTAATTTATAAATTAACAAATGGTCATTCACATGTAACGGATGTCACTAACGCCAGCCGCACCATGTTATTTAATATTCGGACAAGAAAATGGGATCCTGAACTTTTAAAGATTTGGAATATTCCGCTTAAGATGTTACCTAAAATTTCGCCGACCGCGGAAGACTTTGGTCAAGCCGAATTCTTTAAATCCAATACCCATATATGTGGAGCGATTGGTGATCAACAATCGGCGCTCTTTGGCCAAACCTGTTTTGCTAAAGGCGAAAGTAAAAATACCTATGGTACGGGTTGTTTTATGCTTATGAATATTGGCGATAAACCGATTTTAAGTAAACACGGCTTACTCACGACCGTAGCCTGGGAGATTAATCATCATGTGACTTACGCCCTTGAAGCGAGTGTCTTTATGGGTGGAGCGACGATTCAATGGCTCCGGGATGGTTTACAAATTATTAAATCTACGCCCGAAAGTGAAAAGCTCGCCTTAAAAGTAAAAGATACTGATGGCGTTTATCTAGTCCCCGCGTTTGTGGGCTTAGGGACACCATATTGGGATAATGATGTACGGGCGGCTTTCTTTGGTTTAACCCGCGGCACTAGTAAAGAACATATTTGTCGTGCCGCTCTTGAAGGAGTTGCTTACCAAATTGCTGATTCTTTGCGCGTAATGCAAGATGAAACAAAGATTAAACTCAAAGCGTTACGGGTGGATGGCGGCGCGAGCGCTAATAATTTCTTAATGCAATTCCAAAGCGATATTTTAAATACGAAGGTGCAATTGCCGGTTTGCGTTGAGACCACGGCGTTAGGGGCGGCTTATATGGCTGGCTTATTCACTGGTTTTTATAAGAGTCAAGCCGCGATTGCGAAAAACCATCGTTACCAAAAGATTTATACGCCAAAGATGGATAAAAAACTGGTCGCACAAAAATTAGCGGGCTGGGAACTCGCGGTCGCAAGTGCCCGGAACTTTAAACCCCATAAGTAATTACTTATTTTCATGAAATTAATTACCCGTAGTTTAGGTTGTAAAGTAAACGCATACGAGACAGGAGCGGTTGCCGCGAAACTTTACCAAGCGGGTTTTAAGCGTGGCGGTGATAAACATTTTGATGTCGCTCTTATTAACACTTGTACTGTAACTCATGTTGCGAGTCAAAAGTCACGGCAACATATTCGGCAACTAAGAAAGCTTAATCCTAACGCCATTATTGTTGTGATGGGTTGCTACGCGAATCATCATCCGAAGGAAGTGTTAAAAGAATGCGCCGCGGATATTGTAGTAGGGGTCAATGAACGGAAGAAGATACCGACCTTAATTAAAAATTACCAAGCAAAGCATAAGAAGTTAGAAGCTGTTCAAAGTGTCGATTATCTCCGGCATAAAGTTAAATATGAGGAATTAGGGATTGCGCCTTTATTTGAGAATACCAGGGCCTACGTTAAAATTAGCGATGGCTGTAATAATTTCTGTTCCTATTGTATTATTCCAACGACGCGTGGTCGTTTACGGAGCCGTGATCCTCGCGACATTTTGTGTGAGATTCGTGAATTATTAAAACGCGGCTATAAAGAAATTGTTTTAACGGGCATTGATACATCAAGTTATGGACAAGAATTTAAACATTATCGTTTTGCGGATTTACTGAAAGATATTCTGACGAAATTCCCAAAACTATATCGCTTACGGATTTCAAGTACCGAGATTAGTGAGATTGATCATCACTTTTTAACGTTGTTAAAACAATATCCAAATATTGCTTCGCATTTACATATTCCACTTCAATCTGGATCTGACCGTGTCTTAAAAAAGATGAACCGTAAATATCTAACGAAAGATTATTTAGCTAAAATTAACGCGATTCGTCGTATTCGTCCTGATATCGCGATCACCACTGATTTAATTGTTGGCTATCCAAGTGAAGACGAGCGAGCGTTTAAAGAAACTTTAAAATTTATTCAAAAAATTAATTTCGCTGATATGCACGTCTTCCCATTTTCTCCGCGTGAAGGCACCGCGGCTTATCTTATGAAAGATTTATCGCCACTAGTTAAAAAAGCGCGGGTGAAGAAAGTGATGGATATCGCTAAAGCGATGAGAGCAAATTATATAAAACATTTCCTTAACAAAAAACTTGAAGTGCTCTTTGAAACTAATGATAGTGGCTTAACTAGTAACTATTTATGCGTCTACGCGCACCATGCACCGAATTCAGTTCACAAAATTAAACTAACAAAAACTAATACTAAATAATCAGTATTTATCGTAGTTATAAAGGAAAAACTATACAATGTCTAATTTTGCTTGTCAGGGGCTTTATTTATCTACTATAATATTTAGCGTTAACTAAAGGAGAATACTTATGGCCGTTCCACAACGAAGAACTAGTAAAGCTCGTAAAAGATTAAGACGCACGCATTTTAAACTAAGCGCGAAAGGCTTAGTCGCCTGCCCACACTGTGGTGAAATGATTCAACCACACAAAGTGTGCCCATTTTGCGGATATTATAATGGTAAACCCATTGTCGTAAAGAAAAACAAGGGCGCGAATGCTGCACCGGCTAAAACTGATAAAAAGGCGAACAAAAAAGACGAAAAGAAAACCGACGAGAAAAAGAAGTAATTAATGGAAATTAACCGTTACATTGATCACACTTTACTTAAGGCAAACGCCCTTGCTAGTGAAATTAGTAAGCTTTGCTTAGAAGCGAAACAATATCATTTTAAAAGCGTTTGCGTAAACCCGGGTTTTGTCTCACTTGCAAAAAAAGAATTACAAGGGAGTGACGTTTTAGTGTGCACCGTGATTGGCTTTCCCTTAGGCGCGACTACTTGTGCGTCAAAAGTAAGTGAAACCAGTAACGCCTTAAAAGATGGCGCAGATGAAATTGATATGGTGATTAACATTAGTCACGCGAAAATGCACGACTATCAATACATTGAAAACGAAATTAAAGCAATTAAAGCGGTTTGTCAAAACCACACTTTAAAAGTTATCTTAGAAACTTGTTTATTAACCGATGAAGAAATTGTTGCGACTTCTTTAGCCGCCAAAAACGCGGGAGCGGATTTTGTTAAAACCTCAACCGGCTTTTCAACTGGCGGAGCCACTATCCACGCGGTGAGCCTTATGCGTAAGACTGTTGGTGAAACGATGGGCGTTAAAGCAAGTGGTGGAATTCATACCTACCAAGAAGCCCTTGAGATGATTAACGCGGGCGCTAGTCGAATTGGTGCTAGTAGCGGGGTCGCAATTATGCAATCGTTAAGTAAATAAAAGTGCCGAGCAATCGGCTCTTTTTTATTTTTAATAAAAATTATTAAGAAATTTGCTATAATCATTTTTGTTTATGAGAGCACAAGCCTTTGACATGCGGAAGTACGTGTTGGTCCAACGGCGGGCCATCGAGAAGCGGATCAAAAGTTTTGGTGACAAACTTTATCTTGAATTTGGTGGTAAGCTCTTTGATGATAATCATGCCTCCCGGGTCTTACCAGGTTTTGAACCGGATGCGAAATTAAAACTACTTTTAAGTTTACGGAAACAACTAGAAGTTGTGATTGTCGTGAATAGCGATGACATTATTTCTAATAAAGCGCGGAGTGATATTGGTATTTCCTATCAAGACGAAGTGAAACGGTTAATCGACGCGTTTAATGATGTAAAGATTTATGTTTCCAGCGTGGTCTTTAGTTTCTATAAAGAAAATGATGCGATTCGTAACTTTAAACATTTCTTAGAAAGTAATAATGTGAAAGTTTATAAACATTACGAAATTAATGGTTATCCGGAAAACGTTAGCTTAGTCGTGAGCGAAGACGGCTTAGGAAAAAACGAATACATTAAAACTACTCGTCCATTAGTGGTCGTGACCGCACCGGGTCCAGGAAGCGGCAAGATGGCAACCTGCTTAAGCCAACTTTATCACGAAAACAAAAACCATGTGCGAGCGGGTTACGCAAAATACGAAACCTTCCCGGTTTGGAATTTACCATTACGTCACCCGGTTAATTTAGCCTACGAAGCCGCAACTGTGGATTTAAATGATCTTAACGTCATTGATCCATTCCATCTTGAAGCTTATCACCGGATGGCGACTAGTTATAACCGCGATGTCGCTAGTTTCCCATTACTCCAAGCCATCTTTAAAAAGATTTATGGCTCTTCGCCTTATAAATCCCCAACCGATATGGGTGTTAACATGGTTGGTTTTGCGATTAAGAATAAAAAAGTGGCGATTAAAGCGAGTAATGATGAAATCATTCGTCGATATTTCCAAACTATGAAGAGTAACTTCTTAGGTAAGTTACCAGATTCGGCAGTCGAAAAAGCGCGCATTATTATGAGCGAAGCAAAGCTTTCGGTGGATGACCGGAAATGTGTAAAGCCGTGTAACGAAAGGGCTGCCCAAACAGGTGTTCCATGTATGGCGCTAGAAAAAGGAAATAAAATCATTACCGCGAAACGGAGTCAACTTTTAGGTGCCCCGGCCGCCTTATTACTTAATACCTTAAAATCATTTGCCAATATCGAAGATAAACAATTAATCTTATCGCGCCGGGTGATTGAACCAGTAACGGATTTAAAAGTTAATATCTTACGTAACCATAACCCACGGATTCACGCGGAAGAAGTTTTGATTGCCTTAGCTTTACAAGCTGATACTAATCCGTTAGCGGAAGCGGTCCTTAAACAAGTGCCGAAACTCCGTGGTCTACAAGCCCACTCCAGTGTTATTTTGCCGGTTGTGGATATGAAGACCTTCCGTAAATTAGGGATGAATGTGACGGAAGAAGCGAAGAGTTACGCGGGCAAAATCTTTACAAAATAGTTGCAAAAGATAGCGATATCGACAATAATATTGAAAGTTTTAAGGAGGTGAAGTTATGCCGAAGACAGTCGTTCGTGAAGGTGAAACACTTGACGAAGTATTACGTCGTTTTAAGCGTTCGGTCAATAAATCGGGCGTCCTTTATGATGTACGTCGGCACGAAGCCTTCTATCCAAAAAGCTTACGTCGCAAAATGAAAAGCGAAGAGGCTCGTCGGAGACGTTACTAATTAAATTAACAAAAAGAACCAGGAGCAATCCTGGTTTTTTTCTTTCTCCACCAAGGAGTGGAAAACTTTAATTTATCCGGTCGATTAATTTTCTATATTTATAAATAAATATAAAAATAAATTCGCGTTATACGATTGTGGATTCGCATATTTATAAGTAGGAGGAAAATAACGATGATAAAAATAATCATATTAGTAGTCTTAGCAACCGTGGTGGGTCTAGCGGTTTTTAATGCGGTGGATAATGCGACCGGTGGAAGTGAAACTGATCCAACTGAACCAATAAGTAACACTATTACGGTTAGTATCACTGGTGAAGTTAATAAAGCGGGGACTTATTATATTAATACCGGCAGTTCACTAGGGGATTTAATTGCAGCGGCTAGTGACGTCACAAGTAACGCGGATCCAAAAGCCTATAATACAACCTACATTTTAGCGAATAATCAAAGTTTCTATATCGCACCTATCTATCGGAGTAGTGAGACCTGTTCATCAGAACCGATTGAAAAAGTCAATATTAATAGCGCGAGCGCGGAAGAAATATTAGCGATCAAAGGCTTTACGATTAGTAGTAATATCGCAAATAACATTATCGAGTACCGGGAAAGTAAAGGCGCGTTTGCTCGGGTTGAAGAACTGAAAGACGTGAGTTATATCGGCCCAGCAACATTTGAAAAGATGAAAGACTATGTTACCCTCGAATGATATTGTTATTAATCTTTCTTGGCTTATTTCTTGGCTTAACGATTGTTGGCGAGCATCTCATCGCTTTAACAATCGTGACGCTAAGCGTCGCGGTTTTTATTTTTTGGCGCTTTCCCAAGAAGTTCGGATTAATTTTTTGCGTCGCGGTCTTCGTCGGTGTCGCTTATTCATTTTTAAATTTACGCCTTAATCCGAATGAAGGCAGTTATGTAGGCATCGTCATTGAAGCCCGAAGCAACTACTACATCGTGTGGTGTAAATTCGAGCGACTCATTGTTTACGAAAATAATAACAGTAAAGAAATTGGGGATATTATTCGCTTTTCTGGTAACCTAGAGGAACTTGTTGATACATCGCTCGAAAGTGAATTCAATTTTTATCATTATCTTCGTAATTTAGGCGTGAGTCGTGAACTAGTGGTTAGCGGGAGCGACGCTATTTTTTCTAACTTTATTAAACTTAAAGCGTATAAATTAATGTTTCTTAATTTATTTGATAGCGGGGCACGTGATTATATTGATGCTTTACTTTTTAACATAAAAAATTATGACAGCGAATCACTTCAACTTGCGAGCTCCCTTAATCTCATCTATTTATTTTCTAACGCGGGGATTTATTTAAGTCTACTTTTTCGGATCGTCGAATATTTTCTTTTCCTTCGCTTTGATAAACGTGGTAGTCGCATTGGGTCGCTTTTGATTTTATCGTGGTATTTAATCTTTACTTTGCCAAAAGTGGGGGTGAGACGAATTCTTTATCTTAAAGTCTTTTCGTTAGTTAACGAAGGAAAACTAAAAAAGCGATTTTCTTATGTCGAAGTGATATCGCTAGTGGGTATCACGATGCTGCTTCTTAATCACTACTTAGCTAGGCAATCGAGTTTTTATTTAGGTTTCGTATTATCACTCACTTTTCTCTTGCTGCGTTCCACTCTGAACCGTGGAAAACGTTATCAAGTTTTCCTTAAAACAAGCGTTTTCCTCTTTCTTTTTATGTTACCCCTTTCACTTATGGACCAACACGAGTTTCATCTTTTAGCCATTCCGTTTCAGGCTCTTTTAACCCCAATGATGTTTCTTTTGATGTTCTCTGGTGTGATTAGTTTTTACTCTTTCCCGATTAAACCTTACTTTAATGCTTTAACTAGTGGCATTAATTACACCTTAAAAGGTTTTAGTTACGTTGATCTAACGGTTAACTTCAAAGATTTTAACGAATATTATTTAATCATTTATTATTTATTACTCTTTTTAATCGTCTATTATTTTGAAGCGTTTTATTACGCGCGGTCGCGATTATTTACATTAACTTTGCTCGCTACTTTTATGATTCAAATTGTGCCTTATGAATATTTATACGCTGATTCAATTTGCTTTTTAAACGTAGGGCAAGGCGATTGTTGTCTTGTGAGACATAACGCTTATAACATCATGATTGATACGGGTGGGCTTACTTATAAAGACATCGCAACGGAAGTGAGTATCCCGTATTTAAAAAAGAAAGGAATATACCAATTAGACTATGTCTTTATCTCGCATGATGACTATGATCATTGTGGGGCATTAAATAGTTTAAAGAATAACTTTAATGTTAAACACATCGTTGATAATCAATCGCCGTTTAAAATTACGATTAGTGATTTAGTTATTGAAAATCTTAACGCCTGGGCAAGTGAAGCAAAAGATAGTAACGATGCTTCCCAAGTTTTATTATTGACCGCAGCGCACCGCCGGGTCTTAATGATGGGGGATGCATCAACTAGTGTTGAAAAGAAATTAATGAATGCCTATCCAAAAGGATTAAATATCGATTTATTAAAACTTGGTCACCATGGATCAAAGACTTCAAGTAGTTACGAATTTTTAAAATGGGTTGACCCAAGTGACGCGATTATTAGTGTTGGGAAAAATAACTATTATGGGCATCCTCATAAAGAGGTCTTAATGAATTTAGAAAGTCTTAAGATTCCTTACCATCGGACCGATGAAGTTGGGAGCGTTATTTACTATGGAAATAACTTCTTACGCGCATAGTTTTCATATATAATATGAAGTAATGATTTACGTCTATTATAGCGAACTACAAAAAAGCTTCTTAAAACGGGAAGCCCGGAAGATTATGAAATCCTCTTTAGGTGAACCTAATGACTTTAATTATGTCCGGGTGGACGCGAAAGAAGTTACGGTTCAAGAAATCGTTAATCATTGTTTAGAAGTACCGATGCTTGAAAATAAAAAAGTAGTAGTGGTCGAAGACGCTTTCTTCGTTGCGAGTAGCAAAAGTAAAGAAAAAATTAATAAAGATAATGACTATGATGTTTTACTTAAGTATCTTGCTCATCCAGTTGAGGAAACTGATTTAGTGCTTTTAGTTTACGCGGATAAACTTGATGCGCGTAATAAGGTGTTTAAAGCTTTAACCGAGGCGGGCGCTCGCTTTGCTGGGTTTGCACCACTAAAAGAAGGTGAATGGTTACGTTATACGGAAGCATTAGTCGAGAAAAGTGGTCTACAATTTGCGGGTAGCGCAATCCGTGAATTAGCGCGCCGTACGATTAATGACCGTGACCGGTTAATTAACGAAATTGAAAAACTGGGTTTATATAAAAAGGATATCTCGATTAATGATGTTGTTACATTAGTAAGTGAGCCATTAGAAGACCGGGCGTTTACTTTAACGAACGCTTTACTCGCTGGTAAAACTGACGACGCCTTATTTATTTATCATGACTTAATTACTAAAAGTATGGACCCCAGCGCTTTGTTAACCATGATTGCCAATCAATTCCGCTTTATGTATATCGCTAATTACCTTAATCGTCACGATCAAGGGTTAGGAGAGATTGCTCAACAATTAAACGCGAAAGAGTTCCGGGTAAAGATGGCGTTAGTGAACGCGAAAGCGGTTAAACAAGTGGGGATCGCAAAGATTCTTGATGATATTTATATCGTGGATAAACAAATAAAAAGCGGTCGGGTGGACCGCTTTGTGGCGTTTAGTTTATTTATTACTAACTTCGCTCGTAATTACTTACTTTAAAGTATTATAGAGTTTTTGGATTTCCGCTTTTTGGCGCGCAGCGGTATTTTTATGTTCCGCATGGGTGCTAACCGCTTTATCAATTAAGCGCATCGCGTTTTTAAGTGCAGCAGTCGCTGCCGCTTTATCCTTTTTCTCAACTGCGACTTTGACTTTTTTCATCTCGGTCCGTAACGCACTCCGCGCTGAATAGTTCCGTTGCCGGGCTTTTTCATTGGTGATGATTCGTTTCATTTGTGATTTAATTTGCGCCATAAGATTACCTCGTTTGACTTGATATAATATAGCAAATTATTACCTAATTTACAATGAAGAGTTAATTTACCTTATTGAGTGAGTGAATATATAATTATATATAGGATGAATATCGCCGATTATCGCTTAATCTATATGGGCACTCCCGAAATCAGTGCCAAAACTTTTGAAGCTTTAATTAAAGCAGGTTTTCATTTTGTCGCCTTGATTAGTCAAGAAGATAAAGAAGTGGGGCGAAAGAAAGTTCTAACGAAAACACCCACTAAGATTGTTGCTGAAAGATATCATATTCCAGTTTATCAACCTAAAAAGATTAAAGAAGACTATCAATTTGTTGAAGCGTTAAAGCCCGATTTAATTATTACCTTTGCCTATGGGCAAATTATTCCTAAAGGTTTATTAAATTTACCACGCTTTGGTTGTGTCAATCTTCATGGTTCACTTTTACCTAAGTATCGTGGAGCGGCACCAATTCAAAGAGCGATTATCCATGGTGAGAAAGTAACTGGTATTACTTTAATGCGTATGGTTGAGGCGATGGATGCCGGTGAAATGTACGCTAAAGAAGAAGTAGCGATTACGCCTAATGATACTTATACTTCGTTATCTGATAAATTAAGTGTAGCGGCAAGTAAAGTCGCGGTAACTTATATACCACAACTACTAGAAGGGACTTTAAAAGGGACAACGCAAGATGAACAAGCCGTGAGTTTTGCACCAAAGATCTTACCCGAAGAAGAGCATCTCGATTTAACCTTACCCGCAGATGCCCAGATTAACTATATCCGCGCTTTAGCAGATAACCCAGGTGCTTATCTCTTCCTTGGCGAAGAGAAGTTAAAAATTTACGCGGCCAAAATCAAACAAAGAACGGTCCGTTATCCAGTTGGTCATATCGCTTTTGTTGAAGGGGCGTTAGTTTATCAAGCCAAAGATGCACTAATCGAATTAATTAAAGTTAAACCCCAAGGGAAAAACATGATGAACGGTCTTGATTATAAAAATGGCCATCCCTATATTATCGGCCAGAGCCTAAAATAGTTGCTATAATATAAATATATTAAGGAGTATTTTTATGGGTTTATTTGATCGGTTCAAAAAAAGCGACGCAGATCCTTTAACTATCTACGCGCCTATTTCTGGTAAAGTCATCCCGCTTGAACAATTAGCGGATAAAACATTCTCGAGTAAAATCATGGGTGATGGTGTTGCCATTATTCCTTCTGAAGGCAAAATCTTCGCACCGGTTAACGGAACCATCAGTGCCTTACTTGATACGAAACACGCCTATGGCGTTACCGCTGAAGGTGGCTATGAATTATTAGTGCACATTGGGCAAGACACCGTCAATTTAAAAGGTGAAGGTTTTACTACCAAAGCCAAACAAGATAAAAAGATTAAGAAAGGTGAATTATTAGGCACTTTCGATATCGACTTTATCAAGAAGAGCGGTTATGAGATTGCGACGCCAGTAATCGTGATGCAAGGCGACTACAAGATTAAGACTAGAACTGAAGCGACTGAAGTTAAGGCCGGCGACGTTTTATTTACCGTTAGCAAGTAATAATTTGTTAGTTAACAAAAACCCGCTCATCGGCGGGTTTTTTATTTATAAATGAAACTTCGGTTTGGTGTAAACTAATTTACCATTCACATAGGTTTGGTAAACATTAAAGTCTCTATCAATAATCACAAAGTCGGCGTAATAACCACTTGCGATCTTACCAACTTTATTTAAATCTAAGTTATTCGCGACGTTACGGCTCGCTAAATTAATTGTATCTTCTAGACTAAGATTAAAAATCTTCTTCGCGTTTCTTAAGGCAACATTCATTTCTAAGACCGAACCAGCAAGTTGCCCGTTTTTTAATACCGCGCGACCATCTTTAACATAAATGGGGAAAGTACCAAGATGATAAGTGCCACTCTTTTTGTAGCGGGCTTCCGTGGAGTCGGTGATTAACACTAATTTATCCTTACCTTTATTTTTAAATAAAAGCTCAGCGGCTTCTTTACTCACATGGACTAGATCAAGAATTAATTCACTATAAAGTTCATTAAGTGATAAAGCGGCACCAGTCACACCGACATCCCGGTGATGAAGTTTACTCATCGCATTGTAAGTGTGCGTGGTGGAACTTAGTCCATATTGAAGTGCATCTTTCACTTCTTGATATTTTGCGTTACTATGGCCGACTGAGATAACAATCTTATTTTGTTTTAAGAATTTTAAAAATTGTGGACTAGCTTTTTCCACCGCAAGCGTAATCATTTTAATTTTGTGGTTACTCGCGTTAATAAATTCTTCCATATCTTTGACATTCGGTTTAACGATATATTTAGCGTCTTGAGCGCCTTTAAATTCTTCGGCGATAAAGGGACCTTCAAGGTGAACACCGATGATTTTAGCTTCGCTCGGTTCATATTTTTTCTTGGCGATATTATTAAGCGCTTTTTTAATTGCGTCTTTACTCATGGTCATCGTGGTAGGGCAAAAAGAAGTGGTGCCACTACGTGTAATACTTTGCGCTAAGTTATGTAAATCTTTGGCGTTAGGATACATAGAATCACTACCATTCGCGCCATGAATATGTTCTTCAATAAAGCCAGGAACAATAATATATTTACTTGGTAAAGTAATACCTTTCTTAGCTTTAAACGAAGTGAATTTATCACCATTAACCACTAAATCACTCTTAATAATCTTGTGGTTATTTAAATAAACATTAACGTTTTTAAAGGCAATCATAATAAACTTGCTGCATCCTTATCCGCATAAATAGTGACACTAGGATGTTTATTTAAAATACTCGCTGGGAAATCAGTCGTTACTTCTTTACTCATTAAGCGTTTTAAAGCATTTGCTTTATTACTACCAGTAATAATAATCACAATCTTTTTGGCGTTCATGATGCTTTTTAAACCCATGCTCACCGCTTGGGTTGGTACATCGCTAATACTGGCAAAGAAACGCGAATTATCTTTAATGGTAGATTCTTTTAAACTCACGATATGAGTTAAAGAATTAAAATCAGTGCCGGGTTCATTAAAAGCGATGTGACCATTACTCCCAATCCCGAGGATCTGGAAATCAATACCGCCGTGATCTTGAATCTTTTGATCATAGGTTTGATAGTAGTCTTCGCTATTTTTATCAGTACTTGGTACATGGGTTTTACTTTTATCGATATTGATGTGGTTAAACAAATGTTCATTCATAAAATAACGATAGGATTGGTTATGAGTAGGCGCTAAACCTAAATATTCATCAAGATTAAAGGAAGTAACATTAATAAAATCAATATCACCCGCCTTATTCGCTTTAATCAGTTCGTCATAGACACCAACGGGTGAACTACCAGTGGCTAAACCTAAAACCGCATTGGGTTTACGACGTAATAACATTGCGATTTCATCTTTAATCGCCGTATAGATTTCTTCTTTATTAAGTATTTTTAGTTCCATAACAAAACCTCATTTATATTATAAAACAAAGTAAAACGAACCCCAAATCTATAGCTAGTTATATTAATTTGGTGCGCAGCAAAGTATAGTGCATAATTACGCAACGAATCAAACGCTTTGTATTGAAAAAAAACTCTATTCGTGGATAATAGTTAATAAGTTATTTTTAGGAGGATATCTATATGAAAAAAATAAACTATTTTGTATTACCACTATTGGTAATGCCGTTCTTAGCTAGTTGCGGTTCTAAATGCGAAAAAATCACTGAGCAAGAATTTAACGACGCGATGGCAATGAAAGGCGTCGAGTACTTGCAAGCGCATGTTCGTCTAGATCAGACTACGATATTTGAAGGAGAAACTGCAACCGAAACAATGAATGACACGGAATTGTTATCACCCGGTGTTTTTTATCGTGTAACTGAAGAGACTAATTCAAGCAATAAAGCCGAGAAGACGTATGACGAAGTATATTCTACCGGCAATAAAGAAGCGTGTGAATATATCGAACGCTTTGCAAAAGATGGAAAATTTTCAGCACCTACACATATCACTCCTAAAGATGTGGAGTACTATCCCGATTATTTTTCAACTCCGCAAGATTTTGAAATGAGTAGTAGCCTTGAATTATCTTTTAAGGATTTCACATATACGAATGACGGTTATGTTTTTAACATAGACGAACAGGGAATGAAGTTGGATATCTCTCTCTTTTTTGCGAACAAAAGACTTACTAAATATACTTTGAGCACTGATATGATAGAAGCTAGAAAAGTACATATAATAGCTGATTCATCGGTAGAATTTGCTTATGATAAGATAGTGCCAGCAGATCCAAGCAAATAACCTCAGTTTTTAATCAAAAAAAGATTTCGCTCTTAATGGGCGTTTTCTTTTTATTAATTGTTGTAAAATATCTAGTGATATGTATATCACTAAAAGTCTAAGTCTTAGCGTGCACGATTTAGTGGATTTTTTATTACGGACCGGTGATATTGATAACCGGATTTATAACCAAGATACGATGAGTCGTGGAAGTTTAATTCACGCGACTTACCAAAAGAAAAGAGTGGGAGATTATTATCCCGAATATTATTTAAAGACGACACTCAAAGTTGAAGGTTTTACTGTCACACTTGATGGTCGAGCGGACGGAATTTATCTAAAAGATATCCCGGTGATTGAAGAACTTAAATCAACAATTGAGGATTTAGATATTTATTTTAAGAAAAACGAAGCGTGGCATTTAGGCCAAGCAATTTGTTACGCTTATATGTTTTTAAAAGAACGAAGAAAAGAAAAAGCGATTATCGAATTAGTCTATATATCGCAGGTCGATGAAAAAAGAAAGAAACACCAATACGAATTTACTTATCAAGAACTCGAAGCGAAAGTCATTCAATATATCCATGATTATCTAAACTTTTATCACATCATTTATGAACATAAATTAGCCCGGAGCGAAAGCGCGGAAGCTTTAAAATTCCCGTTTAAAAGTTATCGGAAAGGACAGAAAGCGTTTATTAATCTTAGTGAAGAGATTGCCCAAAACGGTGGGGTCGCTTTTATTGAAGCGCCGACGGGAATTGGTAAGACTATGTCCGCTTTATATCCACTCGCGAAGTCCTTTGCGACTACAGATAACGATAAAATCTTTTATTTGACCGCGAAGAATACTGGTAAAGAAGCTGCGTATCTAGCTAGTTCATTATTAGTTAATAATGGCTTAGATGTGGGGGCGATTTATATTACCGCGAAAGAAAAAATCTGTGCGAAACCTGGCGCGAGTTGTAATCCAGATGAATGTCCATTCGCTCGCGATTATTACACTCACCTAAAAGACGCGTTAATTTATGCGATTAAAAACCAAAAACTTTATCATACGGAAATGGTAAAGAAAGTGGCGGATAAATTTCGTTTATGTCCCTTTGAATTTAGTCTCGATCTTAGTTTATATATGGATATCGTGATTGCCGATTATAACTATTTCTTTGATCCGATTGTCCATCTCGAACGTTATTTTGATAATGACGCTCATCGCTATTTAGTGTTAGTGGATGAAGCGCATAACTTGCTAGACCGGGCGAGCGAAATGTATAGCGAAAGTATTAGTTACGCTTTATTTAAAGCGTTTAAAGCCGATTATCGTTACGCAAATAACAAACTTAAACGCGCGATGAGTCGCGTGAAGAAAGTTTTTGAGTCACTATTATTAGTGCATGAGTTAGGTGATAGTTTAATTGAAGATATTGATCACGAAACCTTCTTGGCGTTCACTAATTTATACACAAATATTAACGAATATCTAAAAGATAACGCCTTTCATCCAAACGAAACATCGATTGATTTTTCACGCCGCCTTAATCGTTTCTTAAAACTTTATGACTTACGACAAGACAGTGATGCGCTTTTTATTAGTAAAAGTAGTAATGATGATTTATCAATTAATCTTTTGTGTCTTGATCCAAGTAGTCGAATTCGTACATCGCTTGATTTAGTAAAAGGCAGTGTTTTATTTAGTGCTACCTTAACGCCGCTTGATTATTATCAAGAAGTATTAGGTGGTAAAAAAGAAGACCATTCATTAGTGTTACCGTCTCCTTTCCCGAAAGAAAACTTTAAATTAATTATTGCGCCTGCCGGCTTAAAGTATAAGGAGCGTGACGCTTCATTAGAAAAAGTTTTAAGTTATCTTGACGCTTTTACAAGTAGCAAAAAAGGTAACTATCTCATCTTTGCACCAAGCTTTGAATATCTTGATAAGATTACTCCGCATTTTATGAATAAAGAGAACCAAGAAGTTTATATTCAGAGTCGTTCTATGGACGAAAAAGAGAAACTCGCTTTCCTCGAACAATTTAAAACTAAGAAGAGTCGGAGTGTCATTGGTTTAACCGTGGTCGGAGGAGCGTTTGCTGAAGGCATTGACCTTGTCGCGGATTCTTTAATTGGCGTCGCGGTGATTGGGGTTGGTTTACCAACCATCTCATTCCGCCGAAATCTAATTAAAGATTATTATGACCAAAAAGAATTACATGGTTTTAGTTACGCTTATAAACATCCGGGCATGAATAAAGTTAGTCAAGCGGTGGGGCGCCTTATTCGGAGTGAAGAAGATGTCGGAGCAGCGTTACTTATCGATGACCGTTATCTAACACATGAATACCGAAAACTTTTTAAAGCAGAATGGCAAGAATATGAAGTCGTAACAACACCAGCTGAGATAAAAGAAATACTCAAAGCGTTTAATAAAGGGGTAAAATAACTACGTTATGGCCTTTGATCGTTCGCATATTCGTAACTTTAGTATTATTGCCCACATTGACCATGGTAAGTCAACTTTAGCGGACCGTCTTTTAGAGTCGACTAACACGATTAGTAAACGCGAGATGAAAGAACAAGTTCTCGATTCGATGGACTTAGAGCGAGAACGGGGCATCACCATTAAATTAAATGCGGTGACTCTTTCCTATAAAGCGGATAATGGTGAAGATTATGTTTTTAATTTAATCGATACGCCAGGGCACGTCGACTTTACTTACGAAGTAAGCCGTAGTTTAGCGGCATGCGAAGGAGCACTTTTAGTCGTCGATGCTACGCAAGGGGTTGAAGCGCAAACCCTCGCGAATATGTATTTAGCGGTTGATAACGATTTAAAAGTTTTACCGATTATCAATAAAATTGATTTACCAAGCGCTGATATTGACCGCGTTAAAAAAGATATTACCGACCGGATTGGGATTAGTGGCGATGATGCTTTATTAGTGTCCGCTAAAACCGGACAAAACATTCATGATGTTCTTGAAGCGATTGTGCGTGATGTACCCGCACCAACGGGCGATGATAACGCTCCACTTAAAGCGCTTATCTTTGATAGTTATTATGATTCATATCGTGGAGTCGTTATTTTATTACGGATTAAAGAAGGACACGTTAAAGAAGGCGACACGATTCACCTTATGGCGGCCAATAAAGATTATTTAGTGACCGAAATTGGCATTCGCACTCCAAAAGAATTACGGGTTAAGGAACTTCATACTGGCGAAGTTGGTTATCTTGCGGCGCAAATTAAAGACATCAAAGATGTCCATAGTGGTGAAACTGTCACTTTAAAAGATCATCCGACCGCGACTCCATTACCTGGCTATAAGAAGTTACAACCAATGGTGTATTGTGGCTTATATCCAGTTGATTCTAAATATTATGATGATTTAAAAGAAGCACTTGATAAGTTAAGTCTTAATGATGCAAGTTTAGTTTATGAAGCCGAGACTAGCCAAGCCTTAGGCTTTGGTTTCCGTTGTGGCTTTTTAGGTTTACTTCATATGGATGTCATTCAAGAACGACTTGAACGGGAATATCATCTTAATTTAATTTTGACCGCCCCAAGTGTGATTTATCACGTTAACTTATCTAATGGCGAGAAGATTAAAGTTGATAATCCATCAAAATTACCTGATTTATCTAAGATAAATTCGATTGAAGAACCATACGTTAAAGCCGAAATTATGGCGCCCAAAGAATATGTCGGAGCGGTCATGGAACTTTGTCAAAATAAACGTGGCATTTATCAAGATCTTAGTTACTTTGATGATACCCGGATGATTATTAAATACGCGATGCCGTTAAGTGAAATCATCTTTAATTTCTTTGATAAACTCAAGAGCTTTACCAAAGGTTACGCTAGTCTAGACTATGAATTAGATGAATATAAGGCGTCAGATTTAGTGAAGATGGATATTTTATTAAATGGCGATACGATCGACGCTTTAAGCACGATTGTTCATCGTCCGAGTGCGTATAACCGTGGGGTGGCGATGGTAAGAAAACTTAAAGAAATTATTCCCCGGCAACAATTTGAAGTACCAATTCAAGCCGCGATTGGTGGAAAAGTTATAGCGCGCGCCGATGTTAAAGCGGTAAGAAAAGACGTTTTAGCGAAATGCTATGGTGGCGATATCAGCCGAAAAAAGAAGTTACTTGAGAAACAAAAAGAGGGCAAAAAACGGATGAAACAAGTGGGGTCAGTTGAAGTCCCACAAGAAGCGTTTATGTCAGTTCTCTCTTTAGACGATGATTAATCTTTAATTTATTAATAAATTAATTATAAAATTTAGTAGTTTTTTAGTGCTTTCACATGCGTATATATATATAATAGTGGCATGAGTGATATCACGAATAAAGAAGTTGGTGTTCGCTTCACGGACGATAAATACGCGAAGAAAGAAGACGTGAAAGCGGAATTAAATACAACTCTTATTGATCCAGTCTGGGTAAAAATTTATTCTTACCGGACAAGATTTAATAAACCAATTCCTTTAAATAACATTCTGAAACTTAATTATTTTGTTTGTAATACACCGGCGATTGTTCAAAAGATGAACGAGACCAACGCCTCGCTTTTACGTTGTCTTACCGTTTATAACGATATGGATGCTAGTGGACAAATTCGCGTAAAGAAAATTAATAAACAAGAAATTGTGCGGAACGTCGCTTTATATTATGGTGAGACAATTACAGAAGCGGCGATTAACTCGGTAATGAATAACGGTGTTAACAATATTCAAAGCGTCTCGGAAGCGAAAAAGAAAGCAAGCCGCTACTTCTTAGTGCACGAAAATAACGCGAACATCTCGCCAATGATTAACCAAGACTATTTAACAAAGTTATATGTTGATTTAACCGGCCAAGAGATTACGACTTTATACCGTAATTTTAATTTTGAAAACGCGGATCAAAAAGTTAATAATGGGGTACCATTTACCTATATTGAACGGATGATGGATAACTTTTTCCGTTTCCTTCAAGATACTAGAACTCAAACACTAGTGAAAGCGAGTGCGGCTTATTTCTTTATTAACTATGTTAAACCGTTTGCGAAAATGAATGAAGAAATTGCCTTATTAACCTTTAAAGCGGTATTAGCTAATGACAAATTAGAAACGATTAGCTATGTCTTACCCTTTGAGCTTTTCTTAGTCAAAGAAAAAGAATTCGCTTTAGAGTTTAAAGAAGTTGCTAGGGGAAGCGATTTAACTTATGCGCTCATCAAGACAATTGATGTGATGAACACGGTAATGAAACGCTTCTTACATAGTTGTACCGAAGAACATGTCACAAGTTTAGAAAACGATTATCGTCAAGAAGTAGTCGAAGAAACTAAACCAAGTGATAACCAGCCTAATGAACCAAATAATCATGAACCGATTACAACTCCAAATGCGCCCCACTTAACCACAAGCGTCGCGCCAACGATTGCGATTAACAAGATTGAAGCGAGTCTAGATGAAAAAGATGCAAATAAATTTGAACGTTATTTATTAGAAAAAGATCCACGTTTAAAACCAAAACAAGCGCATTTCTTAGCCCGCCATTGTACCTTAGGTAGTTACTATAGTATCCAAATGTATAAAAAGAAGGAACGGGTGGTGTATGAAACCGCTAGAACTAGTATGGATGCTTTAACTAATCTAGGCTATTACCGGAAAGAACAAATTAAGAACAAGTTTGTGTATACACCAAATAAAATAGAGGGAAAATAATTATGAATGTTACGTTAATTGTCATCTTTGGTCTCTTAGGCTTCTTCGGCTTAATCGTTTTAGCCGTCATTATGGTGAAACGCCATTCGAAGTGGTTTAAAAAAGACGATGATAAACCAACCGAAAGCCAAATCGTTAAAGAAGAACTTGACCGGGTTTTAGAAAAAGTTGATAACGAAGAAACAATCAAAGCGATGGCCGAATATGATCAACAAAAAATCGTTAAGAAAGACGAAAATAACAACAAAGCCAGCCATTAAGGCGCTATATCTACATATCCCTTTTTGTCACGCGCTTTGTCCGTATTGTGATTTCCCGAAACTCTTATTAATTAAGCGCTACGTTAAAGAGTATTTACCAGCTTTAATCAAGGAATTAAAGAGTCTAAAAATTAATCATCCACTTAAAACTATTTATATTGGTGGTGGAACACCCACTAGTATTAATTTATTGCCATTACTAAAAGCGTTACAGCCTTATATTAGTCGCGATACCGAATTCACAATTGAAGGTAATGTTTTAGATTTTAATCCTGATTTATTAAAACAATATAAAAAATATCACGTTAACCGGATATCACTCGGTGTCCAAGCGATGGATAATCGTCTTCTAAAAGTCTTAGGGCGTGATCATTTAGCTATTGATGTAATGCGTAAAGTCGCACTAATTAAGCGCTATATCAAAAATATTAATGTCGATTTAATCTATGGATTTATCGAATTAAGTAATGAAGCGCTTAAAAAAGAATTAGCGGTATATCAAAAACTAGGTGTTAAACATATTTCAACTTACGCGTTAGAGATGCATCCGGGTACAAAATTCTATTCAAAGCATAAAAAGTCGATGGATTCCGCTAAAGTCCGGACCCAATTTGATATTATTTATCATTGTTTAACTAAACATGGTTATATTCGTTACGAAACTAGTAACTTCGCAAAACCAGGTTTTATGAGTAAACATAATTTAATCTATTGGCGCGACGAAGAATATTATGGTGTGGGTTTAGGTGCCGCGGGTTATATTCGTGGCTACCGCTACCAAAATACCCGTAATATCGAAGAATATATTAAAGGGCGTTACCACTTAAACAAAGAAAAAGTAACTAAAGATGATGATAAGCAATATTATTTAATGCTGTTACTACGTACGAAAGACGGAATTAATTTAGCGGATTATAAGAAACGTTTCGGTATGAATTTATTACTTGAAAAACCCGTAATTACTTCTTTAATTAAACGTGGTTTATTAATGAAAAATAAAACGCATTTATTCACTACTTACGAAGGTAGCATGCTCCTTGATATAATATTAAGGGAGATATTCTAATGAATATTGAACACAAAAAAAATTTGTGGATTTTCGATAGACCGGTCAACATGGCTTTCAGCAGCAAAGTTTACTACAATGTCAGGCTTTTCGGCTTCAAAAAGTCCATAGACTGCATCCCTGTCAGTTATATCAGCTTTTACAAACTTGAATTTTGGATTTTTAAGTGCTTCAGCAAGTGTTTCCATATTACCGGCATAGGTAAGTGAATCAAGGCAGATTATTTCATCGTCAGGACGTTTTTTGAGCATGTAGTAAACAAAGTTTCCTCCTATAAATCCTGCTCCTCCGGTTACTATTATCTTCATTTATCTGCCCTCCTCATAAATGAAGTTGAGATTCGTCCGTTCCTTCAAAAGCGGTGCAATCTTATCCTTGTCTGATAACACAACAGGTTCCATTGTCCCGTCAACACCGATTTCAGGATCATTCCAACGTATATTGCCATCGTATTCAGGTGCATAGTAGTTATCAGCCTTATACTGAACCTCAACATCATCAGTAAGCGTGATAAATCCATGTGCAAAACCACGCGGAATATAAAGTTGTTTTTTGTTTTCGGCACTCAATTTTATAGCTGTCCATTTTGCATATTGTGGAGAGCCTTTGCGAATATCTACAGCTACATCAAGAATTTCTCCTCGCGTACAACGCAATAATTTTGCCTGGCACATAGGATTAAGCT
>JAKSUW010000005.1 GCA_024408565.1 Bacilli bacterium
CCTTTCTTCTTTAAAAGCGATTCGTGGTTACCGTGTTCAACAATATCACCTTGGTTAAGCACAAAAATAATTAACATAAATCTAATCTATTAACCGCTTTTTCAATTTATTAATATCGCCGCCAAGGTTTTGTAATATTCAAAGTAATCTCATTAGTTCCAATAATAAGAATTGCCAGCGGTTGGTGTATCTTTGAAGGATCCACCAGTGTTTGAAAACATACTTTTAACAGCATCTTTAGGAATTTGAGTGGGACATTTAAATATTAGTGTTGCTCCACTTCCTTCACTCACATTTAAAGAAGTGCAGCCTCGGAACATAGCGTCGTAACAAGAATCCGCTAATGTGGTCGCAGGTAAAGTAGGTGCTTCAGCAAGAGAAGTGCAACCGTCGAACATAAAGTGGTAACAAGAATCCGCTAATGTGGTCGCAGGTAATACAGGCGCTTTAGTTAATCCACTTTCACAAAACATTGAATTATAGCAGTTTTGTGCAAGCGTTTTTGCAGGGAGTCCGGGGGCTTCAGTCAAACTAGTGCAACCGTAAAACATAGCGTTATAGCAACCATCAGCGAGGACGGTGGCGGGGAGGGCAGGGGCTTGAGTAAGAGAAGTGCAGCCATAAAACATGCTAGCATAACAGCCATACTGTAAATTTGTTGTATAAGATGACAAATAATCGGTAGGAACAGTGACTAAACCACTATATCGAAACATGCCATAACAGCAGTTCTCTTCTAATGTGGTTGCGTTAATTGCTGGAATATTGGTTAATTTAGAGCAACTATCAAATAAGTACATGTAACAATATTTAGAAGGAAGACCGGGCAATATCAATGCGCTTGCATCGCTAATATTGCATTCCTTAAATAAGTAAGTAAAGCAATAATCAACTGGTGGCGTATCATTAAAAGTAAAATTCTCTTTATCAATTATGGACATAATATCCCCACTAACAACAAAATCTGAACCTTCAGACGTTACGAAAGATGTATAAATTCTATAGGTTTGCGCCATTCCGCTTGGGTTATTTCCTCTTAAATAAATTGTCTCATCTTTACTGAATTTATGAATTTCAACGGGTTCATCTGGTTTTACAAGAGAAGCGACCTTTGTCCAATTATCACGATCGAGAGAATACTCTAAATTCACATTATGTAGCGGCGCGCTTTTTGTTTTTCCCACATAACTTAAAGTTCCACCACCAGTTGAATTACAAGTAAAACTAAGATAATCATGCGCTTTGCGTGGATCAGTCGCAGTAACTATAACTTCAACATTATTACCAGGCATTACACATGTAAAAGTAGCATTCTTATCTACAATGTTATAGGTGTAATCATCAACGCCTTTGACTGTAATATCATTTTGATTAGGTAAAACATAATTATCATCCGGGACGATAGTAATTGATACATTAGCGCCTTTTTTATATTGCGGTTTAATTTCGTATTTATCGTTAACTTTACAATTCGTACCATCAAAGTGGAATGTATAACTATTAGAAGGAGTTGGGGAACCACCACAGCCAACCAAAAATGATGCCGCCATAAACGGCACTACCAATAACTTTAGTTTTTTCATATAATGAAACCTCTCTATGCTTTGATGTTAGTATATTTGAAAAAAAAATTCAATGTTGGGGCAAAAAGTCTATCTTTACGCGTCCGCAAACTGGGAATTATATAATTCCGCGTAGAAGCCTTTCTTCTTTAAAAGCGATTCGTGGTTACCGTGTTCAACAATATCACCTTGGTCAAGCACAAAAATAACATCCGCGTTCTTAATGGTTGATAAGCGGTGGGCGATAATAAAACTTGTCCGCCCTTTGGTGAGTTCATCCATCGCTTTTTGGATGACAATTTCGGTTCTAGTATCGACACTACTAGTGGCTTCATCAAGAATCAGTAACGGGGCGTCTTTAATAATCGCCCGGGCAATGGTTAATTGTTGTTTTTGTCCTTCGGACAAGTTGAGTTTATCATCAAGCATGGTGTCATAGCCATGCGGCAAAGTTTTAATAAAGTGATCAAGCCCCACCGCTTTTACTACTTCATCAAGTTTTTCATCACTTACATGTTTTTTGTTATAGACAAGGTTTTCTCTTACGGTTCCAGTAAAGAGCCAAGTATCTTGTAAGATCATATTAAATAATTCGTGGACGCGCTCACGCTTTAAGTCTTTCGTGGAAACGCCATCAATCTTAATATCACCCGAATTTAATTCATAGAAACGCATTAATAAATTAACAATCGTGGTTTTGCCAGCACCCGTTGGGCCAACAATGGCAATCTTTTGACCAGGCTTAATATGCGCGGTGAAACCATGAATAATTTCTTTGTTTTTAACATAACCAAAGCGGATTTTATCAAAGATAACTTCACCCTTAATCGTCTTTAATTTATTTTGTTTATGGTCCTCGTTACTAAGCTCAGTTTGTTCCAGTAACGCAAAGACTCGTTTACTGGCCGCGCTGGCTTGTTGAATGGAAGTCATTGATTGAGCGAAGGTCGATAAGGGTTGAGCGAATAAACGGGAATAAATGACAAAAGAAAGAATCGTACCAAGGGTCACTAAGGTGCTCCCATCGATAATAAACATAATGCCAAAGACAAAGATTAATACATAAGATAAATTACCGGCAAACACCATGATGTGCATATTCATGCCTGAGAGAATCTGTGACTTCCAGTTATCTTCGTATAGGCAATTATTCGTTTTAATAAACTTCGCTCTTTCAAACGCGTTAGCGGCAAAGATGCGGACAATCTTGTGATTAGTAAAGACTTCTTCAATTTGTCCATTCATCGTGCCTAAATCATCTTGCTTCCGGTTAAAGTATTTTTGTGATTTAGCGAGCACAAACGCCATCGCAATAAAGCCAACGATGGAAGAACCAATTGTAATAAAAGCGAGAATCCAGTTACTTCTAAACATCATCACGATGGTGCCTAAGAATAAGGCGAATGAACTAATTAAGTTCGCGACTGAGCTCGCAAGCGTTTGACTAATCGCATCTACGTCGTTAGTCACGACTGATAAGGTATCGCCAATGGTCGTGGTATCAAAATAGTTAAGCGGGATTTTGTTAACTTTATCACTAATATCACGCCGTAAGCGGTAGCTAATATATTGCGTCACGTTGGCCATGATTAATTGTTGACCATAGGAAAGAAGTGCCCCACCAACATATAAACCAATTAATAAATAGGCGATGGCTAAGAATTCATCCATATCAACACCATCAGGACGAGTAATGCCGTTGGTAATAATGTTAACTAAATCTTTAACTTTTTCAGGCCCGATGACTGAACAAACGGCTCCGCCGATGGCTAAAATAATCGCGACAATAATCGCGGGCAAATAGCGTTTACCATACACCACAATTTTCTTGAGGGCGTGGAAATCCGCTTTTTCTTTTGGCCCTGAACGTCTCCGGGGGCGCATCCCACCCATCATCCCCGCCATTAGAGTTCGCTCTCCTTTAATTGTGATAACGCGATTTCGCGATAAATTTTACAAGTCTTTAAAAGTTTTTCGTGTTTCCCTAACCCGACCATTTTACCCTTATCGATAACTAAGATTTGGTCCGCGTTTTTAATCGTGCCAATCCGTTGGGCCACAATAATAATTGTGGTATCTTTTAAATATTCTTTTAAGCCCTTCCGCACTAACATATCCGTTTTATAATCAAGCGCCGAGAAAGCATCATCAAGAATTAAGACTGGTGCATTTTTATAAATTGCCCGGGCAATACTAAGCCGTTGTTTTTGTCCACCCGAGAAGTTTGTTCCACCTTGGGCCACTTCGGTGCGCACGCCGTTTTTTAGGCGATGGACAAAGTTAGCCTGCGCCGTCTTAATCGCGTAGCGGAAATGCTTATCATCATCTTCGATTGCTTGATTACTACCATAGGTAATGTTTGATTTAATATCACCTCTAAATAAGATAGCCTTTTGGGTAGCAATCGAAATATTATCGGTAATATCTTTTTGGCTAAATGATTTAATGTTTTCACCATCCAATAAAATTTTGCCTTTACTTACATCGTAAAAACGCGGAATTAAATTAATAATTGAAGATTTACCTGAACCCGTCGCACCGATAATTGCAAAGGTGGTGCCAGGCTTAATCGTGAAATTAATATTCTTCAAACAAGGTGATTGGGCGTCAGGATAAGCAAAAGAAACATTTTTAAAAGTGACTTCACCACGAATCCGTGGATGTTTATTTTCTTTGGGATAAACAATACTAGTTTTGGTATCAAGGACTTCGTTAATCCGCCGCGCTGAAACAATGGAGCGTGGTAATAAAATAAAGATTAAGATGAGCATCATAAACGCGATAACGACTTGAAGAGCGTATTGGGTGAAAGCAGTCATATTCGCGATGATTTGAGCCCGTTCCGCCGCACTGGCGGGATCAGTTAACGGGATTTGATTAATTAAACAAGCGGCAATCCAATAGATGGCTAAAGTTAAACCACTCATACATAAAGTCATCACTGGCATCATGACGCCCATTGCCCGTGAAGTGAATAAGTTATTTTCAGTTACCGTTTTATTAGTCACGCCAAATTTATTGGATTGATACTCTTCCGCGTTAAAGGCGCGAATAACGCGCACACCCGTGATGGTTTCACGCATCGCGTTATTTAAATCATCGGTTAATTTTTGAATCTTTTTAAAGCGCGGATAACAAACTAGAACAATAAGACCAACACAAGCGATAATCACTAATACACAAATTAAAACCGCCATAGTCCATTCAATACTGGTCGAGGAAATTTTACAGACGGCCCAAATAGCTAAAATCGGCGCTTTAATTAAAACCTGCATGCCTAAGGCAATAAACATTTGCATGTTGACTACGTCATTCGTAGTCCGCGTAATTAAACTGGGGGTGGAAAATTTATTCATTTCCGCATCGGAGAACGAGGCAATTTGGTCATAAAGTTTACTACGTAAAGTCCGCGAGAAGTTAGCGGCGATGTGACTAGAAAAATAGCCAGTAGCAATCGCGGCACACATACTCGCAAACGCTAGACCTAACATAATCCCACCGTTAATCCAGACTTCGTTTTTATCCTGCTCGGCTATTGATTCAGTTAACTTCGCTGTGTAATCAGGGATTGTTAAATCAAGGTAAACTTGTAAAACAATTAAACCAATCGCGATGATTAAAAAAGCGATGTCACGTTTTGATAGATGTTTAAAAATTTTTAACACGCGTTCTTCCTCAATTAATTACTAACCTATATATGATAACTAAATTAAGAAAAAATGATAGGATTTTATCGTTTTATTCATTGCCATCTGATAATAATTTTTGTGAAATTATTAAAGTTTAAGGAGTACATTATGTCCGCTAAAAAGAATCCCAACGTCCACGTTTTCCATCATCCATTAATTTCTCATAAGATGGCCATTTTAAGAAATAAATATACGAGTATTGTTGAATTCCGTCGCGCGATTAAAGAGATTGCAATGCTTGAATGTTATGAAGCGCTTCGCGATATTCCAACCGCGGCTCAAACGATCGTGACTCCACTAGAATCAACACGCCAACATGTTATCAAAGAAAAAGAGATTTGCTTTGTTCCAATTTTACGGGCGGGCTTAGCGATGGCCGAAGGCTTTATTGATTTAATGCCCAGAGCGAAAGTTGGCCACATTGGTATCTACCGTAATCCTAAAACCAAAAAACCCGTTGAATATTTTATTAAATTACCGCGTAATATTTCTAAATTACGTGTGTTTTTAATTGACCCCATGTTAGCCACTGGTGGTAGCGCCATTGAAGCGGTTAAACGCTTATATAAACACGGGGCAAAAAATGTCACCTTTGTTTGTATGGTCGCTGCGCCTGAAGGCGTTAAAGCTTTTACAAAAGCTTGTCCGCACGTCAAACTCTATATCGGTACTTTAGACCGCGAACTTAATAAAAATAAATATATCTTGCCGGGTATCGGTGACGCGGGTGATAGAATCTACGGCACAGAAGAAGAAATCTAATTAGAAACTTTCTTTGTTGTTATCGCTACTAACAATATCAACGACGCGTGTCATTGATATTTCTTCATGGAAAGTTGTGTGTTTTGGATTAACGCATAGTGCGATTAAAGAAACAATCGCACTAAAGCCAAGGGTTAATACCGCGGTGACAATACGGGTGGTTTCTCTTAGAAACATTGTACGGACACTAGGCCCTTTAAGGGTTTGTTTATCAATAATCCGGATGCCCATAAAACGTTTACCGATTGTTTGCCCATCCCAATAAACCGGT
Source organism: Bacilli bacterium (assembly GCA_024408565.1). GTDB lineage: Bacteria > Bacillota_I > Bacilli_A > RFN20 > CAG-826 > UB1719. Next base: position 6,285 of record JAKSUW010000005.1, read on the forward strand.
AAGGCAACAAAGTAAAGAATAACAACACAAATTAAGACCGCCCCGCCAATTCCGGAAGCAATCCATAACGCTACAATACTGGCAGGCCGTACATCATTCACTAAAACGTTAGCCAATGCAAAGATTGATGGTAATAACAAGACCACCGCAACGATAAGTAATAAAGCGAAATCAAATAGCAACGCGAAAACCCGTTTCTTAGGTTTTGCGTTTAGGATTTGTCTAGCGTCTTTCATACTAATCAAAAATGACCTTATCCATTTGCGCTGCTTTAATCATCCGTGTGATTTCTTCTTTTGTCCCTTTAAAAGATAACTTTGGTAGTTTCTTTGGATTAAAGAATTTTACATCCGTAGTTTCGTAACAATGGCGTTTTAAATCCTTCGCGACTTGCGCTTTAAAAACGGCGACAAACGCTGGAATCGTCACATGGTGTTTAAAGGGGATTTGGTGTAATAAACCAACAAACTTAATGTCTTTAATGATGACACCTGCTTCTTGTTTTACTTCTTTTGCGGCGGTATCACTCGCTGATTCATATAAGTCACACCAACCACCAGGTAAAGAATAACCGCCATCAACTTTTTCTTTAACCATTAAGACTTCGCCTTTTTTATTAAAGACCACGGTCCGTACCGAAATATTAGGCGTTGGATAAACAAATTTTGTAAAGTAGTTATTCCGGTCAAACTTCACTTCTTGAAAATGCTCAAGCATCGTTTTGGTCAAATCAGAAATCTCGTGATAGTTATCTAGGGCATAGGGATCAGTTGAATAAACTAAACCCGTTTTGGCAATGGCTTGGACCTTAATTAAGAAATCATAAAATTGCTTATTTTTCATTGCGCTTATATTATAGAATATAACTATGTTAAATTTCGTAGATTTTGTCTTGCTGATTCTTCTATGCACAGTTACTGCGGTTGTTTTAATCTTTGCGACTGGCATTGTTCATACTAAACCTGGCTATGTAAGCGTTATCGAAAAGCACCGTAAATTTTATCGTTTAGAAACGCGGACGATGAGTTATTATCTCCCCTTTATTTATAAAAAAGTGGCTTATTACCCAACGAATGTGAATGGGATAATTAAAACCCGGTATAAGAAAGTTATCACTTATCGTATCGTTGATGTGATGAAACTTTACACTAGTAAAATTGAACTCAAGAAATTATTAAGCGAAGAAAAAAATCTCGAGGCGAACCTCGAGCAATTATTTGGCATCAAAATTATTAAAGTCGAATAAGCTATTCGCTTTCGTTCATGCGGTAAAGTAATTCACGCACAAATTTATCAGGGCTCACTGTATCAAGTTCACCAATTTGGGCGATGGAAATACGACCTGTTTCTTCTGAAACCACCACGGTAATGGAATCGGATATTTCACTAATGCCAATCGCGGCCCGGTGCCGTGAACCATATTTGCCCGTTAAGGCTTTAGTGGTTGGAGTATAATAAACGCTCGCGGCATAAATCATATTATCTTTGATAATAACCGCGCCATCGTGTAAGCGAGTGCCCGGATAAAAGATTGTGGTTAATAATTCACTTTTCACTGGCGCATTAATAATGGTGCCGTTTTTCGTTAACGGAGTTAAATTATCGTGTTTTTCAAAAGTAATAATCGCCCCGATTTTTTGCCGGCTACACGCAAGAACCGCTTTCTCTACTTCTTTCACTAACGCTTCCCGGTCAATAATTTTTTTCGGCATATGTTTCTTATTAATTTCACCGTGTGGTGACTTAGAAAAAAGTGCCCGGATGGCGCCAAGCTTAAGAATAGCTAACACTAAAACAAAAGCCGTACCAACCACTAATAAAACATCTGAGACTAAATTTAAATTGAATAAACAAGCGACAACAATTAAACCAAAGAAACCAATTAGTCCTAACACTAACCATTTATTAAATTTAATCTTAATCGCAAGTAGAATCACCGCCGCAATCAGAACAAGCCCAACGGAGAGATCAACGATTGTACGAACGTCACTAAAGTCCAACATAGTTATAGATATTATATATTAAGTTTTTCATTTAATCTTTCATTATCTTACTTAAGAGTGCTTTCACCTCGTCAGGTGAAATGGCATAAACTTCTGGTAAATTACGACCAATTTCAATGTAATCAAGACCATAGCCAAACAAGAAATAATCTTCGGTGATTAGCTTACCGACATAGTCAATTTTCACTTCACATTTCCGCCGGGAACGCTTATCAAATAAGGCAACGAGGATAATCCGTTTGGGATGATATTTTTCTTTAATATAATCAAGTAAATATTTCATAGATAAACCGGTATCAACCACATCTTCTACTAACACTAAGGTCCGACCATCGACTTTAAAATCAATTCCCCGTGACATCGTTACTTTTTCGGTAGACTCGGTACCAGCGTAAGAAGAAATTTGAATGAATTCGGTATAAACATAGGGCTTAATATTTTCCGCTAAGTCCATCATAAAGTTGAGCGCCCCTTTCATGATTCCAACAACAACTGGAATATGCTCTTCGTTCTCTAAATCTTTACTAAGTGCTTCCCCAATCCGCTTCGTCGTTGCTTGGATTTCGGCGCGGGACATGACTAGTTCCATTAGCATTCCTCCTTACTAAAAATGGGACGATTGTTGGTAAAGCCGGTGATGCGAGCGCAAGCGCATACCTTAACACCTAGCTCTTCAATCCGTTTCCGCCCACCTTGCATTTCTTTTTCGCACGCCACCGCTACACCAAGCGGGATGGCTTTCGCTTGTAAACACATTTTAATTAAACCAACGGAGGATTCACCCGCCGCTAAAAAGTCGTCAACGATTAATACTCGTTCACCTGGTTTTAAAAAATCTTGGGCAATATAAATATTGTTATCCGTGTTATGGGTAAAAGAATGGACCGTATAAGAATAATTATGATCACTCGCGGTGACCGTGGTTTTACTTTTTTTCGCAAATACAATTGGCACATCACCTAACTCCATCGCGACCGCGACCGCAAAGGCAATGCCACTTGCTTCAATCGTTATCACCTTATCAACGTTTTGAAAATGTTGGGCGATAAAATGCGCTACCGCTTTTAAAACTTTCATATCAATTTGGTAGTTTAAAAATGAGTCAACCTTTAAAATTGAATTATTGAGAACAACCCCTTCCTGGAGGATTCTGTCTTCTAATAATTTCATAAGCGGTAATAATTAGTAATTATTATAAACCTTAAATATGTTTTGGTCTACGAACTTTTTGATAGAGTAAAACGAAAGCGCAAATAATCATTAAAACCGTTAAACCGGTATCGGCTAAAACTGAGTAAATCATATCCATATCCTTTACTACGATATCCACAATCATCACCCCAAATTTCACCGCTAAAGAAAAGACGACGCAGAACCACGCCCGGTTCCGGGTCATCTTGGCAATCTTATGGGCGTCATATACCTTAGCAGGATTATCATTCATAATAACAACATCAGCGTGATTGACCGCGATATCACTACCAATTCCACCCATCGCAATCCCAATATCGCTACGCATAATACTTGGAGCGTCGTTAATCCCATCGCCAATAAAAGCAACTTTTTTGTTAGGATCACTCATTTCCATTTCCAGGTACTTAGTTTTTTCATCGGGTAAGAGTTCACTATGCCAGCGGTCAATCCCTAAAGCTTCACAAGTTTCTTTCGCGGTTTCTTCTTTATCGCCAGTGAGTAAAACAATTTCTACGCCCGCGTGATGCAAGAGATTTACCATCGGTTGAGCGTCTTTCTTTAATTCATCACTTAACACGGCGTAACCAGCGTATTGTCCATCGACGGCTAAATAAATCACCGTGCCAATATCACTAACTTCATCAACCGTAACACGGTGCGATGATAAAAAGAAACGGCTCCCAACCACAATCGCGTGATCTTGGTAGCGAAGGGAAACGCCTTTCCCCGCTTCTTCTTGATAATTCTTAACCGCATTAATATAATCTTTAGCTTTGACCTCGTGCATAATCGCTTTCGCAATTGGGTGATCGCTTAAACATTCCGCGGCATAAAGATATTCCTTAAATTGCTCTACGCTTAATTTATTCGGCACAACTTTCGTCAGCATAAACGCACCATGGGTTAAAGTCCCGGTTTTATCACTGACCAGTTTTTTCAGTTTCACTAATTCATCTAAATAATTCGCGCCTTTAACAATAATGCCGTTTTTACTTGCTAGACCAATTCCAGCGAAATAGGAAAGCGGCACACTAATAACAATCGCACAAGGACAAGCAATGACGATGAGATTTAGTGCTTTCTTGGTCGCTTCAACCCAATCAGTCGTGGCGCTACCCCAAATGACGAGTAATAAAATCGCCGCGATAATAACACCCGGTGTGTAGTATTTAGCAAACTTCGTAATAAAGTTTTCGGCTTTCGCTTTATGTTCGCCACTACTTGCCACTAATTCTAAGATTTTACTAACAGTTGATTCTTGATAAATCTTCTTCACTTGGAGCGTTAAAGTGCCGCTTTTGAGCATACAACCTGACAAAGCTTCATCCCCCGCTTTCACGTGCTTAGGGACATATTCGCCAGTTAAAGAAGATATATCAAGGTTCCCTTCTCCTTCAATCACTTCGCTATCAACCGGGATTGTCTCCCCCACTTTTACAATAATTAAATCGCCAACTTTTAAGTCTTGGCTTTTGATCGTCTTAGTTTCAATGCCATCAAAATAAGTGGCAGTTTCTGAACGTTCATCGACCGCGGTCGAAATGGCGTTCCGACTTTTATTTGTCGCATAGTGTTCAATCATTTGCCCAATTTGGAAAAGAAGGATCACCATCGTTGCATCAAAGAATGGTTCGTAGCGGCCATCTTCTTCTGGGAACACCGCGGTTAAAATAGAAACACCAACCACCGCTAAAGTGATTAATAAGAATTCATCAATCGGATTTTTAAGATGAATAATCTTATAAATAACTTTATAAAAAATTGAATAACCAACGATAAGAATCGCGATTAAATAAAGAATTAAACATGCAATATTATTTTGATCACGAAAGAAAGCGAAGCGACCAACAAACATTAAAATGGCCGCAATGATAATGCGACCTAATAAAATAATGTTTTTCGTGGTGAAGAACTTTTCGCGTTCTACATTTTGTTTCGCATCACTAATATATAAGTCATTGCTTTCAACTTGTTTAATAAGCCGCTTAATTTCTTCAATGCTTAATGGTTGATCTTTATAGGTGATGTATAACCGCGCTCCAGCAAAATCAATCCGCGCGTATTCAATTCGCGCGTCGTGATTAAGAAATGACTCCGTTTTTGCGGCGCAGTTCGCACAATCAAAACCTCGGATGGTATAAACTTTTTTCATCATAACTAATAAGGCAAAGGATATTTATCGAGTAATTTCTTAATATCAGCTCGCGCCGCTTTTAACGCTACTTCATCATCACGGTGTTTAAGAATTGTGTCAATTAAACGTGCGACTTCACGAACATCATCTTCTTTAAAACCACGGGTTGTCATCGCGGGTGTACCAATCCGTAGACCACTCGCTTTAAAGGGTGGTAAAGGATCACGCGGAATCGCGTTTTTATTTAAGGTAATATTATTTTTATGTAATAAAGTTTCCGCTTCTAATCCATTAATGCCTAGTTTTGTTATAACTAAAGTGAAGAGGTGATTATCGGTACCGCCACTCACCACTTCATAACCCATCTTAATAAATTCATCAACCATTGCTTTAGCGTTCTTAACGATTTGCTGTTGATAAGTTTTAAATTCCGGTTGGAGCGCTTCATGGAAAGCGACCGCTTTTGCGGCAATCACGTGTTCTAATGGCCCGCCTTGGCAGCCTGGGAAAATACTACTATTAATCTTTTTAATAATCTCTTCATTGTTAGTTAAGATAATGCCACCACGTGGTCCTCTTAAGGTCTTGTGGGTCGTAGAAGAAACTACATCTGCTACTTCACACGGATTAGGATGTAGACCCGCCGCGATTAAACCAGCAATATGTGCCATATCGACAAATAAATAGGCGCCGACTTCATCACAAATAGCCCGGAACTTTTTAAAATCAATGATGCGAGAATAGGCGCTTGCCCCCGCAATAATCATTTTGGGTTTACATTCTAAAGCAATACGCCGAACTTCATCATAATCGATATAACCTTGATCGTTCACGCCATAAAATTTCGCATTAAAATCTTTTCCTGAGAACGATAATTTATAACCATGTGTTAAGTGTCCACCCGCGTCTAGGCTCATACCTAAAACAGTTCCACCATTAGGCACTAAGGCTTTATAAACAGCCATGTTCGCACTACTTCCGCTATGGGCTTGAACGTTCGCATATTTCACATTAAATAATTTACATACCCGGTCAATTGCTAGCCGTTCAGCGTTATCGATAAATTCACAACCACCATAATAGCGTCTACCTGGATAACCTTCCGCGTATTTATTAGTTAAAACACTACCTTGTGCTTCTAAGACCGCTAACGAAACATAGTTCTCACTAGCAATGAGTTCAATATTATCCCGTTGCCGGTTTAGTTCGTTTTGAATCTGTTGATAAAGTTCTGGATCCACTTCTTGGAGTTTCTTTTTGTTCATCATAAGTGATATTTTATCATAGATAAAAAGCAATGATAATTTTTGTGCTTTTGTTAAGAGAAAACGCTATAATTAAACCCGATGAGTGAATGTAATCATAACTGTAATGAATGTAATCAAAAAGACTGTGGCGAACGCTCGTTAGCGTTTAAACTTCATCCTAGTAGTCATATTAAACATACCATCGGCATTTTTAGTGCAAAGGGCGGAGTTGGTAAATCACTCGTCACTTCTTTACTCGCGATTAAAAAAGTGCGAGAAGGGAAGAAAGTCGCCATCCTTGACGCGGATGTAACTGGACCAAGTATTCCAAAAGCCTTTAACGTAAAAGGACCGCTTTACGCTGAGGAAGGAGCGATTATCCCGTTAGTAAGTCAAACGGGCATTAAAATCGTTTCCGCTTCATTGTTACTTGATAATAACAGCCAACCCATTCTTTGGCGGGGTCCGCTCATCGCGGGGATGGTCAAACAATTCTACACCGATGTTAATTACGGCGATTTAGATTATTTATTTATCGATATGCCACCCGGAACCGCCGATGTTTCATTAACGGTTTTTCAATCACTAAACCTTGAGTCAATTATCATTGTTACGACCCCACAAGATCTTGTTAACGAAATTGTTACTAAAGCCATCGAGATGGCTAAAAAAATGAATATTAAAGTTTTAGGTATTGTGGAAAATATGGCATACGCCATTTGTCCTGATTGCCATAAAAAGTTCAAATTATTTGGTGAATCTCACGTTAAAAAAGTAGCGGACTTTTATCAACTACCAATCTTAGGGGAAATCCCGATTGACCCCGCCATTAGTAAACTCGTCGACAGCGGAATGATTGAACTAATTAAAGATACTTATCTATAGAAGTCTTTTTCTTCTTTTTGAATTTTTGTCTTAAAAATTTATCAGTTCTTTTGTCAATCTCTTGACAATTCTTGCGAATTAATTGAATGATTTCATTCTTACTCATTTCGGGTTTATAGCCTTTAAACTGGAATAATTTAATCAGCGAAACGAGCTCATTAACCGTCCGGTTATTAAGCATTTCTTCGCTCCGCAAATAGTTAGAAAGCTGCGCGACCGTGAAGTCAACGTTTTCGTGAATAAAACCGAAAGTTAATAATCCAGTGGCTAATGTTTCTGGTTCAAATCGTTTTAAATAACGACGTACATAGTCTTCGTATTTCACCTCTTCATTTACTTCGGAGACCACCGCACTAGTCCGATTAGTCAAACGACGACAGATATGGTAAGTGGCAATACCTAATAGCATAGCAGTGGCAATCGAACCAATTTGCATACTCCCTTCAATTACCCCAATTGATAATAATTTAAAGGGTGGGAAGAGAAGGATTAGTCCACCGATTCCCGAGATTAAAATCGAGCAAACCGTTAATAAGTTAGTATTATCATCAAGATTAATATCCTTAAACATTCTTAAGCCCGAAACAGAAATATAACCGTAAAGGGCTAAACAAATACCGCCCATAACACAACTTGGAATGGTCTGAAGTGCAGTGCTAAATGGTGCGAGGAAAGATAAGATAATACAAATACACGCTGTTGTAAAAGTAGTAATAACGGAAGCGTTCCGCGTCATCGCTACGCACGCAATACCTTCGCCATATGAAGTGTTAGGACAAATACCCAAAACTGTACCAGAAATACTGCCCACTCCATCACCAAGTAAAGTCCTTGTTAAACCAGGATCAGTTAATAGATCGTGTTCAATAATTCGACTCATGTTTTTGTGATCCGCTAAGTGTTCAGCAAAACTTACAATCGCAATTGGGCAGAAAGCTAACACAATCGCCCCCACTCCTGACCACGATAAGGCACCAACAAAGACATGATTATCAACTAAAATCTGAGTTAATTGTTTGGCATTTTCTATTACAATCTCAATTTTAACTTCGCCTATCATAAACCATTCTGGGTGAATCGCATTATAGAAATTAGCTTGATCAACAATAAATTGAGGATCAGGTTGACCAGTAATTAACTCTTTTATGCCTTCGGCCAAAGAGATATGCGGTACTTGAAAGAAGGACTGCCAACTCACATTCGTAAATAATTTTTGCACTGGTGTCCAGTCAATAATTTTTAAATAGTCAGTGTTAGTTGCGTTACCAATCGCCGTAAAAATAGAGGCCAAACCATAGCCAACTAAAATGCCAATGATAAAAGGAATTAGTTTAATACCTTTGTAGCGCATCTGGACCGAACAAATAACCACCGTAAAGAAAGCAACTAATCCACATAGTAATGCAACAAGATTATAGGCTTTAAATTCACCTTGGCTTGCCGAGACGATGTTGCCCATAGCGCTACCGGCTAAACTTAAACCGATTAAAGCCACAACTGGTCCAATAATCACTGGCGGCAAAATACGATTAATCCAATGAACGCCAACAAATTTCACGATGATAGCGATAATGACATACATTAAGCCACTTAAAATACCGCCCAGTAAAATGCCACAATAGCCAAACGCTAAGGCCGATGGGAAAGCGGCAATATAAGCGAAGCTACTTGATACCACGATTGGTGATTTGCCTTTGGTAAATAAGATATAAACAATGGTCCCAACACCAGCGCCTAAAATCGCACTCGGGATTTGACTAGGAACACCAATTGCGACTGGCACTGCAACGGTCGCGGCTAAAATCGCTAGCAATAATTGAGTAGAATAAAGTAATAGATTTTTAAATTTCGGACGATCGCCAACTTGGTAAATGAGCTCGTTACTTTGCATAAAAAAATCTATCTATTTATAGATATATTATACCAAGTATAATAAGGTAAAAATCAACTAATGTTTTTGTTCGCAATAGATGCACTTAAATTCGCCTTTTTTATTGGTCGGGACGAATTTATGTTCGTGCTCTTGCTCAACGCCAGAAATGCAACGTGGATTTTTGCACTTTAAATCGTAGCGGACTTTCTTCTTATCAAATAAGGGTTCTTTCTTCGGATTCTTTTTCGCGAGATCTAACAATTTAAGAATTAACGCCATTCGAATATATTTTCCGTTTAGCGTTTGCCGGAAATACGCTGCACGAGGATCATCATCCACCTTCACGCTAATTTCGTTTACGCGTGGTAAGGGGTGAAGAATTCGTAAACTCTTCTTGGCCTTTTTTAATTTATCAGTCGTTAAGACATAAGAATTCTTTAGGCGTTCATATTCTTTTTGGTCAAAGAATCTTTCACGTTGAATCCGGGTCATATAAAGAATATCTAAGTCTTTAATGTTATCTTCTAAGCTTGTCACTTCTTTATATTTCATATGGTTCTTTTTAATGATGTCATTAATGACATAATCAGGCATCTTTAATTCTTTTGGTGAGATTAAGACGAGCTTAATATTTTTGTAACGTGACATCGCTAAAGTTAAGGAATGAACGGTGCGACCATATTTAAGATCACCGCACATACCAATCGTTAAATTATTAAATCCTCCCTTCTCACGATAGATTGTTAATAAATCCGCGAGCGTTTGGGTTGGGTGAGCGTGCATACCATCGCCAGCATTAATGACGGGAACATTCGCCGCTAAGGCGGCCACTAAACCCGCGCCATCTTTAGGGTGACGAATCGCAATGATATCCGCAAAATTAGAAACCACTTTGCAAGTATCCGAAACGCTTTCTCCCTTTGCGCTACTACTTGAAGTAGCTTCGCTAAAGCCTAAAACATTACCACCTAATTCCATCATCGCCGCGGTAAAAGATAAACGCGTTCTTGTTGATGGCTCAAAGAATAGCGTCGCGAGTTTTTTACCTTCACAAGCGTGAGCGTATTTCTTCGGATGCTTAATAATGTCACAAGCGGTTTTACATAATTCGTCTAATTCTTTGACGGATAAATCTTTAATATCGATTAAACTACGCATAACTATCCTTTAATCCAACTCTCATCACTCGGGTTATTACGGAAAGCGAGTAAACGCTTAATATCTTCGCTCTTAATATAATTTTCTTGAGCGGCAACTTCAGCAATCACATCAAAGTTAGTAAGTGAATATGTTGTGACTTTCGCTTCGGCTAAAGCATCTTTACTCTTTTGCATATTATAGGTAAAGATTGAAACCATACCTAAGACATTAACACCCGCTTCACGGAGTACCTTAATAACTTCTAAGGATGAGCCACCAGTAGAGATTAAATCTTCAATCACCACCACTTTCATACCACTAGTTATCTTACCTTCAATTTGGTTTTTCCGTCCGTGGTCTTTAGCGCCCGCTCTCACATAACCCATTGGTAGACGAAGAAGATGACCAACAATCGCCGCGTGAGCGATACCCGCGGTCGCGGTACCAACAACCGCTTCCACTTGGGGAAACTTCGCTTGAACGGTTTCCGCTAACGCGTTTTCCACATCATTTCTTACTTTGACAGAAGTTAAAGTTAAACGGTTATCACAATAAACCGGACTTTTAATACCGCTTGCCCAAGTAAAGGGTTCATCAGGCCGAAAGAAAACCGCTTTAATACTGAGGAGATCTTTCGCAATTAATTCTTCAATTTTTTCCATCGTTATACTCCTTATTTTATAAACTCTTTGACACACCGTTCATAGGCCGCCACTGGATCAATTGCTTCCGTAATAGGCCGACCCACTACAATATAATCAGAACCAATCGCGTTAGCTTGTTCAGGTGTCATAACACGTTTTTGATCGCCTTTATTTGAATCCGCAAAGCGGACACCTGGCGTCACGGTTAAGAAACTACTACCACAAGCATCATGCACTTTCTTGGCTTCAAGTGGTGAACATACGACACCATCTAAACCACTATCTTTGGCGTTCTTCGCGTAATGCATCACCACATTAGCGATGTCATCTTTAATTAATAAATCGGTTTCCATCGCTGCTTGGTCAGTCGAAGTTAATTGCGTAACCGCGATTAATAAAGGCCGCGTTCCATCCGGACGAGTTAAACCTTCTAAGGCCGCTTTCATCATCGCTTTTGTTCCTGAGGCGTGACAGTTAACCATATCAACATCAAGATTACTTAATACACGCATACTCTTCTTTACCGTGTTTGGGATATCGTGTAATTTTAAATCTAAGAAAATCTTATGACCGCGGGCTTTAATGGCTTTAATAATACTTGGTCCCGCACTATAAAAAAGTTCCATGCCAATTTTCACAAACGGCTTCTTATCCTTAAATAAATCGAGAAATTTGAGTGTGGCTTCTTCGCTAGCGAAGTCGCAAGCAATAATGACATCTTTTCCCATTATTTACATCCCCCGATAATTTCTTTTAACGCTTTAATTTTATAATGAGACATTACGCGTGGTAAATCCTTAACGATTTTATAAGCAGCGTAAGGGTCCACTAAATTAGCGGAACCAATCTCAACGGCGGTAGCGCCCGCTAACATCATTTCGATAACATCTTCCGCACTAGAAATGCCACCCATACCGATAACAGGAATCTTGACCGCGTGAGCGACTTGATAAACCATCCGTAAAGCGATTGGAAACACCGCATCACCACTATAGCCACCAAAGGTGTTTTTAAGAATTGGTGAGCGTTTCTTTAAATCAATCCGCATTCCTAAAATGGTGTTAATAAGTGATAAACCATCCGCCCCCGCTTTTTCACAGGCTTTAGCGATTTCAACAATATTCGTGACATTAGGTGAAAGCTTTACGATGATTGGTTTTTTACTGACTTTCTTGACTGCTTTAGTGACTAACGCGGCGTTTTTGGCGTCTGTTCCAAACGCCATACCGCCACCATGAACATTAGGGCAAGAAATATTAATTTCAATCCAACCAACTTGGGGACATTTATTTAGTTTTTTCACCACACTTACATATTCATCAATTGAGAAACCACTGACATTGGCCATCACTGGTTTCTTAAAGAACTTTTTCATCTTCGGTAGTTCAACTTTAATGACTTGATCAATACCAGGATTTTGTAAGCCTACCGCGTTAAGAACGCCGTTTTTGCCTTCGGCAATCCGTGGGGATAAATTACCAAACCGAGGTTTTAAAGTTGTACCTTTAAAGGAGAAAGTGCCTAAGAGATTTAGATCATAAAGTTTAGCGAATTCTTCGCCATAACCAAAGGTACCACTCGCAGGAATCACTGGGTTAGTTAAGGTGATGCCACATAGTTTAACTTTGGTGTCTACCATATAATCTCCTTGCCAAGAAAGACCGGCCCGTCTTTACAGACACGCTTCGCGCCTTCCTCAGTCTTAATTGTACATCCCATACACGCTCCAAAGCCACAACCCATTCTTTCTTCTAAAGAATATTCGCCGACTTTTGCTAACGTATAAACCGCTTTTAACATCGGAATTGGACCACAGGCATAAACATAATCATAATGAAGTTTTTTCATCGCATCGGTGACTAAACCTTTAACACCTACACTACCATCAAGCGTAGTCACAATCACTTTCACGCCGAGCTTTTTAAATTCGTTCACATAAAATAATTCATTCTTCTTATTAAAGCCAAGAATGACGGTTACATCTTTCTTTTGTCTCTTTAATTCCTTGGCTAAGAAGTATAGCGGTGGGATACCAACTCCACCACCGACTAATAAATTGTGTTTTTTCGCGTTAGTTAAATTATATCCGTTACCTAAACTAGTTAAGACATTCACTTCAGTATGAAGTTTACTAAGTTTATCCGTCCCTTTCCCAACCACTTTATAAATTAAGGTTAATTGGTTTTTATTCGCATCACAAATCGAGATGGGACGGCGAAGATAGTAGCCAGGAATTTTTAGATTCACGAATTGTCCTGGATGCATCGTATCGATCTTACCAGCTAAAACTAAACGATAAACATCGCTAGTGAGAGGGTGATTTTCTTTAATCGCTAAAACTACTTCTTTCATACTAGGCATCAATCGTGGAAATCTTTAAGGTTGTCTCCTCTAATACATCAAGTAAGACACCTACAGTGTCTAGACTTGTAAACATCGTGACATTATTTTCGGTTGCCACTTGACGAATCCGGTAGCCATCGCGTTCTTCACCAAACGCGCCGACATCTTGCGTATTAATAATATAGGCAATATGACCTTGACGAATCGCATCAGGAATTTCGTTTGATCCATTAGAAATCTTTTGCATAATGTGTGTACGAATGCCACGTTTCTTTAAATATTCCGCGGTGCCTTTTGTCGCACAGATATTAAAGCCGAGTTCATAGAAACGTTTCACTAACGGGAACGCTTCGTTTTTATCTTTATCGGCAATGGTCACAAAGATAGTGCCAAAGTTTTTTACTTTCATGCCACTAGCTTGTAGGGCCTTAAATAGCGCCCGGTGCATATCATCATCGTAACCAATCGCTTCGCCCGTTGATTTCATTTCGGGACTTAAATAAGCATCTAGACCCCGTAACTTATTAAAGGAGAAAACAGGGACTTTCACATACCACCGTTTCTTTTCGGGGGCGTATAGTTCAAAGATACCTAATTCTTTAAGGCTCTTACCTAAGATAACATCCGTTGCAATATCGGCGAGCGAATAACCGGTTGATTTAGAAAGGAACGGGACAGTTCGCGAGGACCGTGGATTCACTTCAATGATATAAACCCGTTCATGATCATCGACAATAAATTGAATATTAAATAGACCGATGATGCCAATCCCTAAACCGAGTTTCTTAGAGTACTCTAAGATAGTGCCTTTTACTTTATTAGAAATCGAGAACGCGGGGTAGACACTAATGGAGTCACCTGAGTGAATACCGGTCTTTTCGACTAACTCCATAATGCCTGGCACAAAGACATTTGTCCCATCACAAATAGCGTCGACTTCGCATTCTTTACCAAAGATATATTTATCAACGAGAACCGGTTTGTCTTCATCAATTTCCACCGCTGTCTTTAAATAGCGACGAAGTTGCGTTTCATCGCCCACGATTTGCATCGCGCGTCCACCTAAGACAAAGCTTGGCCGGACTAAAACTGGATAGCCTAATTTCTTTGCCGTTTTCACGCCTTCCTCAATGTTAGTCACCGCGCGTCCTGGTGGTTGAGGAATATGTAGTTTTTCAAGTAAACGTTCGAATAAATCACGGTTTTCCGCCCGGTCGATAGCCTTGCAATCAGTCCCGATTAATTTCACTCCCATCGCATCAAGTGGATCGGCTAAGTTAATCGCGGTTTGTCCACCCAGTGTCGCAATGACACCATATGGTTTTTCATAATCAACAATCGCCATCACATCTTCAGGGGTTAATGGTTCAAAGTAAAGTTTATCCGCGGTCGTGTAGTCAGTCGAAACGGTTTCGGGGTTATTGTTAATAATGATGGCTTCATAACCCGCCCGTTTAATCGTTTGGACTGCGTGGACGGTTGAATAGTCAAATTCCACTCCTTGACCAATCCGAATCGGACCCGCCCCAAGGACCACCACTTTCTTTTTCTTAGTTAAGCGTGATTCATTTTTCTCTTTTGGATTAAATAAATGCTTATAAGTGGAATATAAGTAAGCGATATATTTGCCCGTATGGAGAGTATCGACCATCTTGAAGATGGGTGTAATCTTATTCTTTGTCCGGTAACGATAAAGTTCGATATCACTCATTCCCCAGAGGCTCGCAATGCAATGATCAGAGAAGCCCATGGCTTTGGCTTTCTTGAGTAAATTTAGATCTTTATGTTTTGCTTTTAATTGATTTTCCACATCCATAATCCGCTTTAAAGCGTCTAAGAAAAGTGGCGTAATCATAGTAATCTTTTGAATCTTTTTCACATCTTCACCCATCCGTAAAAGTTCCGCGATAGCGAAGAAGTTATCATCTTTAAATTGAGTGATATACTCAAGTAATTGTTTCTTAGTGTAACCTCTAAATTTCTTAAGATATAAATGGTTCGCACCAATTTCTAACGAACGAATCGCTTTTAGATAACAGGCTTCAAGGCTATCACCAATTGCCATGACTTCACCTGTTGCTTTCATTTGGGTTGATAAGACGTTACTCGCTCTTGAGAATTTATCAAAGGGGAAGCGTGGGAATTTCGCAATCACATAATCAAGCGTTGGTTCTTTACTTGCGAAGCCACCTGCGACGGGAATTTCTTTTAAACGCATTCCAACTGCAATCTTCGCCGTAACACGCGCGATTGGATAACCACTCGCTTTCGAGGCTAAGGCAGAAGAACGCGAAACCCGTGGATTAACTTCGATTAAATAATATTTACTAGTTTTTGGATGAAGAGCGAATTGAACGTTACAACCACCTTCAATCTTTAATTCCTTAATAATCTTAATCGCGGAGTCGTTAAGCATTTTGTAATCATGTTTACTTAAGGACATAATGGGTGCCACAACGATGCTATCACCCGTATGAACACCAACGGGATCAACGTTTTCCATTCCGCAAATTGTGATCGCGTTATTGTCGTGGTCACGCATAACTTCGAATTCGATTTCTTTATACCCTTTCACACTCTTTTCGATTAGCACTTGGTGAACGGGGGATAAGGCGAAAGCGTTAATACCAATCTCCACTAATTCTTTTTCGTTATTAGCAAAACCACCACCGGTTCCACCTAAGGTAAAAGCGGGACGTAAGACAACGGGATAGCCAATTTTCTTAGCGGCGACAATCGCTTCATCAACACTATAAGTAATGATAGAAGGAATCACTGGTTCGTGAATCTTCATGCACATTTCTTTAAAGAGTTCACGGTCTTCCGCGCGTTCAATTGAAGAAGCAGGCGTTCCTAACAGTTCAACATTACATTCTTTTAAGATGCCTTTCTTTTCAAGCTGCATCGCTAGGTTAAGTCCAGTCTGTCCGCCAATGCCAGGTAAGATAGCGTCTGGTCTTTCGTAACGAATAATCTTCGCGACATATTCAAGAGTTAAGGGTTCCATATAAACCTTATCGGCGATACTCGTATCGGTCATAATCGTCGCGGGGTTCGAGTTTACTAAAACAACTTGATAGCCTTCTTCTTTTAAGGCAAGACAAGCTTGAGTACCCGCGTAGTCAAATTCCGCGGCTTGGCCAATCACAATTGGACCAGAACCAATGATGAGAATCTTCTTTAAATCTTTTCTTTTCATATCTTTTTACCTCGATAGACAACTTTTTGCTTGTGAAGGGTTAGATAATTTACTCCACTTACCTTATATCCCTTAAACGGCGTGTTTTTCCCTTTCGAAAGAAATTTACTTGGGTTAATCGTCGTGGTTTCGTTTAAATTCCACACGCTAAAATCACCATTATGTTGATAGTTAAACCGTTTCCGTGGATTAATCACTAATAATTCCATTAGTTTATCTAAACTAATTACCTTCTTTTTTACAAGGTAAGTATATAAAAGCGGGAAAGCGATCTCTAATCCGGACGCCCCAAATAAACTATTCTTTAATCCGCGGTTCTTTTCTTTCAAAGCGTGTGGAGCGTGATCAGTTGCAATCATATCAATCGTGCCGTCTTTAATACCTTTAATAAGCGCTAACTGATCAGCTTTGCTTCTAATCGGCGGATTAATTTTATACATTCCATCTTCTTTAAGCATTGCATCATTAAGCAATAAATAATGTGGAGCGGTTTCTGCGGTAATATTGACTCCCGCTTTCTTAGCCTTTCTAATTAAATCCACGCTTTCTTTACTCGAAACGTGACAAACATGAAAAGCACATCCAGTTAGTTTCGCTAACTTAATATCGCGTTTTACTTCTTCGTATTCACTTGAAGAAGGAATACCAATATGGTGATGTTTTTTTGCATAGACACCATCATGAATATAACCGCCTTTTGTTAAGGCTTTCACTTCGCAATGCGCGGCAATGACTTTATGAAGTTTCTTCGCTTGCTTCATCGCCTCTTTCATAAGCGCTTCGCTTTCAACGCCTTTCCCATCATCGCTAAACGCCATGACTAAAGGTGCCGTTTTTTCTAAGGGTGATAGACGCTTACCTTCTTCATTTAAAGAAATAGCGCCATACGGCACTACTTCAATGACACTATCTTTCTTGATAATGGATAATTGTTTCTTAAGATGGGTGGGAGTATCGCTCACCGGATTAAGATTTGGCATCGTGGCGACTAAAGTATAACCGCCTCGTGCAGCCGCTAATGAACCCGTCTTAATACTCTCCTTATAAACAAAACCCGGCTCCCGGAAGTGCACATGCACATCCATGAAGCTCGGGATAAAGGTATATTTTGCTTGATTATATTGAGGATAACGCTTGAGGAATTTTAAAACATTTTGCTTAATTAACTTGGGTAAAATAATGTTCGCTTTGACTGCTTTCATTAAATTTTCACTCTTATAAATTGTAATAGTTTTCAAAACCTTTGCAAGTTTTTTTATTTATGAAATAAACAAGAGGAAAAAATTAGAATTCAGCTTTAAATAAACTAATAATATAACCCAAAGTTTTTCTATCCAAAGTTTCGACATATTGATAGTGACGTGCATTTAAATCAAGTGAACGTACATGAGCGACCAAAACTTGACCCTTAATTTCGCCGCATTCGACATCAACTCGTAATGGATGAGAATGATATTTCGAAGTAATTGGTAACAATAATGCTAATCCGCCTGCCTTACGATTAAATATATCATTAGAAATAACTAGTGCTGGCCGCCGACCTTTTTGTTCATGCCCCTTAATAGGATCAAAATCAATAAAAATAATATCGCCTTGTCTTACCATTCTTCATTGCCTCGTTTCTTGCCCCAACTAACTTCACGCACTGGATCGTTTTTGATTGGACCATGTTCTTTTTCGTAATTAGAAAAAACGTCAGCCAACTTAATTTCGAGTTCTTCATATGCCTTTTCAAGCGTAATTTTGCTATTTGCCGTTTTAATTTCTAAATGATCACCAACTGATAAATCTAAATTTTTCAACACGCTAGACGGAATAATAACGCCTTTGCTATTGCCGAATTGAATAATTTTTGTATACATATATATCTCCTATTGTATATACATATGTTATAACATAGCACCGTAAAAAACAATACTTAAATATATATGGCATTTTTTAATTATTAATTATTTATATAAATCCCACACTAAAGTGCCATAGGCTTCTTTAATTGGGACGATAATTGGATGTGCATTGTTGCCATTTGAACCATGTTGACACATATAGAGTTGGCCATCATCTTCAAAAATCATACTGTGTCCACCGTCTTCATCGTTATACATGCCCTTTGCGTACAACATCCGATTTTGGTGAACCCACGCATTAGGATTATCAATTTCCGCTTCGCCTTCACGGTTAATCAACATGCCTGTTGCATAACCACCAGGAACATCAGAACCGTTTGACCATATCATGACTAAACTTCCATCTTTCATTTTATGAACAAAACAGCCATCGGTAATGTGATCTTTTGTGCACCATGGCCCATCATTAGCTTTAAAAAGTGTTACCGGATCGCCATCGATAGTTTTCAAATTTTTTGACAATTTCACAATATTCATTCTGCCAATTTCGCCTGGACAATCAACCCATTCTTTAACATAGATTAGCCACGGCTGTTTGTTTTCGTCAACATACAATGTTCCATCAATCGTGCAGCCTAAAGAATCATCAGTAATATGTCCTGGTTTGACAGTATTATTAGGATGTTCAGAAATTGTAACAAAATTTTTATCGGGCGACGAACTTTCAAAAACAGTTACCCCACGTTTTCCGGTCGCCGCGCTGTTGTAAGTAGTGAACATATAATATTTACCATTATATTTATGCATTTCTGGCGCCCAACGTTGTTCAGCGACATCAGCTTGACTACTAGTAACGATTTCGTGATTTAGAAGCGTCCATTCATTTTTAAACGAACCGGTTGTGTGATAGCACCGCCACTCAATTCCTTCCCAATTGGTTGTGCCGTACATATAATAATCGTCTCCTTCTTTCAAAATAAATGGGTCACGAATAGCACGAAATGTACCCGGTATGTCTTCAGGTAAAGTAATTTCGGTAATCTTGTCGGGTTTACATTCGCCAGTAACTGATAAATTGCCTGGCACCTTCAAACCATCTTCGTTGCAATAATCAGTTAATAGATGATCAATCGCACAGGTTCTCGATAATTCAGTTGTGTAGCCAATAACTATTTTTCTATCTTCAATCTTAATCGCGTACCCATTATCTTCTAAATTTTTGGACAACGATTCCGATTCTTTACGTCCGTGATCAATGACAATCTCTCTTTTACCCACAGGTTCTTTAACATCCTTAATCGGCAAGGTATAACCTTTATAATAAGATAAAGCATCATTAATTTGGTAGGCATCTTGTAGAGCAGTCGATTTATCCGCCACAATCCGATATGATTCATCAACAACAAGTGGGAGAACTTCACTATTCCAAGTCGCCCATAATGTTAAGTTGCCCGTAGTACCTTTTTTAATTTCAGTAATAGGTTCACCCGATTCACCACCTAAAAGCCAACCAGTAAACTCATAGCTACAATCGGTTGGATCCTTGAGTGTAAAAGCGTCATTAACCGTGTAGCTCGTCGGATTATTAGCCGTCGCGCCTTTTAAGTTTTCATAAGTAATTGTTGACGATTTAACGCCACAACTAGTAAAGGTGCCAACCATTGATAAGGAGGCAATCCCGATTAAAAATAATTGTTTCTTCATAATTTCATTTTACATTAAAAAAGCGCCCGTAGGCGCCTTTTTGTAAATTGAGTCAAATTATTCAACAAACGCAACGATGACGCGTTTAGCACCATCTCCACGCCGGTTCACACATTTATATTGATGCGTGTAACCACCATGCCGGTTCTTATAGCGAGGGCCTAAGACTTTAAAGAGTTTAGTTAACGCTTTCGTGTTATCGCCACTCTTTTCGTTTCTTAAGAGTTTAAGCGCTTCACGCCGCGCGGCTAAGGTGTCTTTCTTCGCTAAGGTAATGAGATGATCAATATTCTTAACGAGTTGTTTAGCGACACCGCTAGTGACCGTAATCTTTTCGTGAAGAATTAATTCGGTCGCGACGTTACGTTGCATCGCGTGTTCCCGCGTTGCGGTCCAACCGGTCTTAAACCGAACACCGGTCTTACCATGGACGTTCTTTCTACCATGCGCTGCCATAATTACTTATTCTCCGTTGAATAGTCACGGAAGGCTAAGCCAAGCGAAGCGAGTTTTTCCTTCACTTCTTTTAAGCTCTTCTTACCTAAGTTACGGACTTTCATCATCTCGTCCTCGGTCTTTTGAGTTAATTCATAGACGGTCGTAATGTTCGCTCTTTTTAAGCAGTTATACGAACGGACGGATAAATCAAGATCTTCAATTGGTGTTTCGTTGACTTTGTTATCTTCTTTGACTTCCACTGGTGGTTCTTCGAAATGAATTTCAAAGTTCTCACTCTTAGCGAATTCATTTAAGTGGGCGATTAAGATATTCGCCGCCGTAGTAATCGCTTCTTGTGGTTTCACTGAACCATTGGTCCAGACTTCTAAAGTTAACTTATCGAAGTGTGAATCGTGCTTCACCCGAGTAGGTTCGACATCATAACTCACTTTCACAACTGGACTATAGTTACTATCGGTATCAATCCGACCAATTTGGTTGGGGTGATCGTTATTCGCTTTATTGGCTTCGGCGGTCACATAACCACGACCGCAACGGGCAAATAAGCTCATGTGTAAACGACCATTCTTGCCTAAGTGAGCAATCTCTAAGTCCGGATTAATAACACTCACCATGCCTGGGCATTCGATGTCTTTTGCGTAGACGGTGCATGGACCTTTCTTATCGATTTCAAGGCGTTTACTTTCTTCGCTATCATCATCAATCTTTAAGATTAAATCTTTAAGATTAAGTGTGATGGTCATCACGTCTTCTTCGACACCTTCTAAGGCTTCAAATTCGTGACGCGCACCATCGATTTCAATGGCGAAGATACTCGCGCCTGGTAAGGCACTTAATAACACCCGGCGTAACGCGTTACCAATCGTTAAACCAAAACCTCTTTCGAGAGGTTCAACGACGAACTTGCCGTAGTTATTCTCTTCGCTTAAGGTATCGACACTGAAGTTAATCTTTTTAAATGCTTTTGGTAAATTATTCATAAATATTTTTCTCCTTTTAAATATAAATAATGTTTAATTAGCCTCTAGGCCGTTTCTCTGGACGGCAACCATTATGTGGGACAGGTGTCGTATCGACGATACTAATAATTTGCATCCCCGCGGCGACGAGTGCCCGAATGGCGGACTCTCTTCCAGGACCAGGACCCTTCACATTAACATCTAGTTGACGAATGCCTTGATTAAACGCTGCTTTCGCGGCAGCTTCACTCGCGCTTTGCGCAGCAAAGGGAGTCGACTTCTTCGCGCCTTTAAAACCTAAGGTACCAGCGCTAGCCCAACTAATCGCGTTACCTTGTTCATCGGTAATCGTGACAATCGTGTTATTAAAGGTGCAATGAATATGGGCGACGCCTTTGGTAAACGCACGTTTAATTTTCTTTTTTCTCGTTGTTGCTGTTTTTGCCATAACGTTCCTCCTTCATTAACCTTGTTGTTTCGCTTCTTTCTTATTCGCGATGGTCTTTCTTGGACCTTTACGCGTACGGGCGTTAGTTCTCGTGCGTTGACCACGAACGGGTAAACCCCGTTTATGGCGCATTCCACGATAGCACCCGATTTCGGTTAAGCGTTTAATGTTTAACGCGGTCTCTCTCCGGAGATCACCTTCGACGCGGATCTTGCTAATCTCGTTACGGATCGCTGAGAGCTCCTCGCCTTTTAAATCTTTCACCCGTGTATCTTCTGATACTTTCGCGTTCTTACAAATGCGTTTCGCCGTGGTATCTCCAATCCCATAAATGTAGGTTAAAGAAACGACGACGCGCTTTTCATTAGGTATATCAACACCTACAATACGTGCCATGCCTAATTTCCTCCTTATCCTTGTCTTTGCTTGTGCTTGGGGTTCTCACAAATCACCATGACTTTGCCATGGCGGCGGACCACTTTGCACTTATCGCAAATTGGTTTGACGGAAGGTCTTACTTTCATAAAATTTCTCCTTCGTGCCTTTTTGCACAACCTTTAGTTTTTATGTCTAAAGGTAATTCGGCCCCGTGTTAAATCGTAGGGGGAGATTTCCACTGTGACTCGATCACCTGGGAGAATACGAATGTAATTCATTCGAATTTTTCCAGAAACGGAAGCCAGAATCACAACGCCGTTTTCAAGCTTTACCCGAAACATGGTGTTGGGTAAGTTTTCCACGACCGTGGCCTCTACAGTAATGACGTCAGCTTTTGACATTTACTACTTAATCTCCTTTTGCTCCGTCGGACTCATCGTGAGGATTTCATACCCCGTTTTGGTCACGACTAGCGTATTTTCGTAATGGCTTGATAGTTTACCATCTTTCATCTTGGCTGTCCAGCCGTCTGATAAAATTCTGGTTGCATATCTACCTTCGGCAATCATCGGCTCGATTGCTAAGCACATCCCTTCTTTTAAGATGGGTCCGGTACCACTTAATCCGTAATTAGGGATGCTTGGATCTTCGTGTAGATGCGTACCAATCCCGTGTCCAGTGTAATCCCGCGGAACGGAATAGCCATGACTCTCCGCGTAAGCTTGAATCGCGTGGGAGACATCACCAAGGTGAATGCCTGGTTGAATGAGCTTTACACCAGTAAAGAAACATTCTTCAGTGACTTTAACGAGGCGTTTCGCGTTTTCTTTCGCGATGCCTACTACGTAAGTCCGACAGGCGTCCGCACAATATCCGTTTAGCGTTACCCCTACATCAAGCGAGACAATGTCGCCATCGTGAAGAATAATTTTGTCGCTAGGAATGCCGTGTACGAGTGTATCATTCACACTCACACAGATCACTCCGGGATAGCCTTGATAGTCTAGGAAAGTTGGGATTCCTCCCTCCTTCCGAATTACTTCATCGGCTTTGTTAGCGAGAGCTAAGGTTGAAACCCCAGGGACACAGAGGGGTTTTAACGTGGTGAACACTTTCGCAACCACTTGCCCCGCTTGGCGCATAAGCGCAATTTCGCGAGGACTTTTGATGGAAATCACTATTACTTAACCTCTACGGCTTGACCCGCTAAAGCAAGTACTGCGTCAGCCGGCTGCATTCCATCAATTGAGGTGACATAACCCTTAGCTTCATAGAAACTAAGTAAGGGTTTCGTGTCACTATAATAGTGCGCTAAACGCGTCTTGAGCGAAGCTTCGTTATCATCTGGACGTTGCATGAGTGGTCCACCACAATGGTCGCAAATGCCTTCCACTTTGGGTGGGACATTAACGACGTGATAGGGCGTTCCACAATTCTTGCACACCCGCCGGCCGGAGATGCGTTTCACCAAAATCGCTTCATCCGCCGTAAGATTAATAACTAAGTTCACCGGACGGTTTAACTTAGCGGTCAACTTCTCCAAAGCTTCCGCTTGCGCTAAGGTGCGTGGGAAGCCATCAAGAAGATAACCATGACTACAATCGTCTTGGGCAAGTCGAGCTTCAACGATACCAATGGTAACGTTGTCGGGGACAAGGTCCCCTCTTGCCATGTAGTCTTTGGCGAGTTGACCGAGTTCGGTTCCCGCCTTTATCGCTTCGCGAAACATGTCACCCGTTGAAATGTGCGGGATGTGATACTTCGCGACCAGACGCTTTGCTAAGGTGCCTTTACCTGCACCGGGAGGTCCCATAAGGATAATATTACTTTTCATAAACTATAAACTTGCTCCTGCTGCTTGGACTTCTTCAAACGACTTGCCCGCTAAAAGGCCATCGATTTGCGCATTTAATTCAATCGCGACACCAACCACAATGATAAGGCTTGTACCACCTAAAGCCAAGGACTTATCATCGCCAAAGGCGTGCGCTAAGGTTAACACTACTGGTAAACCCGCAATGAAGGCTAAGGATATTGCGCCTAAGCAAGTAACGCGGTTTAAGACCTTACCAACATAACGTTCAGTTTCGTTACCGGGACGAATACCTGGAATATAAGAACCTGACTTTTGGAAGTTCTCCGCTAATTGTTGTGGGCTAATTTGAATGCTCGCATAGAAGAAGCAGAATAAGATAGTTAAGGTGAGATAGATGAGAAGTCCCCACGGGAATTCAATATTACCCATTGGTGGCCTCCCCCGCTACGAGAAGATTTTTCGCCACGGGTCGTTCGCGGCATAAACGCTAATAAAGCTTGCGATCACGCTTGGTGCAAGCATAATGCTACTAGCAAAGATGACCGGAATAACACCAGCGGAGTTAATCTTGATTGGTAAGAAACTCGCCCGCGCCATGGTTGGATTTGCGCCACCACGACCCGCGTGTTGAACCGGGATCTTTCGTTTACTTAATTCAATAAAGACGACGAAAGAAATAATGAGAACAAACACTAAGATATAAAGGATAAACTGGAAGCTACCCTTTAAGATTTCACTCGCTGGACGACCAATGCCTGGTAACACCCATTTTTCAAACGCGGTTTTAATTTGGATTGGTAGACTCCGGATACAACCCGCAAAGATAATAACCGAAATACCATTGCCTAAACCTTTACTAGTGATCTGGTCACCTAACCACATCATGAGCATTGAACCAGCGAGAATAACAATAATAATGTAAATATAAGACCAAGGCGCTGGGATTTGACCGTCTAAGGTAATTAATGATTGGTTTTCCATGGTCTTGATAATGCCATAAGCTTGGACTGAACCAAGTAGAAGCGTTAAATAACGAGTCGCCATTTCGCTTTTCTTCCGGCCATATTCACCTTGCTTACTTAATTCAGTTAAAGCGGGTAAAACATCTTTACTTAATAATTGGACAATAATTTGAGCGGTAATATATGGACTAACACCAAGTGCGAAGATGGAGAAGTTTTGTAACGCACCTCCACCAATTAAGTCCATTAAGCCAACCGCTCCAGCGTTTTTTAACGCCTCGGCTAAATCAGGACTTGGTGTAACACCAGGAACAGTAATCGTCGCCCCAATCCGAATGACTAAAAGAATCATGATTGTAAATAAAATCCGACTCATGACTTCTTTGTTCTTTAGGATGTTAGCGATTTTCTTCATTAAATGTTATTTAATTTCCTTAATACTACCACCGGCTTTCTCAATCTTTGCTTTCGCGGATTTTGAAAACTTGTGGGCTTCAATATTGAGTTTCTTTTCTAAGGTTCCTTGACCTAAGATTTTCACTCCGGAACACTCACATTTTATAACACCATCACTTTTTAATAAAGTGGGATTCACATTTGTTCCATCTTTATAACGGTTTAATTGTTCGAGATTAACGCAGGCATATTCCTTGCGGTTCATGTTGCTAAAACCGAACTTTGGTAACCGACGGTATAAGGGGTTTTGACCACCTTCGAAACCAACTTTCATATGGCCCGAACGGCTCCGTTGGCCTTTATGACCTTTGCCGCACGTCTTCCCATTACCACTACCAACGCCCCGGCCTTTCCGGTACGCCTTCGTGACACTACCTGGAGTGTATTTTAATTCGTTTAGACCCATATTTACTTCGCCTCCTCAGGTTGATGATGTTCATCGACTAAGCCGCGGAGTTCCCGCACTTGGCGGTAGCTCTTTAATTGGCTAATCGCGTTATGGGTGGCGCGAATAACGTTAATACTCGCTCTTGCCCCATAAACTTTACTCACCACGTTCTTTAAACCCGAAAGTTCAAGAATGGCCCGCACTGGACCACCGGCAATAATACCAGTACCAGCCGGCGCGGGTTTTAAGTAAACTTTCGTCGCACCATATTTACCCATCACTTCGTGAGCAATCGTGGCGCCTTTAACAATATGAATGTTATACATGTTGTGACGTGCCGCTTCCAGTGACTTCTTAATCGCATCGGGTACTTCACCACTCTTTTCCATCGCAAAACCGTATTTGCCTTTCTTATCGCCGATCACCACTAACGCGCTAAAACGCATGTGACGACCACCTTGAACGGTCTTAGAAATCCGGTTAATATCAACGACTCTTTCTTCGTACTCTTTCCGTTCATCACGACGCATCCGACCATGGTCACGGCGATTCCGTCCGTGTTGAGGACGAGCGTGTTCACCGGGTTTACCTTCCGCTTTTTTATCGGTAGGTTTTACTTCACCTTTTTTCTCGACCGCTACTTTCTTGTCCGCGGCAACTTCTTTCTTCATTTCTTCTGGCATAGTTCACTCCTTAGAATTTTAATCCGCCTTTCCGGGCAGCTTCGGCAAGCGCCGCAACGCGACCATGATAAATATAACCACCACGATCAAACACGATGTTAGTAATTTTCTTGGCTTTGCAAGCTTCCGCTAAAGCGGCACCGACTTTACTCGCGGCCTCGACATTACCACCGTTAGTAAGTTTTAAACCTTTGCTACTCACCGATAATAAAGTCATGCCTTTAGTATCATCAATGACTTGAACTTCAATGTTCTTGTTCGAACGGAAGACGACGACCCGTGGGGTCTTGCTATCGCCTTTGACTTTCGCTCTCACGCGAGCGTGACGACGAACTCTTTCTTGATTACGTGAATTCTTCTTAATCATAAGCTAGCTCCTTATTACTTCGCCCCACCAGCGGCTGGACCACCGGCTGCGGTCGCTCTCTTACCTTCCTTATGCGGTACATATTCGCCCACATAACGAATACCTTTACCTTTATAAACTTCAGGTGCCCGAGCATCATGGATTAAGGCCGCGGTTTGACCCACCGCTTGTTTATCAATGCCTTCCACAATGATATTAGTGGCATCTTTACAGGTAATCTTACTATTAGGTTCAGGGGTAATAATAACAGTATGCGAATAACCAATGTGTAAACAAAGTTTCTCGCCTTGCATATTCGCCCGGTAACCAATACCGCGAATCTCTAACGCTTTCTTATAACCATCAGTCACACCGATGACCGCGTTATTTAAATTCGCGCGAACGGTGCCGTGGTTCGTCTTATTGACTTGTTCATCGTTAATCCGTTTGACACTTAAAATGCCATCTTTAAATTCACAAGTGATACCAGGAATAAGGCGCACATCTAAGGTGCCTCTTGGTCCCATGACTTTCACTTTTTCTGGACGGATATCTAGCGTCACTGTGCTAGGAATCTTAATAATTTTAAAACCGATACGTGACATACTGATCTCCTTTACCACACATAGGCGAGGACTTCCCCACCCACTCCTAACGCGCGGGCTTTCGCATCGGTCATCACACCTTTGGAGGTACTAATGATGGCGATACCTAAGCCTTTTAAAACTCGTGGAAGGTGTTCGGTGTCACTAGTCACCCGAAGACCAGGCTTCGAGATTTTCTTTAAACCCGAAATAACTTTTTCACCTTTCGCACCATACTTTAAAGTAATAGTAATGGTCTTTTTCACTTCGCCTTTTGAGACACTAAAGTCTTTAATAAAACCTTCGTCTTTTAAGATTTTGGCGATTTCTTCTTTCATTTTGCTACTTGGCATATTCACCGTTTCATAACGTAAGGCGTTCGCGTTACGAATCCGGGTTAACATATCGCTAATTGGATCAATAATCATACTCACTCCTCCTTACCAAGAACTCTTCTTCATGCCTGGGATTTCGCCTTTATAGGCTAATTCTCTTAAGCAAATCCGGCAGAGTTTAAACTTACTATAAACCGCGTGTGGACGACCACAGCGTTCACAGCGAGTGTATTCTCTCACCTTAAACTTTTGGGGTTTCTTACATCTAATTTTTTTACAAGTTTTTGCCATAGTGTTCTCCTTTATCGATTAAACGGCATTCCTAATAAATCAAGTAACGCCCGCGCTTCGCGGTCACTCTTCGCGGTAGTAACTACCACGATATCCATTCCCCGCACTTTACTCACCTTATCGTAGTCAATTTCGGGGAAAATTAATTGTTCTTTAATACCTAAGGTATAGTTACCATGACCATCAAAGGCTTTCGCTGAAACGCCCCGGAAGTCACGCACCCGAGGAAGCGCAATACTTACTAACTTATCAAAGAATTCGTACATCTTGCTTCCGCGTAAAGTGACTTTACAACCAATCGCTTGACCTTCACGAAGTTTAAAAGTCGCGATGGACTTTTTCGCTCTCGTCACCACGGGATGTTGACCAGTAATTAAACCTAACTCTTTCACTGAATCATCAATGTATTTTGAGTTCGTGGTCGCATCGCCAATACCAATATTAATGACGATCTTCTCAAGCCGTGGAACGGCCATTTTGCTTGTATAGTCAAACTTCTTAATTAAAGCTGGAATAATTTCGCCCTCGTATTTACTTTTTAATCGAGGCGTATAATTCGCTTTCTTATTACCAGCGCCCGCTTTCTTCGCGGCGGGTTTTTTGACTGCTGTTTTAACTTCTTCCGCCATAGTGAACCTCCTTAAATCGCTGTGCCGGTCTTTTTATTAACCCGGACTTTACCTTTTTCTGTTTTCTTATAACCGACTTTTACGGTTTTCTTCGTTTTGGGATCAATTAATGCAACGTTTGACACATCAATTGGAACATACACATCGAGCACGCTCCCTTCGGGAGTTTGTTGGGTGGGCTTATTATGTTTCTTATGCACATTCACGCCCTCTACCACGACACGGTGAAGTTTCGGAAGGACACGTTGAACAATCCCTTCCTTACCTTTATCCGCACCAGCGATGACTTTGACTTTATCACCTTTTCTAATCTTCATACGCTTTCTCCTTATAAGACCTCAATCGCTAAGGACACGATTTTCATAAATCCTTCGCCCTTATCACGAAGTTCACGTGCGACTGGACCAAACACACGAGTACCAACGGGTGTCCCATCATCGTTAATTAAAACGCAAGCGTTATCATCAAACGCGATTTGACTACCATCTGGACGGTTATAGGCTTTCTTCGTGCGAACGATGATCGCTTTAACAACATCGCCTTTCTTGACTTTGCCATTCGGAATCGCTTCCTTCACAGCGCAAAGCACGATATCACCAATCCCCGAAGACTTGCGGTTAGAACCACCGTAGAGGTTAAAGATTCTGACACTTCTAGCGCCGCTATTATCGGCGACCACTAAATTGGTTTCCTTTTGCACCATAATTACTTTTCCTCCTTCTTTTCGTCTTCGGCATTCTTAGCTTCTTCCGCCTTCTTAGCCGCTTCTTCCGCTTTTTCTTTTTCTTCTCTTAAACGAGCGTGTTCGGCTTCGATTTCCGCCACCTTCTTATCGGTCACGGCTTTTTCTTGCGCCTTCACGTCTTTAATCTTTTCTTCGACGTTTAATTCCGCGGTGTTAATCTTAATTTCCGCTAACGCTTTCTTATCAATGCTCACTAAGCGGAATCGCTTTAATTTCGAGATGGGTTTAGTGCCCATGATTGTCACCACGTCGTTAACTTTCGCTTTATTCTTTTCATCGTGCACATAATACTTCTTCGCATATTTCACGCGCTTGCCGTATTTAGCGTGCTTACGATAAGTTTCAACTAAGACCACAATGGTCTTATCCATTTTGGTCGAAATGACCACACCTTGCATGGTGC
This sequence comes from Bacilli bacterium, assembly GCA_024408565.1. Classification (GTDB taxonomy): domain Bacteria; phylum Bacillota_I; class Bacilli_A; order RFN20; family CAG-826; genus UB1719. Next base: position 36,380 of record JAKSUW010000005.1, read on the forward strand.
GGCGTTGACCACGTACTAACTCTGACATACTTACTTAGCCTCCTTTTTACTCGGAGCGGATTTTTTCTTTTTCTCCGCGATTTCGCGTTCTTTTAAAACGGTGTTAATCCGCGCGATATCTTTCCGAATCCCGTGGAGTTGTTCACCATGTTCAAGTTGCCCAACGGCTTTCTTCCGACGGAGATTAAATAATTCTTCTTGTAAATGATAAAGCTTATCTTTTAATTCGTCAGTCGGTAAGGCTTTGACATCATCAATTTTCATAATTACTTCTCTCCTTTCTTCACAATCTTACAATGAATCGGTAATTTATAAGCGCATAGGCGTAACGCTTCGCGAGCCGCACTGGCGGGGACGCCACCGATTTCAAACATAATGCGGCCCCGTTTTACCACGGCCACATAATATTCAGGGTTACCTTTACCAGAACCCATCCGGACTTCGGCGGGTTTCTTGGTTTTGGCTAAATGGGGGAAAATCTTAATCCAGACTTTACCTGCCCGGTTGGTATAACCGGCTAACACAATCCGCGCCGCTTCAATTTGGCGGTCGGTAATCCAAGCGCCTTCCATGGCCTTAAGGCCAAAGTCACCGTATTGGACTTCATTACCCGCTTTACTCTTCCCTTCATACTTAATCGCATGGGGACGGCGGTATTTCATTCTCTTTGGTTGTAACATTACTTATTCCCTCCTTCCGCTTTTTCCTCACTCACTTCGCGGCGTGGACGACGATCACGGTTAAACCGTGGACGACGTGGTTGGGGTGCTTCTTGTGGCATATTGGCCTCGGCTTCAAGTTCTTCCTTACTTTTATAATTACCACGGCAGATCCAAACCTTTACCCCTAAACGACCATAAGTGGTCTTCGCTTCCGCAATCGCGAAATCAATATCACTCCGTAAGGTATGAAGCGGGATAATTCCGTCTTTATAACCTTCGTTACGCGCAATATCAGCACCACCTAAACGGCCGCCGACTAAAGTCCGGCAACCTTTCGCACCGGCTTTTCTCACGCGAGAAATGGCTTTCTTTTGGGCGGTTCTAAAGCTCGCCCGGTTTTCTAATTCTAAGGCAATTTGTTGAGCGACAATCGCCGCATCTAAATCAGGATGTTTCACTTCAACGACGTCAATTCTTAACTTACCTGATTTAACAATCTTTTGTAAGGCTTGGTTGATCTTAGTGATGTTACTACTATCTTGACCAATCACAACGCCAGGTTTAGCCACAAAGGGCATGACCACAACTTTATAACTACCATCGTTATTCTTCTTTCTTTCGATTTCGATATGGGAAACAAGTGCGTCTTGGCACGCCTTCATTAAATATTTCCGAATCGCGATATCTTCTAATAAGAACGCACTATATTTATCACCATCCGCGTACCACCGAGAATTCCAATCCCGATTGATACCCATTCTAAAACCAACTGGATTAACTTTATGACCCATATTACTTCTCCTTCACGGTGACTGTCACAATGGACGCCCGTTTCACTTTACCACTTGCGCTACCTTTCGCTCTTGGCATATAACGTTTCATCTTAATGCCATCGTTCGCGTAGGCTTTCACAATATAGAGTTTGTCATAATTCATATTGAAGTTATTACTCGCATTCGCGGATGCACTCTTAATGACTTTAATAATGTCGCGAGCGCCTAACTTATTCGTATTGTTTAAAATCGCAATGGCTTCGCTCACGGGTTTATTTCTCACTAAATCAAGTAGTAAGCGGGCTTTCCGTGGCGTCATTCTTAAATCACGCGCAATCGCAGTGGCTTCCGTGACTGGAGCCTTCACCACTTTCTTTGCTTCTTTTTCTTTCTTCTCAGCTTGCGCTTTCTTTTCTGTTTTGGGTTTTCTTTTTAAAATCGCCATAACTTACTCCTTATTTCTTCGCGGCTGGTGCAGCAGCGGGTGCAGCGGCTGGTGCGGCAGCAGCGGGTTTTGCTCCAGCGGCTGGTTTAGCAGCTGGGGCTGCAGCAGCGGCAGCGGCCTTATCTTCCGCGTTATTACCGGTATGCATATGGAAGGTTCTCGTTGGGGCGAATTCACCTAACTTATGACCGACCATATCTTCGGTAACGTACACCGTGATATGTTCACGCCCGTTATACACCGCAAAGGTTAACCCGACAAAATCCGGGAAAATCGTTGACCGGCGACTCCAGGTCTTAATAATTGATTTCTTATTAGCCTTGTTTAAAGCTTCTACCTTCTTCATGAGGGAAGCTTCAACGTATGGTCCTTTCTTTAAACTTCTTGCCATAAATTATTCTCCTTACGCATTCCGACGTCTAATAATGAGCTTGGTGGAGTGTTGTTTGACCTTCCGGGTCTTCACACCAAGGGCACGTTTACCCCATGGGGTCCGTGGCGCATCGCGGCCGACTGGACACTTACCTTCACCACCACCATGTGGGTGATCAGGTGGGTTCATCGCACTACCACGAACGGTTGGACGAACACCTAAGTATCTCGTCTTACCCGCTTTTCCGCGGTTAATTAAGGTATAGTCTTCGTTACCGACGACACCGATGGTGGCGCGGCAATTATTTAAAATCTTCCGCATTTCGCCTGAAGCTAAACGGACGATAACATAGCGACCTTCTTTACCTAAGACTTGGGCACTCGTTCCTGCAGCGCGACAAAGTTGTCCGCCTTTTCCAGGGTTAAGTTCGACGTTATGGACGAACGTACCTTCAGGGATATTCACGAGTTCCATCGCGTTCCCCACTTGGACATCGGTCACGCGGCCCGAGATAATGACGCTACCGACTTTGATATCTTTCGGTGCTAAAATGTAGCGTTTCTCGCCATCGCGATAATTGACTAAGCAGATGTGGGCGTTGCGGTTAGGATCATATTCGATTGTCGCTACGACCCCAACGATGTCGTCTTTATTCCGTTTAAAATCAATAATCCGGTATTTGTGTTTATTACCGCCACCAATGTGACGGGTAGTAATAACACCTTGGTTATTACGACCGCCTGTTTTATTTAACTTTCTAGTTAAACTTTTTTCAGGTAGGTTAGTCGTAATTTCGTTATACATAACACTACTCATCGCACGACGAGATGGTGATGTAGGACGATAATTCTTCATTGCCATAATGTTTGCCTCCTATAATTTAGTTAACTGTTATTTATTCCTTGAATAAATCAATGGCTTGACCTTCAGCGATGGTAATAACCGCTTTCTTATAACCTTGGATCTTACCTTGGTAGCGGCCACCACGCGTGGTCTTCTTCGCCCGCACGGTTACAACACTCACGTGCGTAGCTTTTACTTTAAATAAGCGTTCAAACGCTAATTTAACTTGGGTTTTGTTCGCGCTCGGTTTGACTTTAAAAGTGGCTTGGTTTTGATTTTGAATCATCGCCATGCTCTTCTCAGTAATAATCGGCGCAATAATGACGCTAAAGTCATAACGATTGGCTTTGGCCATATCTTTATTGCTCGTGTTCACCTTGACGACTTCTTTCTTCGCTGGCTTCACGGCTTTTTTACTTGCCTCTTCCTTCTTCGGAGCTTCGGCTTTTTCAGTCGCTTTCTTTGTTTCTTTTTTTGCGACTTTCTTCTCGTCCGCCATTATTTGACCTCCTTCACGACGTCCGCGGTTAATAATAAGTTACGCGCGTTCATGACGTCATAGACATTTAGATGTTTAAGATCTAAGAGTTTTACGTTGCTTAAGTTATGAGCGGCGTGCATAAGGTTAGTATCAACCTTACTTACAACCACAAGGGTCTTGCCTTCTAACTTAAGGGCTTTAATAATCTTATTAAAAGACTTTGTCTTTTTATCTGTCTTTAATTCATCAATCACGACTAAGCCTTTCTTCGCTTTAAGTGATAAAGCACTATACATCGCTAATTGATGTTCTTTCCGGTTTTGGTTTAACTTAAAGTTTTGGACACCCTTTGGGCCAAAGACGGTACCACCGCCAACCCAAATTGGTGAACGAGTCGAACCGGCACGGGCACGACCAGTACCTTTTTGTCTCCATGGTTTCTTACCACCACCACTAACTTCACTTCTTTTCTTTGTTTTCGCGGTGGCTTGGCGAGCGTTCGCGTTCGCTAATTTAACCGCGTGATAAATGGCTTGATCGTTAGGTTTCACCCCAAAGACCTTACTATTTAAATCAATGGTTGAGACTTTAGCGCCAGTGGCGTTAACAACATCAACGGTAATTTTCTTACTTTCCGCCATAATTACTTAGCCTCCTTTTTCGCTTTTTCTTGTTGAGGAGCAGCCTTTGGAGCTTCCTTCTTTACTTCGGGTTTAGCTTCAACCTTTGGTTGTTCCGCGGGTTTTGCTTCCGCTTTGGGCGCTTCTTTCTTCGCACTTAAATCCACTAAGTTCTTCACTTGTTGGGGTTTACCTAATTGGGTGCGGATCGCGCTTCTAATCTTTACTAATGAATGATTCGCGCCGGGAAGAGCACCTTTAATTAAGATGTAACCTTTTTCGGCGTTAGTCTCTACCACTAAAAGATTAAGGATCGTGACTTGTTCAAAGCCCCGATGACCTGACATCTTCTTACCTGGTAAGACCCGGTTATTACAACGACCATTGTTAGCAAAGCTACCAACTTGCCGGTGATAACCAGAACCATGGCCTTTTGGACCAATCGTATGGTGATAACGTTTAATGGTGCCGGTATAACCTTTACCTTTAGAGGTACCGATGACATCAACAATGTCGCCAGTCTTAAATAGACTTGCGTCAAGTTTCGCCCCGACCGCTAAGTTTAAGTTATCTAAATCTTTACCAGCGATTTCGCGGTAAAAATTCGCAATTGGGGTATTGGTTTTCTTCGCATAACCCTTTTCGCATTTATTGGCCTTGGCTTCTTTCTTGGTATCATAACCAATGACGTAAGCCTTATAGCCATCTTTTTCAACGGTTTTAATCCGTGTAACTATGTTAGGAAGTACTTCCACGACGGTTACACCATATTGGGTACCATCCGTGGCGAAGATTTGAGTCATTCCTAACTTACGTCCGATAATTTGTTTCATAACTCAGTCTTCCTCCCTTATAGTTTGATATCAATATCAACCCCACTTGGTAAGTCTAACCGTCTTAAAATATCGACAGTTTCCTTCGTTGGGTTAGTGATATCGATGAGCCGTTTATGGGTCCGAATTTCAAATTGTTCACGCGCGTCTTTATATCTATGGACCGCTCGTAAGACCGTATAAACTTGTTTATCCGTTGGTAACGGAATGGGGCCAACAGTCGTCGCTCCAGTTTTCTTGGCCGCTTCTAAAATCTTCTCGGCCCCAAGATCTAAGATCTTATGGTCGTAAGCTTTTAAGCGAACCCGAATGATTTTTGCTTTTGCCATGAAATTTCCTCCTTATTTTTACTTTTTTAGGCTATTACTTTCTTCGCTATAATCGAATTCCCTGGCCACCTTTCATGACAACGCCTATAGGTGTGTCAGCAACCTCGATTAGTCACCGCGAGTGCAAGTAGGAATAACATACTCCCTTTAAGGGTGAGTGTCAAATTATTCTTTTATAGACTAAATCTGAGTTCTTTATGTAAGTCATATAAAATTCATCTTCATCGTGACAATTAATAACTGATCTAATTTGATATTCTAATATCGGAATATATGACTCTGGGTTTGAATTACCTATATCTAAGATATAGCAAGTATTACCGATTTCTATACCTTTCCGCTCAAAAAATTCCTTTATTTTGTTAAAATCATCGTTCCTAGCCCCATTTTCTGTGTCAGACAAATCATAGGATATCCCAATATGCATGCCTATATCTCCTTCACTTAATTATCTCATCCCAATCTTTAGGAAAACCTATATAGGATAAATTTAATACATTTGAATGCTTGCGGAAAATTGATTTAATTTGAAAATAAAAACTGTTCCAGTCAAACTTAAAACTCTTTTCCATCATTCTTTTCAAAACCAATATGGATAAAAACAATCTAGGACCAAAATTAGGATCAAAGTATTTTTTGTCTTCATCAAATAGTAAAGGCGTTGTTTTCATAGGCATATTGTATAAACGGCAATAATGTGCACATTTATTTCTTATTTCTAATAAAGTAAGCATCCAGCTATATAATCTATCTGGCGAAATACCAAATAAACTAGACACGCATTTTTTGTCCTTTCTTTTCATAATTCTGTATAAAGAAGATAGAGTCCCTAACGAAAATAATTCCGATGCCACCCAAATGGGAAATTTACCATTATATTTGCCAATATGATGCTTTACAAACGGTTGATCTTTTTGCCTACTTATTTCGTGATTTAAATTTTTCATTATATGTTCATGTACAGTTTCATTAAGTTTATCTAGTTTAATCGGATTAAAGTTCTTTGGATTCAAGTATCCAATAGGACCATACGTAATGCCTAAAATATAAGAAATATGAGTTCTTAAATAAACTTCTAACGTCTCTATCTCTTTAATTAAAATGTTCCGTAATTTACTATCAAAAATATATAAATCGTAAAGAGTTTTAATAGACACGCCTTGGCGATATTCTTCTTTATTATCTGGCTTAGTAAGACCAGCGCCGTAGGCGGTTAAACGATAATAGTTTACTTTTTGGAGAATCTTAAGCGCGTTTTTACGATTGGGGATGGTGAGTTTGTGAAAACACTCTAGGCGATCTAGTTGTTGCTCAAATGTTAGTGCATCTTTTAAACTCAATTTAGCCATATATGTGAAAAGTCCCACCCTGGTACGCATTGTTAAGAGGCGTGGTGGGCTCTGACGTAATTATATTAGTATGGAAAATGTTAGGTGTCAATACAATACATGCCAAAAAAATATTAATCACGTTCCCGTCGCTTTTTTAACTATTACAAAGTAGTTACGCTATGCATAAACAATAGTCACTACACTTACTATGTTGCTTGCGAAATCCCATTTAAGAGCCACTTTATATTTGCTATTTCTATAAAAAATTGAAACATTGAAAATGATAATGAATGGGTCTTCTTTGCGTGCTGACATATGCGAAATTTGGTTACTATTAATAGCGTTAGCAATCAATTGCTTTAATTCGTCTTTTTGGAAAACTATTTTCTTATTTTCCGATACGTACTTAAGTTTACTATCCGAGACATTAATTTTAGGCATTTTGATATTTTTTATATCAAAATAGAAACAAATGGCGTACTTTAAGTCGTCTTTTAATGCCACTATCTGTTGTGGTCTCGCTGTTAAAAAAGTAATATAGTATAAATCGTTTATTGGGCATAATTTGAAATTGCCATTGGCAACTTTTACAAAAGTATAATTGCATTTGTCACCATCCTCTGCCACACTATAAAGCAATTTTTTGCCGTCTTTGACAAAATTTTGTACTAAAAAATAAGTCAAAGCAAATTTTTCAATTGTAGGAAAAGTTATATTTTTTGAAAATAATAATGCACCATTATTTTTAAACGCTTCTACAATTTTTTCTGCAGTTTTATCCGAAATGTTGCAAATTGCCAAAACACATATGTTATGTTTAAAAATAATATTAAAATCCACCCCGCTATCTTCGAAAATTTTCTTGTATATCCAAATTTTATTTTGATCAATAATTAAATCACCTGTTAAGAAGGCGCATTTAGATTTATCATCGAGAACATTGATAGCTGTGTTAATAATCGGTTCAATATAATTACTTCGGGGTAAGGAATCAGAATTAAAAATAAACGCAAAAACATTTGTCGAAGGTTCAAGGGGCGCCCTTAATTCACTATAATTTATATCATAAGAAGATAATTTTTCTTTAAATTCGAAAAATAGTTTATTAATTAAATCTTTCTTAGTACTTTTAGGAAAAATACTCGATATGATTTGCAATACATCTGGATTTATTACATGAATGCTTTCCGAAACTTTTTTCTTGTTCATAGCAATATTACATCGTATAGACATATAAAATTTTGCTTATTTTAACAGATTTTTAACTTCTTTTATTAAAGGATTTTCGCTGTTTAAAAAATCACTTACCATTTCTGCTATATCCATTTTTATAGGAGAGTCATTATCTGCACCAATATCTTTATAAATATTCAACGAATGGCACTTGGCAAAGAAATCCGCCTTCGTCAAAGGGACGATGGTTGCATCAGAATCAAACATTTGTCGATATGTATTAAGAGGAATATATAACTCTATACATTCTTTCGATAGTGAGTGCTCTTCGTCGCCTGAGTCTCCATCTTTAATGGTTTTACAGGTAAATCCATTGTGAATTAATTCTGATTTAACTGGTTCTATATTAGTATGACCGCCACATTGTATGACCAAATATTTGTTAGTTTCTCCAATAATCTCAATGGCCTTTTTAATCCATTTCATATCAGTTTTACCCTCAACTAATACAAAAGTCTTTGTTTTTTCCACGCCACCCAAGTAACTATATAAATCAGTAATACTTTTCACATTATCGGTAAACAAAGGAACTACATCATTAATATCAGTTATTTTCATTATTTGTGTAGAATGAGTTGTTATTAAAGTTTGAGCAATTTTTTCTTTAATTGCAGCAACTAAATTCTCAACATTTTTATAGGAAAAAGAATTTTCTATCTCATCTATCCCGAGAATCACATTCTCATAATTTCCTGTAGTTAGCAAAGCATAAACTAAATTTTTTTGATATCCTGACCCGCGCCCTTCTAACGGAACCCCAGAACTATCTATGTTATACTTGATAGCCTTTTTAATATCGAGAGTTGAATTTGGCAATAAAGTTGTTGAATTGGCATTTTGAACAACTAACATTTTTCCGTCTATACTTTTCAAAATATCGTTTATCGCATCGTTAGCTGCATCAGTGATACTTTTGTCAGTTCCATCTCCAATTATTTTCTTTTCAACAATTGAGGATGCTAAATTCTCTAATATCTCAACAGGATTATCATTGTTATATGGAATATAGATATAAGATATCCCTTTTATATCCGCAATATTCATAGAAAGTTTTTCATCGAGTCTATAAGTTTTTCCTTTATAAACCTTTTTGATAAATTTTTTCCCATCCGTAAAAATGCCAAACACCACCTCTTCATCTGGATTTCTAACAAAATCGGGATTTATTTTTTTGTCATTAAAAAATATATCTAGTGCTTCTAAAATGGTGCTTTTTCCAGAATCATTATCGCCAATGATAACATTATGTTTTTGAAAATAGATTGTTTTATCTTCGAATGCTTTAAAATTTTTGATATAAATAGATTTTATTATCATATATTTTGTTATCTCCTTATTTCATTATTGTATGCGACAATAATGCTATTATCAATGAAGGAAATCTACTAGAAACGAAGGCAGAAGATTCAAATAATCTCTTTTTACCTGCCACCCCTCGTTATCATTCGATGAGATGGGACTACTCGATGATAACTAAGTTATCATAGATTCTGTACTATATATAGATTAATTAAAAATCTCCTACATATACTCCATATATAAAACTCACTATATATAAAGTATTATCTTAATAATCAAAACCCTGTTGTGCTAACTAGAGGGTACCCCACCACCCCATGATTGCGCAGCAATGATGGGTCACGCCCACATCTCACCGCTTTCTAATTCATAATCGATAAGCACCGATTAATCGAACATATATTCGAGTGAACTATTATCATCTACTACATCAAGAATAGTTTCGTTCTTCTTTTGAAGTGTATAAGAGGTCTTAACCTTAAGGTTTTCTTTAATATAACGAGACATTCTTCCTTTCGTGGGCGCCTTTAATAAATGTCCACCACTACCTAATACTTTTAAAGTAAAGACATACTTCCCTTTCTTCAAAATAATCTCAGTGGGACTAACTTTCTTTAATTTAACTAGATTATAAGTAGATAAATAATATTCATGATTATTGTTCTTAATAAAACAAAGAACGCCAATAAACTTAAAAAACATGATCGGAATAGTGGCAATCGCTAAAGTAACCGTCTGATGATTGATAACTGAATTATACCAAACATACTTCTTCGGGAAATTAACCCCACGATCACCTTCAATATAACCCACTCCATGATTAAAACTATATTGTTTGTTATTATAAATAACACTACCTTCTAAAGTATGATACATCGAATAGATTTCATGCTTACATTCAAGCGGAAGAATACTAAATGGACCCATGACTCTTTTTCTTAGTGGATGTAGTTCGCCTAAGCTAATTATCCCTTCTAAAGACATATCTTCTTGTTTAATCTTAAAATTAACCTTATTGTCAATTACTTTTACTGACTCTTTATCATTAATCACATGCGCTCCATCGTTAGTGATCACCTGTAACTCTGGACCATCATCTGAAGAACTAATAATAACCGCAAAAGAAAAACCATTCTCACTTACAAACTTATAATACTTACCAAAGAAATATTTTTTCATTGCCTTAAATATTATCATAACCCACCTACACTCATGTAATCATAATAAAACTAATAAAAAATCTCCTACATATACTCCATATATAAAACTTACTATATATAAGTATTATCTTAATAATCAAAAAACCCTGTTGTGCTAACAAGAGGGTACCCCATCACCCCATGATTGCATAGCAATGATGGGGCCGCCCCCCCTATACCTCTACCACTTCTTAAATTTATGATAGATAACTAATTGAATTACCATATCTAACATCATCCTTATAAGTTAACAGTCGATAATCGATTAATGAATAAATAAGAGTCAGAAAAACTGTCATATACCTAATATTAAAGAAAGAATCAGAGAAATCAATGCGGAAATTGAAGATGAGTGGTAACACCTATATTATGTAAACCAAACGAGTCATTTTAATATTTTTTATATTTATTCATAAATATATCCATTAAATATACGCAAAATGCCTCTTCCTTTTTACGTATGTAGTATTAGGAGGTATTTTATGTTACAAAATAGTGAGGCTATTCAAAATCATGAGGAAGTTATCCAAAATAACACTCTTAGTGAAGATGAAGAAGATAAGGAGTTTGATCGCTTATTAACCGCTATTACGAGTATTTTAAATATCAAAGACTCTTGGTTTAGGTTCATCTTAGTTGATACATCTAATGGTAACAAGCTAGATGATGACTTTGCTATGCCATCCGGTATGGGTATTGGAGGCGGAAAGAAATATATTATCGCGATTGATGGAGAATTATGGACTAAATATATTGAAGAAACTAATCCAAAGATGAAAATAAAAAGATGTGCAGCATTCGTACGAGTTATCTCTCATGAATTTATGCATCTATATCAATTCAAGCATTCGTTTGATAAATACGCTAAAGAATTTTATTACGAAAAAAGCCTCCCTCACGATCAAGATAATTGGAATTACCGGCAACATAAAAAATACATTAATCTTAGTATTGAACTTGAAGCCTATGCATTTGGACTACTTGTAGAATCTAAAATATTAAACAGAAAAAGAATAACCTATATCCCTTATGATATTAACAAATACCAATTCAGAAAAACTTATTTACAAATAAAATCTATCTACGAAAAGAAAATAGAAGAAGCATTTAATTTAAACAAAGAGGAAACCGACACTAAAGTTGTAAGGGAATAATAAGCGTATCCTAAACTAAGAAATTCCTATATATAACCATGTTGTGTAACAAGAGAGTACCCAATGATTAAAACTATATTTGGTTATTATAAATAACACTAAAATTTTCACAATAATTATGCAAAATGTTGGAAAAGTGCAAATAATATAATGTAAAAATGTTGGAAAAATGCAAAAAAATAGCAAAAAAATGTTGGAAAAATGCAAAAATAATGTATAATAATGAGCAAAATAGGAGAAAATATGCTATTTAGAAAAGTTACAGATAAAATAGATAATTGGTATAAAAGCAACAAAACCGCATTGTTAATCGACGGCGCACGTCAAGTCGGTAAAACCACTATTATTGAAGAATATCTTAATAATAGCGGCATAGATTATGTCGAATTTAATTTGTTTGATAACAAAATTGCCTGCAACGCATTTAATACCGCCATTGATGCCGAAGATCTATTACTTAAATTATCAGCAATTGCCAAAAAACCTATGACTAAAGGAAAAACTGTAATATTCGTTGATGAAGCTCAAGAGGCTGATGATGCAATTACACCTATTAAATTTTTAGTAAAGAACGGCAGTTACCGTTTTATATTTTCTGGGTCTTTACTAGGGGTCAAAATGAAAGATATACAATCCATTCCGATTGGGTTTATGTCAGTTATTAATATGTATCCAATGGACTTTGAAGAATTCTTAATTGCTAATTCGGTTAATAAAGATACCATCGGATATTTAAAACTTTGCTATCAACAATTTAAACCAGTTGATAGCGATATACATAGACAAATCATGAATATCTTTAATAAATACCTTGTTGTAGGCGGTTTGCCAAAAGCGGTTAAAGAATATGTTGAAACTAATAACATTGATAAAGTAAGAGATGCTCAACGTGATGTCGATAAAGGCTATTTAATGGACGTTGCAAAATATAATTACGCTGAGAAATTACTAATAGATGATATATATGAACTAATTCCCAGTGAGTTGAATGCCAAAAATAAGCGCTTTATCATTAAATCGTTAGATAAGAAAGCTAGATATTACACTTATGAATCAAGTCTTGTGTGGTTAAAGAATAGTGCGATTGGTTTATTCACTTATACAGTCGATGAACCAGTATATCCACTTAGAGCGAGTGTTAAAAGACAATTATTTAAGTTATTTTTATGCGATACCGGTTTATTAGTATATAAGTTAACTAAAAACACCGCCGCTAAGATATTAACTGGTCATATTAATATCAATTATGGTTCAATCTATGAATCAATAGTCGCGCAAGAATTAACAGCGCATGAGATTCCTTTATATTATTACAACAACAAGAAGCATGGAGAGGTTGATTTCTTAATCGAAGACAATGATCAAATCATTCCAATCGAAGTAAAAAGTGGAAAAGACTACGATAGACACGTCGCATTAAACCAATTAATGAACATTGAAAATTACCACATTAATAAAGCGTATGTTTTGTATAACGGAAATGGTGAGATTAAAGGTAAAAAAATATATATGCCAATCTATTTTGTGATGTTTATATGATTAAAATTGACATTGATGAATTTATCAAGGATATTAATAACAATATCAAAAATTACGCTACGGATTATGAGCGAGTCGGCATTGACTTTAAAACCATCACCCAAAATCAAATTAATATTCTTTACGAACGAACACTGTCCTCAATAACTAATTATTTTATCTATACCGAATTTCAAAAACTAAAAACCAATGTAGAATTATGGGCGAACGAAACAAAAATACTTTTTGAAAACGGGATTAACGCTTTTGATTTTTCCGATTTAAAGAAAGAAGTAGGCTTAAAGTCAAAAAGTAAATCATATAGAGAAATGTGGAAAAATTATTGTGTGCCAGATGGCCTTTTTGTTATTAATGATATTATGTACGAGCCATTCTATCTATTTGTCGAGTACAAATTAAACCAAGACTTAGTATATATTGATTTAGCATTAGATTACCTAAAATATAAAGCATACACATACAAAAGCCGTTTAAAGTCAGCCTTTGCATTTGTTATATTTGATAAAAACGAAAAATATCCAACAATTATTAGTTCAAGTCCCCCGTATTTCCAAATACTAAACAAGACAATTTCGCCATCTATGGATATGGAAAAAAGGGTGTGCATATATAAAAATTTAGAAATTAAAGACGATGACAGTGATTTTGACTTCAACGAATTAAGTGACTCAATACAACAGTTTACCGAATTGTCTACTTTATCATCGGATATCCTATGTTACGAAGATAAAATCGGACTAATTGCAGACGATAATATTTTTATAAATTCTATGGAAAAGTTTAACAAGCGTATTATTAATGCTCAAATTATTAGAGATAATTACAGTTACATAGTGGCTATGTGGAATGCTTGCGAAAAGAACAAAGTGTTTGATGATATTTATAAGGATTTTGATTTAAATTTTAAAGAAGAATTAACAGACGAAAAAATAATCGATGAAGGATCGCATTATTCTGCATGCTTTGATGAGAGCATTAATTTAAAGGCTAGAGTTCGAGCAATGGAGGACGGAATAAGAGGTTCTTCTTATGCATCTTTTAATGTAATAGTTCTCATTGATTATTTTAATAATTATTTTGGTATTGATAAAACTATTATTCCTATGTATGGCAAAACAAAAATCGGAAGGAATATTAAAGAAAAAGAAGAAATAGATTTCAATAAAACAGCGATGGCACAAAAAGCAAAAATAGATAGACATTATGGAAATGACTTACAAAAAGGCAAAAAAATTAGAAAATTAACATATGCGTTAATGTATTACATAAAAAAAATTATATGAAACTATCTATGAGATAAATGAAAATAATGCAATCGGAGAATATAATGAGGCCTATAAAAGCTATGTTTTAGCTGGTCAATTCAACGAAAAAATAGAAAAAATCAGTCGGCGTTTTAAATATACAAAACCAATAAAATTGAATATAAATTTAAGAAATACAAAAGCAGAGTTATTAAAACTAGTTGAACACATTATTACAAAAATATAAACAACTACAAAATTATTCTAATTTCGCGTGGTAAAGACCAAAAAACTTGATATTTATAATTATTTTGGTGTTTTAAAAAAGCATCATCAATTTCCTTTTTTATCTCATTTTTGAATTCAGAGGGCAGGTGAATAATCAAATTACTAATACTACTAGTTAAGCCCTTCTTCATTTTGCCTTCTAGCATGGTAGTACATAAGTCTTTTTGATTAAGAAGAAACTTATTATGCCCGACTTTATTTCTGAGTGCCACTAAAGCTTTTTTATTCGCTTTTGTTTCAACATTCGGGAAAAGTGCAACAAAATCCTCGTCTGGTAAATGATATGCCACGTCGACTAGATTGCTAAAAAGATCATATGATAATAAATCAAATGTTTTATTGCTGTTTTTTGATAGTTTTCTTGCATCTTCTCCTATAAATTTATTACATCCATTAGGCAAATCTTTCTCTAAAGAATACTTATTAGATATATAGGCCCGCATATTTTCTTCTAAAAAGCCCAAAAATTTATATAGTATCCTTCTAATACGCTTGTCATATCTCATTGTTGAAGCCACTTCACAATAAGTAGGGGTTCTATTTAGTTTCTTTTTGAGAAAATTAGCAACATTGATATGCTCTTGAATCCCGCGCCTGTCTAAATACACCTTAGCAGATTCTATCTCATCAGGTTCAATCTTAACTAATTTGAAAAAACTATCGTAATCCATATTTTTGTTCTAGCTCATTAACCGTTTCTAGTAATAGGGAAAAAGAATCTTTATCTTTAGACCTATTTTTCTTTATTAAATATAACTCTTTAATTTCTACCCAATATCCCATCCTTTTTAATTTAGTGAATCGTTCTTGGAAATTCTTAGATTTAGGTATTCTCCCCCATATGTATGCATTGTTTGGTTTATCATAGTATAATTTGTACCATTTATGATTCTTTTCATCATCAAACATTATTGCGAAATCAGCCGAATATCTATATCCATTAATCTTAAAATTATTACTCTTAATGGTAATAGCGGATGTTGAATCACAAACATGGGTGTCTTTGGGCAAGCATTCTCTAAATGCGTTCATAATTGTTAATTTGAATTTTTTGGCATCATTAGTAATACCGATTTTATCTTTTTGAATCATTAAGTTGTAATCTAAATCAATATGCCCATTAGAATCAACTGTAATTAAATTTCTTTTAGCGCTTCCAACGAGGTTGAAAGAAAAAGTAAATTGACATCTAACAATATTTTGGGTCTTTAAAATAACATTATCAAAATAATTAATTAATTTTAATCTAACTGCTGAAACATTTAAATAAGAATAGTTATACTTCATTTCTATAATGTTTCAAATGTTGCTTTATAGATCTTCCGATAACTTGTCCTAGTTTTACAGGAACAGCATTTCCTATATGTCTAGCAATTGTATTCATTGAAAAAGGAATTTTTGGATCAATAAAATTATATTTTTTTGGAAAAGTCTGAAGAATAGCCCCCTCTCTTAAAGAAATCGCTCTATTTTGATTTGGGTGTCCGAATCTTCCTGTACCATAACTATAAAATTCTGTAGTAATAGTAGGCCCAATTTTCCCCCAACTCATTCTTCCATAAACAGAAGAATAGGTGATGCCAGACTTTTTTTTGTGGCAACTGCATAATAGTGACTTTGGCCAATCTTTCCAAGTCCCCCCTTGTTTGGAGGCTTTAATACGCATTAAGTTCTTTTTAGACAAAGCAGCAGATCGATGTAGTGGATCTTTTGGATATATTTCGCCGGCTTCTATCGGCGGCATGTTACATATAAAAGAATTTATATTTACTTTTTTTCTATCATGAGTCGGCTTGATTAAATCTATATTACCTAATTTTGATGCCAATAAAACGAATCTGTGCCTATTTTGTGGAATTCCATAATCTGGACAATAAACCACTTCTCCGCCACTTGTATAATAACCATTATCATTAAGAATACTGACAAAGTCTTTATATACATTAGTTTTTCTTATAGCAGGAACGTTTTCCATAGAAATAATGGTAGGCTTTAATTCTTTAACTATTCTTCCAAATTCCATAAGCAAATCATATTTATCATCACTTTCTCGAGGCACATTCTTAAAACGCTTAAAACTCATATTTGAAAAGGGTTGGCATGGTGCACACCCAACCAAAATATGAATAGATTTTGGTGAATAATACTTTTTTATATCATTTCCTCTAACAAAACGAATATTTTTGTTAACAAATTGAGTTTTATTATTATGCTCATAAGCATATTTACATGTTGCATCATTGTCAAAACCTGCAATAACTTTTAAACCGCTTCTTTTTAATCCGCAAGTTAAGCCGCCTACTCCGCAAAACAAATCAACAACTTCTATATCCATATTTTGTGTTCATTAACAAGAATATCATAGCACTTATATTTTTTGAATATAACAATATTAAAAAATATTTGTATATTTCAGTATACAATGTGTTATTGTTAACATATATAGGGGATTTATTCATGATGAACAAGAAATATAAATTGGAGATTGATCCGAGAATTTTAACCGTTTTAAGCCAAAATTTATATTCTAATCTTTACTATGTTCTGTCCGAACTTATTGCTAATGCTTATGATGCTGACGCGCATAATGTCTATATTAAAATTGATAATTCTACTGTGATTGTTGAAGACGATGGTTGCGGCATGAACAATGATGAAGTAGATAAATATTTAATTGTTGGAAACGAATCTAGGAATAGCGAAGCGAATGCAAAAACTAAATTAGGGAGAAATAAAATTGGCAGAAAAGGGATTGGAAAACTTTCCGCATTATCTATTTCTACAGAATATAAATTATTAACGAAACAAAATGGCGTTACTAATGGTTTTATTGTTAGAAATAATATAAAACGCGATGAATATCTAACATCAATTGAAGTTAAGGACGAAATGTTTGAATTTATTAAAGAAACCAAAACTGGAACTAGAGTTGAAATATTTAATGCTAATTTCCAATTTAACGATGATATAGATATAATTGCTAAGAATATATTAAAGATATTCCCTATTCTTTCAAAAGACTTTAAACTCAATATATTTTACAAAGATAAACATAAAGTTTTGCAAAATTATGATGAAGAAATAATTCAACAGTTATCAACTTTAA
>JAKSUW010000006.1 GCA_024408565.1 Bacilli bacterium
TTTCTCGAAAGGATTAACATTTGTGAACGCTACGAGTGATGAGAAAGAGTTTTCCTACGTTTGTCGTTCTGGTAAAACAAACAAAGTCTCAGTCCACTATAAAGAAAAAGTAATTACGACAAAAGTCGATGATTTATTGATGGACGTAACCTTTCGAGCGTTAAACGATGGTTATGGTTTCCAATATACTTTCCGAAAGGAAGATGCTAGTGTTTCTTCGTTAATTTGGGAAAATGAATTTACTGAATTTAATCTCCCCATTGATTCTACAACTTACGGAATGGACTATGTACCTAATAAAACCGATAAAGGAACGTTTTATTCTTACGAAGAGCAATATTTAACTCGCCCGGTTTTAGATATTGATTACGTGAGTAAAGTGTCTTTTCCGTTTGGCTATGACGCTAATGGATATTATTCATTTATTACCGAAAGCGCCTTGATGGGTAGCGGTTATCATGGTTCATTTTTACAAAAAAATGACAAAGGTATTCTAGCAACGGTTGAAGCCCCGGCTTCTGGAACGGATCCTGATTATAGTGTTGCACTTCCCTTCACTTCTCCTTGGCGGGTCTCATGTGTTGGTAGTTACGCAACCGCGGTAGAAACAACGATTGTGGAAGACATTCAAGGCGACATTCAAGAATATGTTCCGGAAGGCGAATCAAACAACGCTGATTATTATGATTGGGTGGAACCTGGACCAGCAGCTTGGAACTGGTATTTACATCCTAATGATCAAGCCGACTACGATTTACAAAAAACATATATTGATTTAGCCAAAGACATGGGTTGGAAATATACAATTCTTGATGGTGGATGGGAAGGTAATCATTCTTTTAGCGAACAAAAAGAATTAATAGATTACGCTCATAACAATGGTGGAAAAAAATTAAAAGTTATTGTTTGGGCCGAAACAATGGATAAATTTGGCAATGAAGCAAAAATGAGACGAACGCTCGACTATTATCACGAATTAGGAGTCGATGGTCTAAAAGTCGATTTTTGGGATGGTCAGCAACATACTGGCTTACCACACCAGATGGAAGATAAACAAACAATCAAACAATATGATGATTTCTACAAAATGACCGCGGAATATCATATGGTGGTTAATTGCCATGGTTGCAATAAGCCAACTGGCGAAAAAAGAAAATACCCCCACATTATTAACCGTGAAGCTATTTTCGGTAATGAAATGGGTAGAGTTTTCTCTGATCAAGGACCCATCAACACCGTTTTAAGAGCGGCAGTTGGACCGACCGATTTTACACCGGTAGTATTGCCTTCAGAGTACGATGTTACTGTTGGCTATCAAATGGCATTAACCGTGTTATATGAGTCTGGTCTCCCTTCTATGGCTGATTTGGATGAGACTTATAGAAAAGATCTCTATAAAGACTATTTTTCGCGGTTACCTGCCGCTTGGGATAAGACCAAATTTATTGATGGCACCCCTAAAACTTATGTCGTAGTTGCTAGAAAAAAAGGCGATAATTGGTGGGTAGGGGGTGTAACTGCTTCTAAAGAAAGAAATATCACCGTCGACTTATCTTTCCTAGATGTGGGTAGTAATTATTCAGCTACTTTCTATACTGACAACGGTAGTAGAGGACGTGAAGCAACTATCGAAAAAGAAACTGAAATAGTTACTTCTACAACTAAAAAGCTTATTCATTTATCAAGTCAAGGTGGCTTCGCTATTGAATTAATAAAACAGCAGTAATAAATAGCAGTTTTAACAAAAAGCGCTCAACCGAGCGCTTTTTTATTGTTTATTGTCGCCAAAATATTTATAACGCTTCCGGAAAATAAACAAGAAGGCAAAGGCCATTACCGCCGTGATACCTTCGGTAACAGGGGCGCTCCACCAAATGCCATCATCACCAATGCATAAGGGAAGTGTTTCAACAAAAATTAGCAATAGTACAAGATTGCGGCTCAAGGAAATAATCGAGGAAGCTAGACTATTATTTAAGCCAACGAAGAAGGAACTAATATAGAAACAGAAGCCACAGAACAAGAAAGAGATCGACCAAATGCGCATTGCGTTAGTACCCGCTTCAATGAGTCCTGAATCACCCGCGGCAAAAATCATCGAGATGGGTTTAGCTAATACCATCCCAAGCGCAAACATTAAAAGCGATGAAATAGAAATAATAATTATGCTTTTCTTTAATACATTTTTTAATTCAGCGTAATTTTCGGCACCGTAATTATAGCCAGCCACGGGTGCCATCGTAATTGAATAACCGATAAAGACCGCCCAGAAGACGAGAATGACATACATAATAATGCCATAGGCTTCGACTCCCTCTTGTCCACTATAAATTAAGAGTTGAGCGTTAAAAACAATTCCCGTTGCAGTCATCGCCGCATAGTTAACAAAATCACTAATCCCGTTGAGGGCGCTCCGCCGAATGTAACGGAAGTTAATTTCGGGTGTTACTAAGAAGATGATGCCTTTGCGTTTTAATAAGAAGTAGGCAATTGGTCCTAATCCACCAACAAAGTAACCCATGACGGTCGCAATCGCCGCGCCTTGAGCGCTCATCTTTAAAGGGCCAATAAAAATCACATCAAAGAGAATATTGGTGCAACCCGCAATGAGAGTAAAAATAAAACCAAGCGTCGGTTTTTCTTCAACAATGAAGAAACTTTGAAAGAAATTTTGGGTAATGAAGGCGGCTTGCCCAAGCATTAAAATCCGCCCATAATTAATTGCTTCTTCAACCATCTTGCTATCTTCGGTGACGCTCTTATCAAGGCTCCCGAGCCATTTCGCTAATGGTTCCACGAGGAAGAAACCGGCGATTGAAAGAACAATGCCAAGGGTAATAGCGATTAAGAAAACATTGGTAAATACTTGGTTCGCTCGTTTCGGTTCTTTTTTTCCTAAGTATTTGCTAGTTAAAGCGGCGCCGCCTGCACCAAACATAAAACCAATCCCACCAATGACCATCGTCACCGGGAAGATTAAGTTCACGCCCGCGAAAGCATCGATACTCGCTAGATTAGAGACGCAGATTCCGTCAACAACGGAATATAAAGAGATAAAAATCTGCATCAAAATCGGCGCGTAAACAAAACGGAGAATTTTCTTAAAAGTAAAATGATCGTTTAAGGCAACTTTGGTCATAATTCACCTATAATTTTAATGGGAAAAGGGCTTATATTCAAGTTATAATAATAACGCTATGAACGTTTATGACTTTGATAAAACGATTTGTAAGGATGATACCGAAGAGGACTTTTTTCGTTATGCCCTTTGGCATTATCCAAGTAATTTTTTGCATCTTTTTTACTTCGCCAAAGCCAACATTTTATATCATCACAAAAAGATTAGCGAAACGGAGTGGCGGCATCGCCTCTATTTAGTTTTAAAACCAATTAAAGACATTGATCAAGTCGTTTTAAAATTCTGGAAGAAACGAAAAAAGAAAATCTTATCATGGTATAAAAAACAACAAAAACCGGATGATGTGATTATTAGTGCAACTCCGCGTTTCTTACTTGAACCAATGCTCATCGCTTTAAATATCAAACATTATATTCTTAGCGAATTCGATGTTAAGGCCCGTCAATTTATTGGTCCTATTAATGTGGAAGGCGAGAAACTTCGTCGTTTTAAGAAACTTTATCCTAATGCGGTCATTGATAACTTCTACACTGATTCATTAAGAGACACGCCTTTACTTTTAGCGGCGAAAAACGCCTTCTTAGTCAATAAGAAATACCAAGTAATTCCCTGGAATAATAAAAATTAAGACTTCATTATGCTATGATTAGGCTAGTGAGGTATTAATATGAAAAACAAATTATTTTTATTACCGTTAAGCGCGGCAATGCTTTTAATTGTTAGCTGTAATGGTAAGACACCAAGTGGAAGCTCCTACATCGAAGTTTCCGATTATGTGGATACATCTGGACAAACTCCGTGTAGTGATACCATTCAAAAATTAATTAATGATAATCCACATTCCACTTTACACTTTAAAAATGGAATTTATTTGTTAAACAAACAAATTGCGACACCTGGCGATCCGGATAAATCAGTCGATTTAAAACTTGATAATTACGCCGTTTTAAGAGCGAGTAATAACTATCAAGCCAAGCGAGAAGGCGAAGAGCAAGATTGGGAAGAATGGCAAGATCAATATTTATATATGGTGTCATTAGGCGGATTAGACCGTATCAACGACGTGACGAAAATTGGAAGTATCTACGGAATGGATGGTGGTGTTGTTGATGGTAATGGCATTGCCGGTGGTGTAGAAATTGCCGGTGGCCGCGAGAGCAAAGTTAAAAACGTATCAATGAAAAATGTAGAAGTTGGTTTAAAAATCGCCAAAGGCGTTAATAGTGGTTCAAGTGACGCTGATATTACCAATGTTGATATTATTTGTAACGAAACGGTTGATTCGTATGGCATTGTGATTGATGGCTTTGATAACACGATTACTAATTCACGGATTGGTCACACCCAACATGGCGTAAAAATTAATGGCGGTGGTAATATGTTAAGAAACATTCATCCGCTTTGTAATGGGAATATTTCCGACACTGATTATCTAAAAACCTATGGTTTTGAAATTAATAACCAAAACTATTTAGATTATTGTTATAGTGATAATTTTGTAACAGCGTTTTCCATCGGTGAAGGCAAAAGATCGGTTTTTAACGATTGTTTCGCCTGGTGGTATAACCCTCATAATACTCCCCATACGATGATTGATAATAATGGTGGTGACTTTAAGAGCATATTCACAAATTTATCATGTGGTTTCCATGATAATATTGCTGAGGGTCAACATAATGCGGTTTTGAAGAACGCTACGATACCTACCAAAGAGGAAAATAAAGGAATTATCTATAACATCGCCATTAATAATCGCTCAAAATTATCTGCTGATGATTTGTATAAAGAAGTGATACAAGGCGCTGATGTTGACTATTAAGCAAATAAATAACTAACAAAAAAGGCGCTCAGTCGAGCGCCTTTTGTTTGATTAATCTTGCGATTAAAACACGCCTTGCGCCATCATCGCATCCGCGACTTTTTGGAAACCAGCAAGGTTAGCACCGGCGACAAGGTTATAGCCAAAGCCATACTTCTTCGCTGCCGCAACGGAGTTATTATAAATGTTCACCATGATGTGGTGGAGTTGTTTATCAACTTCTTCTGCGGTCCAGATTAAGCGTTCACTGTTTTGGCTCATTTCAAGCGCTGAAACCGAGACGCCACCAGCGTTCACCGCTTTACTTGGCGCAACGGTTAAGCCACTCTTCATTAAATATTGAAGCGCGTCATTAGTCGTTGGCATGTTGGCCACTTCGACATAATACTTAATCTTGTTCTTCACGATTAGCTTCGCGCTTTCCATCTTCACGTCGTTTTGCATCGCCGCTGGCATAATGACGTCAGCTTTGACACCCCAAGGCTTTTGGTTCGGATAGAACTTCACGCCTTTAAATTTGTCCGCGTAGTCTTTCACTTTATTGCGGCCAGAAGCGCGCATCGTGAGTAAGTAATCAACTTTTTCATCGGTGCTTACGCCATTAGGATCATAGATGTAGCCGTCTGGTCCAGAAAGGGTAACCACTTTCGCACCGAGTTCTTTGGCTTTCTTACAAATGCCCCAAGCGACGTTACCAAAGCCAGAAATCGCAATGGTGGTACCTTTAATGTTTTTCTTGTCGTGTTTAAGGACTTCTTGTAAATAATAGACGGCACCATAACCAGTTGCTTCCGGACGGTTAAGTGAGCCACCATAGGGGAAACCTTTACCGGTTAAGACACCATTTTGCCAGGTGCTCTTAAGTTTCCGCCACTCACCAAAGAGGTAGCCGATTTCGCGACCGCCAACGCCCATATCACCAGCCGGGACGTCAACATCGGGTCCGATATATTTATAAAGTTCTTGCATGTAAGCTTGGCAGAAACGCATGATTTCCGCGTCGCTCTTACCAGCGGGATCAAAGTCCGCGCCACCTTTACCGCCACCGATTGGTAAGCCAGTTAAGGAGTTCTTAAAGATTTGTTCAAAACCTAAGAACTTAATAATGCCGGGGTAGACATTAGGTTGGAAACGAAGACCACCTTTATATGGGCCAATCGCTCCGTTAAATTGACAACGATAGCCAGTGTTGGTGTGCCATTGTCCTTTGTCATCCATCCAGGCGACACGGAAAGTAAACATTCTTTCGGGTTCAACTAACCGATTAAGAAGGTCCACCTTTTCGTATTCTGGGTGCTTGTCAACAATGGGAGAAATTGATGATAAAACTTCTTCCACCGTTTGACAAAATTCCGGTTCGTTCGCGTGTTTCTTTTTCACGTTCTCGATGACCGATTTTACATACTTGTTCATATAGTATCTCCTTATGTTTTATATTATATACTTTTTTAGCAAAGAATTTATGAAAAAATTCACTTCTTTATATATAATATAAGGTATAAGGAGGCTACCACTTTTTCTGGTAGATATTTTTATGGCCTATAATGGATTTGCAATTGATCAATATCTTGACGCTAATCAAGTCATCAAAGAACTTGATGAATTAATTAAGAAACCAATGTATTCGGTTAAACCAGAAGCGTTAAAAAATTACGTTGATAATTATTTCGAAACTAAATGTAAAAAATCCAAAGCGATGATCACCAAGGCTAAGGAAGTGATTCCGGGTGGTGTCCAACATAACCTTGCCTTTAACTATCCTTTCCCCATTGTGATTACCAAAGCCAAAGGCGCGAAACTCTACGATATCGATGGTAATGAATATTATGATTTACTCCAAGCGGGTGGTCCAACGATCTTAGGAAGTAACGATGATTTTGTTCGTTCCAAAGTCATTGAATTATTAAATACTTGTGGACCAAGTACGGGTTTATTCCACGAATACGAATATAAACTTGCTCAAAAGATTAAAGAATGTGTCCCAAGCGTTGAACGTTTCCGGATGTTAGGTTCAGGAACCGAAGCATGTATGTGCGCATTAAGAATCGCTCGTTTAAAAACCAAACACAAAAATGTCTTAAAAATGGGTGGCGCTTATCATGGCTGGTCTGATCAAATGGCCTATGGCATGAGAATTCCAGGCACCAAATGGATTAAAAGTGAAGGGATTCCCCGGTTTGTCTTTAAACACACCGATGAATTCTTCCCTGGCGATTTAAAAGACTTAGAAAGAAAATTACGGAAGAATTGTTTTAAAGGTGGCACCGCAGCCGTTTATATTGAGCCAATTGGCCCAGAATCCGGTACACGCCCAGTGACGAAAGAATTCGTTCAAGGTTGTGAACGTTTAGCGCATAAATACGGCGCGCTACTCGTGTGCGATGAAGTCGTAAGTGGCTTCCGGATTGGTTTAGGTGGCGCCCAAGCCTATTACGGGATTAATCCTGATTTAACTATCTTTGGTAAAATCATTGCTGGTGGCTATCCGGGCGCCGGTGGTGTTGGTGGTCATGCGGATTGTATGGCCCATTTAGGTGCCGGTCTAGATTCTTCGGGTAAGAAAATTAAGAAGGCGCTTTGTGGTGGTACGATGGCCGCTACTCCACTTAGTTGTGTCGCGGGTTATTACACGATTTGCGAAATCCAAAAACGAAACGCTTGTGAAGTCGCGGGTCGGATGGGAGACCGTTTAACCAAAGGCTTACAAGCCTTAATTAAGAAATATAATCTCCCGTTTGTGGCGTTTAATATTGGGAGTGTTTGTCACCTTGATAGTGTTGGTACCATGCACTTTGCGATTAACTGGAAAAAGCTTTGGACGTTACCACACGTTTTAAAAGAAACGAGTCAACGCCAAAAAGAAATGGAGCATATGGGTGCGGCGTATATGGCCGAAGGCATTGTGACCTTAGCCGGTAGCCGTTTATATACTTCAGCCGCCTATGATGAAAAGATGATTGATGATGTTTTAGCCCGCTTTGAACGGGTGTTTAAAAACTGCGGTCAAGTCGAATTTCCTGAGCAAAAATAATGTATACGATTGACGAAGCGAAAGATTTAATCATTAAAGCGGGCCTAGCCCTTGTTGAGAAAAAACTAGTAGCGCGGACCTGGGGGAATATTTCCGCGCGGATTAGTAACGAAGAATTTATCATCACCCCAAGCGGGATTCCTTATGATCAAGTGAACCGCGATAATTTAGTGGTGGTGAAGATTGCTGATTGCTCTTATGAAGGTAATGTCAAGCCAAGTGGGGAAAAGAAAGTCCACGCGGCAATTTATCAAAACCGGCCGGATGTGAACTTTATTTTACATACCCACCAAAACTATGCGACCGCGGTGAGTGTGGACGAAATCGATAAACCCTTCGCTCCCGTCGCGCGTTATGCACTTCCGTCTACTAAGAAACTCGTTAAGAATATCGTAGAAGTACTCAAACGTTCACCTTCCACTAACGTCTTATTAATGGCGCGGCACGGTGCGATTGCTTTTGACCGCGATTATGAATCCGCCTTTAATGACGCACTCAAATTAGAAAATTACGCCCAACGTCTTTATGATGAGGTTGCCGAAGAAAAAACTGCACACGATGAAAGTCTTCCGTATCTCGATGACTATGCCCAAATGTTTGGTCATGGAAGTGAAGCGGTGGAAGAAGACGAAGAAGCAGTAAAGTTAATTAAATTAAAGAACACTTTGGCGGCGCGTTATCAAAGCGTGTTACGACCAATGCGGTGGCTCGATGTTACTTTGCAACACTTTATTTATAAAAAGAAATATTCAAAACTCAAGGATCAACATTAAGGAGGAGTTTATGAAATACATTCTAGCTTATGACATTGGCACTACAGGTGTCAAAACTTGTCTTTTTACGATTGATAAAAAGATTAATCTCATTGCTGGGGCGAGTGAATCTTATCCTCTTTATACCTTAGCTAATGGTGGGGCGGAACAAGATCCTAACGACTGGTGGCGTGGTATGGAACATACCACCAAGAAAGTTTTAGCCGAAGCGAAAGTTAAAGCCAAAGATATTGAGGGTATCTCTTTCTGTTCCCAAGCGCAAGGCTTAGTGCTCGTTGATAAAAACGGCCATCACCTTCGTCGAGCGATGTCGTATATGGACCAACGTTCAGGCGAAGAACTCAAGAAAGGTATTTCTTATGGCTTACAAATTGCGGGCGCGAATCTTCATAAACTTTTGGTGAGTGTCGCCATTACGGGTGCAGTCTCAAGTTCAGTGAAAGATCCATTATGGAAATATAAATGGGTGGAAGCCCATGAACCACACATCTTTAAGAAAGTTTATAAGTGGCTCGATGTCAAAGAATATCTAATTACCCGGACAACCGGTAATTTTGTTTCGACTTACGATGATGCTTATAGCACTTTCTTATTTGATAACCGGCCCAAGAAAATGTGCTGGAGTGAACGGCTTTGTAAACTCTTTAATGTTAATATGGACCATTTACCCAAGGTTGTTTCTTCAACGGCTTGTGTTGGTACTTTAACCGAAAAAGCGGCGAAGGAATTAGGCCTCGTGAAAGGGATTAAAGTTTTCGGTGGTGGTAGTGATGCGAGTTTAATTGGCGTTGGTGCGGGCGCAACCGAAGTTGGCGATACGCATATTTATTGCGGCACTTCCGGTTGGGTCTCAACGGTCGTGAATAAACGGATGGTTGACGCTAATTCGATGATTGCGGCAATTCAAGGCGCCGAAGATAATAAATACAATTATTTTGCTGAAATGGAAACAGCGGGTAAGTGTCTTGAATGGGTGCGTGATCATATGGCGCGCGATGAAATCGTGCTTTATCTTCATGCGCACCGCGAATATAAAACCTACGAAGATAAGAGTAAAGCCCTCTTCGTTTATCTAAACGAAAAGGTGAAGAAAGTACCACCCGGAGCAAACGGCGTGATCTTTACTCCTTGGCTCCATGGTAACCGTTGTCCGTTTGAAAATCCAAAAGCGGCCGGTACTTTCTTTGGGGTAAAACTTGAAAACGGGAAAACCGATATGATTCGGGCAGTTCTTGAAGGCATTTATTACCACATCCGTTGGATGGCTGAATGCGAAGAAAAGAAAATTAAGATTGCTGATACTGTCCGCTTTGTCGGTGGTGGCGCGATCTCACCGATTTCTTGTCAAATGCTTGCCAATATCTTAGGTAAGAAAGTGGAAACGGTGGCGGCTCCCCAAAATGTAGGCGCCGTTGGTGCGGCCGCGGTCGCGGGAGTTGGCCTTGGCTATATTCCTAACTTAAGTAGTGTGAAGAAATATATTCCAGTCGTTAAGACTTATGAACCGGATATGGCACGCCATAAGCTCTTTGATCCGAACTATTTTGTCTTTAAGAAGCTTCATAAAGCGAATAAAAAGAATTATGTTGAACTCCACGATAAGAGCGCCAAAGATAAGAGTAAAGCCCATGCGGAAAGAATGCGGCTATTAAAATTTATTCTCTTCTCCTTCTCGGCGGGCGCGATTCAATTCTGCACGAACTGGATCATGATTAGCATTTGGGATCCAAATAAACCGGGACTCGAGTTTATGGCTTCGGTGTCCTATATCATCCCACTAGTTATCTCGGTTATTTGGAACTTCACCTTTAACCGCAAGTTTACCTTTAAGAGTGCGACTAACGTCCCTAAGAGTATGGCGTTAGCCTTCCTTTTCTATGTTTTCTTTGCACCAGCTTCCTTGTTTTTACAAGCCTTCCTAGTTAATGGGATTGTGCTAAGTGAGAGTGTGCTTGTGATTCCGTGCTTAAAAGATTTATGTGGTTGGGCGATGCCAGAATTACTCGCCACAATTATCTGTATGCTCCTTAACTTTGCCTTAGAATTCTTATGGCAACGTTTTGTGGTCTTTAGAAACTCGATTGATAGTAATAAAAATAGTAAAAAGTAAGCGTTAAAAAGCAAGTGGTTAACTATCGTGAGCCGCTTGTTTTGTGGTTGCTATTTAGTGCAATGCATAAGTATATAAGGTACAATGAAAATAAGGAGTTTTAATTATGAAAAAACATGGATTATTAATAACGCCACTAATGGCAATCTCGTTTTTAGTAAGTTGTGGTGGCGCTAACCCTACACCTAGTGCGAAAGATTACTTCGTTTCGTTTGAAACTTATGGTGGTACCCATATCACACCACAACGAGTGAAAGAAGGGGGAAAGGTTGCTAAACCGGATCAGCCTACCCGTAAGGAAGACAATTTTAAAGGGTGGTTTCTTGATGCTGAATATAAGACTCCAGAATACACCTTTAATGAAACGGTTAATGCGGATTTAACCTTATTTGCGAAGTGGGATGATATTGGGCCGATTATCGATAAAAATACCTTTGTTTTTAAGAGTGATTATTGCACTTTAGATAATGAAGAAAGTTATAAAAGTGGCACTCCAGTAAATTTAAATTTGTCTATAGCCGAAGAATATAAAGATGCTTATTTACTACCGGAGGACATTGAAGTATTGCTGGGTAGTAAAACTGGTAAAAAAGACGAGGATTATCAATATAACGTTAACGCCGATAAAAAAACCGCTTCGTTATCAATGGTAGTGAACGCCGACATTGTGGTACACGTTATGTATAACGATAGTGATAACATCCACATAGTCACGGAAGAGCAGTTTGATAAGGCAATGGCGATGGAAGATATTCCTTATATTCAACATGAATACGAATATTATCATTACTACTATAGTAGTAGTGAGCCTGAAATCAATCTCAATCGAGTCGACTATATTTCGCCGACAGTTAATTATGTATTCATCTCAAACATAATACAAAGTGAGGGTATACAACAAGTTCAGAGTGAACCAAAATTTTATTCAAAGGATAGCGAAGAGCATAAATGGCAATACAATTATGATAAAAAAACAAAAACATGGTCTAAAGACGACAGTGAACAAGAAAAAATTCCATTTGATGTTTCCGCAGATGTGTCCCCTATGCAAGATCCAACTATTAAACAATATCTTACATATGACCATTTAAAGGGCCATTACAACTCAGAAACTTCGCTTTATAGTTACGATGTAACTGCAAGCGGTGCTGAATATATTGTTACATTATCCTTCGATAAAAATCGGTTGATGTCATTAAGCTACGAAACAACTGATCCCAACAATGGCTATCTATGTTATATCTCGTATAGTTATTTTGCAATTACGCCGGATTTACCACCGGTTAAACCTTAACAATTAGGTTATTAACTTTAAGCATATTGACGTATTCAACATCTTTTGCTAGGCCCATGATAATCCGAATCGCCATATTCTTAGTCGCGTCCGCACCTTGTGCAATCCGGTCAGATTTTTCGCCAATTCTAAATTTCGGACAATCATCACGGACGCGGAGAACAAGTTCATCGTTTTTGTAGACGACCCGCATTTCACAAGTGTGGTGGCGGATGAGCTGGAGACGCTCCCGTAGCTTATCGATTCGTTTCGCACTGCGCCGTTCTCTAAACGAGGTTTTTTGTGATGTGCCCTTCCGTTTAGCGTTTTGATCGGAAAAGTATTGGATACGTTCCGAAAGCTTTCTCATTTTTGCTTGGCGTTTATTAGTGTCACGAATAAAACCACTAGTGACCATCATCATCGCGAATTCTTCGGCGCAGGCAGCTAAATGGTTAGTCCGTCGTTCATCAACACCTTGTTTTTGGCAAAAGTCGGTCACTTGTTGACTGACCTTGGTAGCTTCTTCGACGTTAGTGATAATAATGTGGGTTTGTTGTTCAGGGGTACAACCAAAGTCTTTTGGTAGCATAAAAAGCGTATCAACATCAAAGCCGATGTGACGTGAGCGAATCCAACAATACGAGAAGTGGAGAATTGAGTAAGAAACAAAACCAGCGGTAATGCCAATCCAGATTGGCCAACAAGTGACACTATGATCAACGGGAATGGTTTTCCCGAGCACTAAAAGCATAGTACTTGGTAAAACAAAACTTTGTAGAGCCGTTACGATGTAGGCGTATTGGGTTCGACGGGTACCTTGGAAAATAGCTAAGAATGGTGCGTTTAGTGCGACAAACGGGATTGTTAAAGAATCACATCGCATCGCTAAAACTGCTTCGTTAAAGGCAACAGGATCGCGCGGTTGGATACCAACACCATATAACGTGGCAAAAACTGGTGCCATAAAGAAGTAGAAAATCGCGAGTGGAATAACGATGGTGAGAATCCATCTAAATAGTATTTTCAATAAATTATTTAGCGACTCCTTATCTTCTTCGCCATAGAAAATACTACTCAGCATCAAACAGGCAGCAATAAGCCCGGAGGTAATACATTCAATAAAGGGGGTGATGTGGTTAGTCGCACTATAAGCAATAAAGGCAAGGTCACCGTAACTGTGTAAAACAATGTTAATGATCATGTTGCGACCAAAAATAAAGATAACTTTTGCACAGTTAGGACCGGCGGTTAACATAAATTCGCCAATCGGCTTTAATGTAAAGTTTTTAAGTGAGAAGTGAAAGGCCGACCCGTTCTTCTTGATTAAAAAATGCAAGCATAGAACAAACGAGCCAAACGCAAAAGAAATAGAGGTAGCGACCCCAAGAGCAAAAGCAGCATGTTCAGGGAATAATTGAACACCAAGAATATCGCCGGCGACATTGACCACAAAGATAGCAATCGTGGACAAATAGTTCATCCGCTTGTTACCTTCAAGGTTAACGATTGGCATTAAAACGTTATATAAAGACATTAACGGGGCACAAATAAACACCCCGCGCATATATTGAATTGCCCATTTTTGGTTATCGGGGGTGGCGCCACATAAACTAGTAATTGGCTCAGCGGCAATGATAAAAATAAGACCGAGCGTGATGGCGACAGCAACGGCTAATATAACGCCCATCGCGAAGATTTGGTTAGCGCCTTTCTTATCGCCTTTAGCGAGTCGCCGCGAACAAAGGATTTGAATGCCGATTTCAAATAGGGTAGTAAAAATGCTAGTAAAAATGAGAGTCGGTTGAACAACGGCTAAGGCGCCACTAATAATATCACCGACCTCAGGCACCCATGAAGCGCAAATACCATCAGTGAAGGAAGTTAGGGCGCCAATGAGGGCACTGAAAATTGAGACGAGAGCGACGTTTCGAAATAAGCGGTTCATAATCCGCATGTCTTTATGTTTAGCGCGCAAATCTTCAATCATAAAATATAACGTTAATATGATAACTTAATTTGGGGGCAAAAAATACCACTTTTTTAAGTATTAAAAACTTTTTTAACTACACATAGAAAAAACCAGAAAAAAAATGATAAAAAAATATGGCATTACTAAAAAGCTGATTATAAAAATAATATTTGTAATTTTTCTAGGCTTTCTTTATACTACTACTTATCCGTTGTTGGGTGTTTAGCTCAGCTGGGAGAGCATCTGTTTGACGTACAGAAGGTCATGGGTTCGATCCCCTTAGCACCCACCAGAAAAAAAGAATTGATAATGCAAGTTATCAATTTTTTCTTTTATTAGGGTATAATACTACTACTTGCAAGCGTAGTTCAGTGGCAGAACATTAGCTTCCCAAGCTAACTATGCGGGTTCGATTCCCGTCGCTTGCTCCAAAGCTTTTATGCAAAAAGTTAAACAGAAATACGGCATTTGGACCGGAATTGCGATGGTGGTAGGAACTGTTATCGGTGCCGGTATTTTTATTAAGTCGTCAAGTGTCCTCGCGGTCTGCGGCGGCAATATGTGGGCAGCGGTTGGCGCTTGGCTTACGGGTGGACTTATCATGGTCGCCAGTGGCTTTTGTTTCGCTAAATACGCAAGCAAAATTACGAAATTTAACGGATTAGTCGACTATGTCGAATACGCGAGTAACGAAAGTTTTGCTTATCGGATTGCGTATTTTTCCGGTGTTATTTATTTTCCTTTAACGACCGCTAACATTGCTTTATTAGGATCAATGTATTTCTTACAAATTTTTGATCCGAGTATTACTCAAGCGAGTTGGCAAGTTTATCTTGTTGGCTTTGTGTTTATGCTTTTTTTCACCTTCTTTAACTATTTATCGCCCAAAATTGCTAACTATTTTCAAATCTCTAGTCTTTGGATTAAGTTGGTGCCAATCGTTTTTATTGTTATTATCGGTGTCTTTGGTGGTGTTATCCCTAGTCTTGGCCCCGGTCATAGTTTCATCGATCCGTTTAAAGATAGTCCCGCTTCTGCCGTGGTGAATTTTGGTGAGGCCGTTAAGATTACTTCGTTTGCCTATAACGGTTGGATTTGTGCAACGGCACTCAACGCCGAAATGAAAGACAGTAAGAAAAATCTTCCGCGCGCGTTAGTGGGTGGAACCATTGCGGTCGTTATTTTATATATTCTCTTTTTCGTTAGTTTAGCAGCAATTTTAACTAATCCAGGGATGATTGAGGCGAAAGAGACTGCTACCGAAAAAGCCTTTGCCTGGTTATTAAGTGATGGGAGTGCTCAACGCGTTGTGGCGGCGATTATTTGTATTTCTTGTTTAGGTAATTTAAATGCGACCGCGATTGCGACGAGTCGCGGAATTCTCGCGATGGCGATGCGGGGACAAGGCTTTATACCTGAGAAAATCGCCAAAATTAAAGGCGATGATTTTACCTATATGCCGTATTTAATTTCGTTTGTTTTATCACTTTTCTTTATGGTACTTTGGTTTTTAGCACATAACCATATTTCCTTCTTCGCTTATCTTGATTCAATGGACGAAATTGTGTGTGCCTTAGTGTATGGGACCTACATTGTGATTTATATCTATATGATGCGAAAATTTGACGACGAAAATGTTTTCTCGCGTTACGTGATGCCAGTGGTAGCGATTCTTGGTTCGCTTTTCTTTGTGGCCTGTGGAACAGGCATCTATCAGTTAATTGCTAATAAAACCCCGGATAGTCTATACGGCTTTTTAATCCTTTTAGCGATTAGCGTTTTATTCTTTATTCCAAGCGAAATCCTTTGGTATCAAAAACATAAGAAAAAGACGGAAAAATAATTTATATTATTAGATATGAAGAATCGGTGGTATTTTCTTCCCGCAGCTATCATTGTTTTGACTCTTTTACTAGTCGGAACTTTTCTTGATTTAGAAGTTTCTCAGGCGTTAGCCACTGATCATTTACAAAATCTTTTTACCAAAATTTTCGCGTTTGTTGCTTGTTTCCCCTTAGCGTTTATGAGTGCGGTGACAAGCGGCATCATCGTTAAACTTTTGCTTAAGCAATATCAAATAGTTTGGCAAAGAATTCTTCTTGGGTTCTTTAGCGCACTTTGCTTCGCTATTTGCGTGTGGCTTGTTGGCTCAAATTTAACTAGTTACCACGCGTTTTGTCTTGATCATCCCGCGTGGTATTTAATTGGTCTACTTTTAGCGGTCCCAGGTTTTCTAGTTGGTTATTTTGTTTACCAAAAGATCACGCACCCTCATTTATTAAGACAAATTATTTTTGTCATGATTACTTTAGCCTTTGTCGCAGGTGCGATTGAAGTAATTAAAATGCTTGCTCCGCGGGTTCGCTTTACCGCGGTGATCCAAATGGAAGATGGTCTAAAGTATTATCGCCCGTGGTGGAACCCAAGTTTAACGAGCGAAGAGATTCAAATTGTGCGCGAGTGGGCGAAAGCCAATCCTTTGCTTGGTGGGGAAGAACATAAATCTTTTCCAAGTGGTCACTCGGCGGTGGCGATGGCCTCGGCTTTTATTTTGATGTATTTACCACTTCTTATTAATAGTCAGAAGTTACGTCGTTACCAAGGTGTTTGTTTTTATCTTGGTTGTGCTTACTTCCTTTTATGCGCTTTTTCGCGAATCTATGGCGGGGCGCACTATTTAAGTGATACAATGTTTGCAGGGCTCTTTGCGTTAATGGTGTACTTTATCGCAAACGAGATTTATTTACGCAAACTAGAATAGGAGGATTCTTATGATTAAAAAACTAGGTCAATTAGTTATGTTCTTAGTCGCTGCCGCCTTTATCGGCTTTTCGATTTATAAACTAACGAAAATTATTCCTGAGATTCAATCGCAATTTGCGGGTGGTCTAAAAGAAATCTTCGAAAAACTAATTCAAGGTGACTGGGGTGGCTTTGCCAAAGTTTGGGAAGCCGGTTGGCGGATTCTTTATATTCTCGTCGGGCTCAGCGCTTTAGCAATTGCCATTAGTGGTCGGACCGGTTTTTGGACCACGATTGCGGCGATTATTATGTTAGCCTTCTTTATTATGAACGTGGTGAACCACGTGAAAGCGGGCGATTGGAAAGAATATTTAACAACGTTACCGGTGGATATCATTCTCCAGGTCGCTTATGTCGGCGGCGTCTTATTAGTGAAAATCGGTAAACATACCGCGAAAGCAGCTTAATGATTAAATTACACATTAATTTAAAGGATGAATATCCGGATATTTTAAGTCAAGATGTTTATCTTGATGGTTTACTTTACGACGAAAGTTTTGAATATCCGCATATTTTAAGAAAAAGCGTTTTAGTTTTACCCGGTGGTGGTTATTCTTTTGTTAGTTACCGCGAGAAAGATCCGGTGATGTTTGCCTTTTTAAGTAAAGGTTTTAACGCGTTTAGTTTATCGTATAGCTGTTTCGCTCTTTACCCAACTCCGTTTATTGAGACAGCGTGTGCGATGCATTATATTAACACCCGCGCGCAAGAATTTCACCTTGAGGCGAACACAGTCTCTTTAGTCGGCTTTTCCGCGGGTGGACATTTAGCGTCAAGCTATCCAACTGTTTATCAAAAACTCTGGGACAAGAAAGAAGATTTTGCTTCTTTAAAACCGTATGCGTTAGTGTTAGCTTATCCAGTGATTTCACTTGTGAAATCGCATAATGACCATTGTATTGAAAATATTTCCGCGCATAACGAAGAGTTAATGCATTTATTAAGCGCGGATGAGCATATTGATAAAAATTATCCACCGGTTTTTATGTGGGCGACGGAAGACGATGAATGTGTTGATCATCATAATGTCTTATGGCTTAAAAAAGCGTTAAACGAGAAAAAGATTAAAAACCAATGTATAATTTATCCGCATGGACCTCATGGTCTTAGCCTCGCGAACGAAGCGACCGCGTGCGGTAATCCCGCCAATATTAACGAAGAAGTAAGCAATTGGCTTAGCTTAGCGGTGAAATTTATTCAAAATCTTTAGGAGTAAATTATGAGTGAATTAGAATTTAAATATGATACCCAATGTCTCATTGAAGGGAAAAATTTAGACGAAAACAAAATTAATGAATATATTAAAAATAACATCAAAGGTGATTCTTTACTCGCGGTGGGGGATGAGACATTAATTAAAATCCATTACCACACCAATGAACCGTATAAGGTCATTGAATACGCGATGAGCCAAGGCGAAGTCTATGATATCGTCATCGAAAACATGGAACGCCAAGCCAAAGGTTTACATGGATAATTTAGCGACCCTTTTTAAAAAGAAACAGTTCGATTTAATCGTTAATTTAACATCTGGTAGTAATGACGTTGATGCGGTCACGTATCGTTTAAACGCGTTAATCGCGTTAGGGCGTTACGCGGAAGCGTTAAAACTTGTTTACGAACATAACGATGTTCTTTATAAGAAAGATCCACTAAAATGCATGGAAATTCATTTTGAATTATTGCTCCATGAGCGGAAGTATCTAGAAGCAATGGATGAATTAAAACGCTACGAGGATATGCCATACGTTAGTCAACAAGTGGAAGAATTTTTACGTGTCATTCCGAAGAAAATCGCTAATTACCAAACGATGAGTGAAACCAAAACACCGTTTGTTAGCCAAGAAGAAGCCAACGAAATTTTTACTAAATCGCAAGACGAAGCCAAGATTATCGCGACGATTTATCGCTTAAAACCATTAGATATTTCGCCTTATTTAATGTC
The DNA here is from genome assembly GCA_024408565.1 of Bacilli bacterium. Lineage (GTDB taxonomy): Bacteria > Bacillota_I > Bacilli_A > RFN20 > CAG-826 > UB1719. The sequence goes on from JAKSUW010000006.1 coordinate 18,865, forward strand.
GTTACTTATTTTATTAAAGCGGGGCGATGTTAACGATGACGCTAAAACGATGGCGTTACTTTTACTTATTAGTAAAAAAGTTAACCGTGATGTCACAATTAATAAAATGAAGAGTGTTTATAGTATTAATCCGGCTAACGCAGTTCCGCCTTATACGGGCGAAAGTTACCGCCAGACAATTCTTTATATTTACGATTTAATTAAAAAAGAACCCGCGGTTCAAGAAGTGGCGATTAATTTATTAAACCAATACATCTTCTCGATTTATCCGATTGATTTATATCATAGTATTAAAGCCAAAGATATTGCATTAGCCTTTATTGTTATGGGTAAACAATATTTAAAAGTTGATCAAGATGTGGACGCTTTTTTAGAAGAAAACGCAGAAGATGCGGGCCACGTCATGGCGCTCGTTGAGCTATATCGATTGACCTTAGATAAATAATTAGCACTTTATACTTGACAGTGCCAACAAGAGTCCATATAATGTTATTGGCAATCTTAAGTAAGGACTGCCAAATGAGTTAGACTTATATTATATATAACTTGAAGAGAAGTTAAAGATAATGTATAGTTGAATAACTTGTCAAACATAAGGAGAATGAACATGAAAACAAATGTGAAAAAGATTGCGGACAGCAAATACGAAGTCACTTGCGAAGTGGACGAAAAAGATTGGGTAGAAGCCCAAAAGAAAGCACACAATAAAGCGTACGCTCAAGTGCAAGTGAAAGGTTTTAGGAAGGGCCACGTTCCTGAGGATATTGCACGTAAACACGTTAACGAGGGTGAAATCCTTAATGAGGCAATTAATTTAGTTTTACCCACTGCCTTTACTAAAGCTATGGAAGAAAATAAATTAGAACCATTTTTACGTCCCCAAGTGAACGTTGATAAATTTTCGACCAGTGAATTAACGTTAAAATTTACCGTGGTAGTCGCTCCAAAAGTGGAACTAGGTCAATACAAAGGTTTAAAAGTCGAGAAGAAGAAAGTAGAAGTCACTGATCAAGAAATTGATAACTCAATTAAAGGTATCTTAGATAATAACGCGGAATTAGTGTTAAAAAATGACGCCGCCAAGAAAGGTGATGTGGTCATCCTTGATTTTGAAGGCTTTGTGAATGACAAGCCGTTTGATGGTGGCAAAGCGAGTAACTACGAATTAACGTTAGGGAGCGGACAATTTATCCCGGGCTTTGAAGACCAATTAATTGGTGTTAAAGCGAACGATAAAAAAGATGTCAATGTTACTTTCCCCGAAAATTATGTTGAAGAATTAAAGGGTAAAAAAGCCGTCTTTAAGTGTGTGATTCACGAAGTGAAAGAAAAGAAAGTCCCAGCTTTAAACGATGAGACGGTGAAGGGCCTTGATATGAAAGGTGTCACTACGGTTGCGGAATTAAAAGCGAAACAAAAAGAACAATTAACGAAGCAAAAAGAAATGCAAGCGGACGAGAGTTACTATAACGCGTTAGTCGATAAGATTACTGCTACAAGTAAGATTAACGTCGCGCAAGAAGTGGTGGACGAAGAAGCCAAAGGAATGAAAGAGAATATGCGTAAGCGCGTCGAAGAAAACGGAATGAAGTGGGAGCAATATTTACAAATCACCGGCCAAAAAGAAGACGAAATGGCGAAAAAAATGAAAGAACAGGCCGAGAAAAATATTCGCGTAATGCTCACTTTAAACGAAATCATGAAAGTCGAAAAGATTACCGTTGATAAAAACGATATCGATGCGGAATATAAACACATCGCCGATATGTATAAGATGGACGTCAAGAAAGTTGAAGAAATCTTAAGCAAAGACTTAAACAATTTGGTTTACCAAATCAAAAGTCGAAAATTACACGATTGTTTAGTCGCGTTAAATAAATAAAGGAACAAGCGAATGGATAGTAACGACAAAATCACTTTACCGGTATTAATTACTAGAGGACTCGTGGTCTTCCCGTATAATCCTTGCTCGATTGAAGCCGCGCGGGATTTCTCGATGAAGGCGATTGATGCGAGTCGGAAGGAAGCAGATTCCTTACTTTTAGTCGTGGTGCAAAAAGATCCAACGACTGATAAGCCTGGGAAAGACGAAGTTTATCAAGTCGGTTCCTTATGTCGGATTGTTTCTTTCTTAGACCAAAAACGTTTTTACCGCATTAAGGTGAACTGCACAAAGCGGGTCAAAATTCTCGATATGCAGATGAGTAACGGCATGTACGTGGCAAGTGCGCTCCCGCTAGATGATGAACGGGGCAATAACCGTGAAGAAATGGTGTTAGTGAAAGATATGCTTAGTGAACTCCAACGTTCGCCCGAACTACGGATGAGCATTCCGCCACAACTAATTATGGCTTTATCTAAGCCGATGGATGCGATTGAATTTGGTAATATCTTAGCCTCTACTCTTCCCATGAGCGTTGATCAACGGCAAGATATTTTAGCCACCGATAACGTAAACGAACGGTTAATGAAAATCTATAAAGTCATTAACAAAGAAAAAGAAATCGCTAATATTGACCAAAAGATTCAAAAAGAAGTTCGTGATTCAATGGATAAATCCCAAAAGGATTATATATTGCGGGAAAAACTCCGCCAAATCCATAAGGAATTAGGTGATAACCAAGAAGAAGGGCAAAGCCTTTTAGAGCGTCTTGAAAAGAATCCTTATCCGGAACACATTAAAGCGAAAATAAAAGCGGAATATCGTCGCTACGAAATGATGCCCCAAGCGAGTCTAGAATCATCTTTAATTAAGCAATACATTGATACTTTAATGGAAATTAATAAGTAAAAAAAAACGGAAGATAACGATGATTTAAAGAACGCCCAAAAAATTCTTGATGAAGACCATTATGGTCTTACCAAAGTTAAAGAACGGATTGTTGAATATTTAGCGGTGAAGAAAATGACAGGTAATTTAAAAGCCCCCATCCTTTGCTTCTATGGCGCACCGGGCGTTGGTAAAACCTCCTTAGGTAAATCGATTGCGCGAGCGTTAGGCCGGAAATTCTTTAAGGCGAGTTTAGGTGGTATTTCTGATGAAGCCGAAATTCGTGGCCACCGCCGGACCTATGTTGGTAGTATGCCAGGTCGTATTATCGCGGGTATGAAACGTTGTGGTGTGCGAAACCCAGTCTTCTTACTCGACGAAGTCGATAAAATCAGTCAAACCTTTAAGGGCGATCCGGCGAGCGCGTTACTTGAAGTGCTTGATCCTGAACAAAACTTCGCCTTTAACGATAACTATGTGGAAGAGCCATACGATTTAAGCGATGTCTTATTTATCGCTACGGCCAACTACATCGAAAACGTTCCCGCTCCGCTTCGTGACCGGTTAGAAATTATTGAACTTAGTTCCTATACTGAACTTGAGAAAATCCAAATTGCAAAGCACTTCTTAGTGAAGAAAGAGTTAAAAGCTAATGGCATGAAGGAAGATCAAGTCATCTTTAAAGACGATGCAATTAAATACATCATCAACCATTACACGATGGAAGCGGGTGTCCGTAATCTTGAGCGCGCGATTGCGAAGATTATTCGCAAAGTAATTGTCGAAATCTTTAATAGTGGCAAAAAGAAGACCCAAAAGAAAACGATCGAAATTAAAGATGTTAAAACCTATCTTGGGGTTGAGCTCTTCCAAGAACTCGCCAAAGAAAAGAAACATCAAGTGGGCGTGGTCACGGGTTTAGCCTACACGCAATACGGCGGTTCCACCTTACCAATTGAAGTGAACTATTTCCCAGGTAAGGGTAATCTTGTTTTAACTGGTAAACTCGGTGACGTGATGAAAGAATCCGCGAGTATCGCGCTTGACTACGTCAAAGCTAACGCCAAACGTTATGGTATTGATTTTAAATTATTCCAAAATAACGATGTCCATATTCACTTCCCGGAAGGCGCAATCCCCAAAGACGGACCAAGCGCTGGTGTTGCAATTACGATTGCGATCATCTCTTGTTTTAGCAATAAGAAAGTAAGTTGTGATGTAGCGATGACGGGTGAAGTTAACTTACGTGGATCAGCTTTACCAATTGGTGGGTTACGCGAAAAATCACTGGCCGCTCTTCGCTCAGGGATTCATACGATTATTGTCCCCAAAGGCAACGCTCGTGATGTTAGCGAATTACCTGATGAAGTAAAGAAGAATCTTAAGATTGTCTACATGGAATGTGTCGACGATGCGATGAAACACGCTTTAATAAAATAACTATCTTATTTTAAAAAACCCGACTACAATAGTTTTTAGCAGATGAATGATGCTGAACTAAGTAAAAAGGTTATTGAACTCGTTGGCGGCGGTGGTAACATCATCGTCGCTTTTAACTGCTATACACGCTTACGGATTAACGTCCGGAATTTTGACCTAGTCAAAGTGCCCGAATTACAAAAACTCGAAGGTGTCATTGGTGTCGTCACTAGTGGCATTCAAGTGCAAGTGATTGTTGGTCCAGGTCGCGCCGCCAAATTAACATCCGTGGTGAACCAACGCTTAGAAGCGGAAATCTTTAACCGGCAACAAGAGGAGTCAGCGGAAGCGGCCGCGGCTCACGCAATTGCTGAACAAAGCGATAAAAAATATTTAAAGAATAAAGAGAATTTCCGCGGGAAACTTAATGGCAATTTTAATTCCGTGATGAAGAAGGTGGCGGGCATTTTTGTCCCCATCATCCCAGCGTTTATTGCTTGTGGCTTATTACTCGCTATCTTAGAGATTATCAAAATTTATGTTGAAGGTTTCACTGATACTTCTTTTGGCATTATTCTTAACGTTGTTTCTAGTTCAGTCTTCTCGATTTTAAGCGTCATCGTTGGTTTTAACGCGTGTAAAGAATTTGGTGGAGATGGCATTCTTGGAGCGTGTTTAGGTGGCATTTTATCAAGTCCGTTATTAGGCGATGCGGAAACGCCACTAGTGATTGGTCCTTTTACAATCTACGCCGGTTTAGGTGGGGTCATTGCGGTTTTAATGGTCGCAATTAGCGCCGCGTATTTTGAAAAACTCATCCGGAAGTTTATGCCGGATATGCTTGATTCTTTTTTGACCCCTTTAATTACTTTAATTGTGATGAGCGTGGCTGGCTTATTTTTACTCATGCCGCTTGGCGGCTACATTAGCCAAGGCATTGCAATTGCGGTTGAAGCGATTGTGAAAAACGTACCAATCTTATTAGGACTCGTCCCAATGTTCTACTTATTCCTCGTTCTTTTTGGCGTTCATCATGGTTTAATTCCGATTAGCCAAGCCTTAATTGATGATTATATGAAACAACACGGCACAACCGTTGGTTGGGCCCCGATTGTGCCGGTGCAATTAATGGCGGGAGCGGCGGAAGTAGGTGCAGCGATTTATGTCTTAATGAAAACCCGTGATAAGAAACTAAAGAAAACGATTAAGCACGCTTTACCAATCGGTATTTTAGGAATTGATGAACCTTTAATTTGGGGTATGACTTTTACCCATAAACGTTTGTTTATTTCGGCTGGATTAGGTGGGGCGATTGCGGGTGCAGTGGTTGCCTCTCTTAACATTATGGCAAACGTTCCTGAGACGACTGGTATTCAAGCCGCCTTACTTTGTGGCGTCGATATTAATAAAAAATGGCAATACGCACTTTGCTTTATCCTTGCGATTGCTTTAGGTTTTATCTTCGCGGCTTTAATTGGTTTTAAAGATACGATTGAAACTACCGATCCAGCGACTGGTAAAGTGAAGACCGAAGTTTATGAAACTTCTATTGCGAAAAAACTTTATGACCAATACCGCGCAAAACACCCAAAGAAAGTTAAGAGTGAGGTAAAGACCACTCATGATTAATTTTCGTAATACGGTGTTTGTTAAAAGCGCACCCGATGTTTCCTTTATGCCCGCAAACGCTTTACCTGCTGTTTTATTTGTGGGTAAATCAAATGTGGGTAAATCATCATTAATTAACGCTTTATGTTCACATAAAGGTTTAGCGAAAGTTTCTTCGACCCCTGGAGCGACTAAATATCTAAATTATTTTTTACTTGATGAAAAATATTATTTAATCGACGCTCCTGGTTATGGATTTGTGGCGAATAAAAAACATGACTTTAACCAAATGATGGCGGGTTTATTTAAAGCGAAAGTAGTGAAGGGCGTGGTGTTTATCGTTGATAGTCGAAGAACCTTAACCGATGATGATAAGGTCTTTTATAATTCACTTATTGATTTACATCTACCCTTTGTTCTTGTCTTAGCGAAAGCGGATAAATTAAACCAAAGTGAACGCGTTAAAATCATGAAAGATGTTCATCAGCATTTTGTGATTGTGAAAGATAACGAATGCTTATTTACCTCTACTTTAAAAAAGGAGAATATTAAGAAACTCCAATCAAAGATTGAAAGTTTGTTAAAATATTAAAGTATGGATCAAAAACGAATTAAACATTTATGCCAAGAGTACCAAAAGCGGTTTAAGAGTAAACCGACTCATGTGGTGAAATCTTGTGGGCGCTTAGAAGTTATTGGCAACCACGTTGACTACGCGAATGGTTATTTAATTAACGCCTCGATTGAAAATATGAGCATTGTTGGCGTATGCGCCAAACGAAATGATAATGTTGTGCATATTGAATCCATTGGCTATCCAGTCATTGAATTTAAAACGAACCAAATTGCTTTAAATAAAAAGCAAGACTACGAAACGAGTAAAGGCTTAGCCAAAGGCGTCTTTAAATATTTTGAAAAGCACGGTTATAAAAAAGGTGGCTTTAATTTAGTCATGGATTCCACTTTACCAAGTGGGGTGGGTGTTTCAAGTAGCGCTGCCTTTAGTATGGTGGTTAGTAAAACATTAGCGATGTTTTATAACGCGGATAAAAAAATTCCGAATGTGACTTTAGCCTTGGCGAGCCAATGGGCCGAAAATACTTATTTTGGTAAGGCCTCTGGTCTACAGGACCAATTAGGTTCTTGTTCAAATGGTATGGAATTATTAGACTTTAAGAATGTGACTAAGCCAACGATTAAATATTTCGCACCGAAACTCGGTAATTACCAAATCGTGTTAGTGAAGTCGAAGACTAGCCACGCGAATGCGAGCGCTGCCTTTAACTCAATTCCTTCGGATTATCATAAGATTGAAAAGAAATACCACGTAAAAGCGTTACGTTTTATGAAGTGGCCAAATTTCTTATACGACGCTGGTAAAGCTCAAAACAAAAATAAACGGGAATATAAACGCGCCATTCACTATATGAATGAATTATTGAGAGTGCGGCGTTCATATACCGCCCTTACGCGTGGTGATATTGAAGAATTTAAAGCTTGTATTGATCAGTCTGGTCATAGTAATTTAACTTATCTACAAAATATCCTAATACCTGGACAAACTCATGCTAATCTTTTAGATGTCTTCACTAAGAGCCGGCAAGGGATTAAAGATGGTGCCGTCCGGATCCATGGTGGTGGTTTTGGGGGCGCTTGTTTTGTGATTATTAACAAAAAAGAATTAGCGGGTTACGTGAAAAAGATGACAAAACTTGTGGGTAAGAAAAATATTTATTTTATCGATATCTCCACTCACGCGTTAGAGTGGAAAGCACTCTAATAAAGTTCACTAGCTAAATCCTTCAAGTACTTCGTTTGGAGGATTTTTTTAATGTCGTCATAAGTTTTTACTTCGTAGTTTAAGAAATGGTGGTGAAACTGATTGATAATGTGATCTTCGAGACTCTTTTCATTTTGGTAATTAAATTCACCCGTGTGATAAAGTTCTTCTTCGATAAGATTAATTAGAAGGTGACGGATGGCGGCGATTAAACTTTCCTCAATCCAGTAGTGGACATGGGGGTGATTTTTCAAGATTTTTTTTAGTTTTAGATAGGGTTCAAGTCCATCGTGTTCATTGTGCCAAAGGTCACAAAATACGTCCGTATTAATATTAAGCGCGTGCGCGTACTTATAAGCGTCAGCTTGAACGATTTCGTATTTTTCTTTGTAATCTAGTTGAGGGAGGATATTTTGTTTAAATAAGGCAATGACCATCGGGTCTTTTTCAATAATCGTGATTTTATCCACTTGCGCACTGAGTAAACTTGGGTAGTAACCAAGTCCTAGTCCTAAGACATAAAGTTGCTTAGAAATTGAGTGCGCGGCCTTTTTCATGGTGTTTATCTCGTGAGGGATGAGGCTCATCCAGATGATGTGATCCTTTTGAATAGTAAGATAAGGATAGTCACTTGTAAAATAACCGACATGGTTCTTAATCAAGAAATAGTCATCTTCGTCGACTGTAATATCATCATATAAAAAGCATTGATAAGGACGATAATGTTCAATCTTTAATTCGTAGCCTTTACTTTTTGTATTGCTATGAACACTTTGGTAGTAGTGATCCGATAAGTAATCGTTAATATCTAATTTTTTAATCTCACAAACTTTGGTGAATTCATCAATAAAATTTTCGTTAATCACGTTGTGATTTAAGAAGGTTGCGACTTCATCGTTATAGTCAGAAGTTTCTAAAAGCCGATTAATTTTTTCTTGTTCGGTTTTATTTAAGAAAAATCGCATACAAATATTGTATACTAATTTACATGAAAACGTTGATTGTGATGTCAGCTTTACCGGGAGCAGGAAAATCCACTTGGGCAAAAAAATATGCGGATATGCATAAGAATACGTTTATTTTAAGTAGCGATGAAGTGCGGTTTGAAATAACTCATTCTTACCAAGATTTTACGAAGCAAAAGAAAGTCTGGCGGATTTTTTACCGTCGGATGAAGAAACTCGCGAAAGCGCCCGATATCACTTTAATTGTGGACGCCTTAAACGACACGAACCAAATTCGACTTGATTACATCAAGAACTTCCAGATGTTTGATAAATACATCCTCGTGTTTATGAACAAAGAAAAAACCGAATTAGCCTATTTTAATAAACAGCGGCCCCGTCAACATTGGGTACCCGATGCAGATTTAAGAAAACTTTACGAAAAGTTTGAAAACATTTCGGATGAAGTCCGCAAGGCTTATCACGAAGTGATTGAAATTAATGATTACGCTTAATCTTCTTTAGATATTCCGCGTAGCTTTGTTCAATTTTATTATCGCCGGGATTATAGTACTTGGCGTCTTTAAGATCGTCAGGTAAATATTGCTGATCCACGTAGTGGTCTTTAAAGTCGTGGGGGTATTGATAATTTTGCCCTTTCACCTTTGCATCTTTCCCATCGTAATGTTTATTTTGCATCGCCCGTGGATAACCAACCCCTTTACCCGCGCGGACGTCCGCAATCGCAGCGTCAATACTTAACGCACTGTTACTCTTCGGCGAACTCGCTAAAAGAATTGTGATATTGCTTAATGGTAAGCGTCCTTCGGGTAAACCTAACATTAGAGCGCTATCGACGGCGTCTTTCACTAAAGAGATAACGGGTGGATTCGCTAAACCGATATCTTCATTTGCGACACATAGGAGTCTTCGACAAGCGGCAATTAAATCACCATTATCAAGAAGCTTCGCTAAATAAAATAAAGCCGCGTTAACATCGCTTCCGCGGATGGATTTATGAAACGCACTTAAGGTATCGTAATGAACATCGCCGGCTTTATCGTAATTAATACTGGCCTTGTTTACAATTTCTTCACAACGTTTTAAAGTGATGGCTTCCTTACTTTGATATAAGAATTCAAGATAGTTAATAGCCTTTCGCATATCACCATTACTTGCGATACTTAAAAAGTCTAATGATTCATCATTAACTTTGATTTTTAATTCTTTACTAATGTCCGTTAATCGCTTCTTGATGTCATCTTTTTTTAGGGCCTTAAATTCAAACACCATACAACGCGATAAAAGGGCGGGGTAAATATAAAACATGGGGTTCTCGGTGGTGGAAGCAATTAAAGTAATCGAACCATTCTCAATAAAGTCTAATAAGGTTTGTTGCTGTTTCTTATTAAAATATTGGATTTCGTCTAAGTATAAGAGAATTTTATTATTCGTTAAAAGGGAGTTAAGTTCATCAGTGATGGCTTTTACATCATCAAGTTTGGCGGTGGTGCCATTAAGCTTATAAAGCTTCATGTCAGTATTATGCGCGATAATCTCCGCCACCGTGGTTTTGCCAATGCCGGGTGGACCATAAAAGATCATGTTCGGAATCTTTTTGCTATTAATCGTTTGGTAAAAAACCGCGTCCTTATTTAATAGATGTGATTGACCCACCACATCCTCAAGTTTTTTTGGACGATAGAAGTTCGCGAATGGCTCATTAATTTCCATGGCAATATTATAGCATAATATTTGTACGCAAAAACGCTTGATATAGTGAGTGATTTCCTTATAATAATTTATATGGCAATTCAATTTAAAACCGAGGAACAACGTATCGCGGATAAACGCGAGAAAGCGCCAAAGACTAAGTTAGAAAAGGCGCAAAAAGTCTTTTTTATATTATCGATTATCGCTCTTGTCATCTTGTTTCTTTATTTTTTGGCGTGCTTTGGGAGTGCCTTAATTATTGTTCCTTTGCTAGTTTTTTGGCTATTAGTAGTGTTAGTGCCAACCGCTTGTACCTTTGGTACTATCTGGGCTAGCGAAGGTTATCGTAATTTTGTTGGTAAACTTAATGAATTTCTTGGTAAATCAGGCGAAGGACTCGCAAAAGCGGCGGAAATTTTATTCCAGAGTCTTCCGTATGTTTCATCTGGGATGTTAGTGCTTATTGTCGTTTACGGATTGTTAAGTTTCTTGGCTTATAAAAAAGACAAAACCAAGAAAAAATATTTACATCATTTTATTGCGGCTTGTGTTCTCTTTGTCCTTGGCCTTGTTTTCACGATTGTCGCTTTTATCGCATTAAAGGGTGACATGAAATAATTATGAAAGGTTTGATTATTTTTGCCGACGGCTTTGAAGATAGCGAAGGCATTACGACGCGCGATATTTTGCTCCGTGGCAAGATTGAGGTCGTGAGCGCTTCGTTAAACAACACACTAGATGTGACGACTAGTCACAATTTAAAAATTAAAGCGGATCTATTACTAAAAGACGCTAAACTTGATGAATATCAATTTATCATTTTACCCGGCGGTTTAAAGGGCACCAACAATATCGCTAATTCAGCTTTAGCTATCAACGCGATTAAATATTTCCATGACGCAAAGAAAGGAGTTTACGCGATTTGCGCCGCCCCGTCAATTTTAGGAAGACTTGGTTATCTTGATCATAAGAATTTAACTTGCTTTAAAGGCTTTGAACAAGGCATCAACGGTCATTATACGGGTGAACCCGCTACTAAGAGTAGTGAACAAATTATCACGGGGAAAAGTATGGCCTATTCCGTGGATTTTGCCTTAATGATTCTTCATGAGTTAGTGGACGAAGCAACTTACCAACACGTCTTAAGTAGCATAAAAAGTTTATAAAAATATTGATTTGTGCTTATAATATAAAGGCACCTTTAATGGCGGATGTGGTGAAGGGGTTAACACAACCGGCTGTGAACCGGTCATTCGTGGGTTCGATTCCCATCATCCGCCCCAAGATTTAGATAGGTTATACCTATCTTTTTTCTTTCGCGAAAAATCCTTATCGTAACGATAAAGATTTGATTATAATTAAAGATAGGTTAGTTCATGATTGCGAAGATTTTTGTTCACAATAATCATCAGTTCTTAGTCGTTAATAACGAACGGAATCTTGAAATTACGTTTTGTTGTTATGGCGCTAGTGTCTATGCCGTGAAATATAAACATAATTATGTAACTTATCATCCCGAAAGTCTTGATGAGTTTTTACATTCTTCCGGTTACTATGGAAAAACTTTAGGACGGACGTGTGGGCGCATTAAAGACGGCGTTTTATCACTAAATGGCCAAAATTATCAGTTAGATAAAAATGATCATGGTAATACATTGCACGGCGGTAAAGATGGTTTATCGTTTAAAGATTTCGCCTACGAAGTGAGCGAAAATAATAACGAAATTAAGATTATCTTTATTTATAAAAGTCCAGCGGGAGAAGGCGGCTATCCCGGGAACGCGGTGTTCCGGGTAAGTTATCACGTGAGTAAAAAGAAAGACGCGTTTTTAATTCACTATTTAGTGACGGTTGACCGCGCGACCCCGATTAACTTATCCACTCATATCTATTGGCGATTAACTGGTAAAGACGTTCTTAATCACGAACTTTATGTTCACGCCAAAAAGCGGGTGCTGGGCGATAAGCATTTACTAAATGTGCGTGACGTTAGTCTCACCGATTTAATGGATTTTTCAAAACCCAAAATCATTGGTCAAGGAATTCTTGATATCGCTCAATCGGAGCCTGTCGCGAATGGTCTTGACCATTCGTTTGTTTTTCCGAGCACCGATCGTTCCCAAGTGATTGTGCGGCATAATCATATTAAATTGAGTGTTAAAACGGATATGAACGTGGCGAATATTTTTACCAATAACTATCCAAAGTATAACCAAATCATGAAACAGTATGGTGAAGACGTGGTGTATGGCGGGATTGCGCTTGAACCCCAAATGCATTTTTTATCCTATAACGATATTATCACTGATCCTGAACACCCTTATGAACACTCGATTGCCTTTGTCCTAGAGGAGGATAAATAATGAAACTCTTGAATGTGCTGGAAGCGTTTATCGTCTATGGCGAAAAGAAATTAGGCCTTAATGAGCTTGATGAAGTTTACGCGAAGAATAAACTATACGCGCATTTTAATGTCTATCCCGCGGGCGAAGTTTTAACCCCGGAAAAAATTAGTGACGTCGATGGCTTTGTGGCTTACTTCACGTCTTACTACCAAAAGATGAAATTACCTGATTACGCGATAGAACAAAATATTGCGGAATTATTTGATATTATTTCACCCCGGCCAAGTGAAGTCGTAAAAGTCTTTAATTCGTTATTAAAACAAAATCCAAAATTAGCCACGTCTTATTTATATAATCTTGGCGTTAATAACTATTACATTCACCAAAAAGCGATTAAGAAAAATGTGGAGTGGGTTGCGACTTACCCGCACGCGCCAAGCCTAGAAATTTCGATTAACTTATCAAAGCCCGAAAAGAATAACAAGGATATTGCTAAATTACTTCAAGTGAAAAAAGAGAACAATTATCCGAAATGCGTATTGTGTCTTGAAAACCTGGGCTTTGCGGGTAACGCTAAAAGAGCGCCCCGACAAAATATTCGGATGATTCCAATGAAGCTTATGGGGGAAGATTGGTTTATGCAATATTCACCCTATGGTTACTTTAAAGAGCACATGATTTTGGTTGATCAAAAACATGAACCGATGGAAATCTCCACGCGCATCTTTAAAATTCTTTTCGCTTTCTTAAAAGTTATCCCACATTATACGATTGTGAGTAACTCTGATTTACCAATCGTGGGTGGTTCAATTCTTAACCACGAACACTTCCAAGGCGGTAATTATGTTTTCCCATTACAAAAGGCGAAGGATTTATATCTTATTAAACAACATCATTATCCTCGCACTAAGATAAGCGTGCTTGATTTTTATAACACGGCGCTTAAATTATCGGGCAAAAATCCAAATGAGATTATTGACGCGGCAAGTTTAATTCTTAAAAAGTGGCGAAATTATACGGATACTGCTTTAGCCATTAAACCCGGCCACAATACGGTGACACCAATTTTACGGATAAATAAAGATCATTACGAAATGGTGCTAATCTTACGTTGTAATTCCGTGAGCGAAAAATATCCTGATGGTATTTACCATGTCCATCCCGAATACTTTGGCGTTAAGCAAGAAGGAATCGGGGTGATTGAAGCGTGCGGTCGCTTTATCTTACCCGCCCGTTTATTACGGCAGATGACCGTGGTGGAGAAAGTCGCGAAAGCGGGGTTAAGCGAAAAGGCTTATCTTAAACAATATCCAGATTTAAAACTCTTTAAGCCATATATTGACGCTTTAAAGAAACACCCGAAGATGCGAATGAAAGATTATATTAATTTAACTGGTCAAGCTATCTTAGATAATACTTCTGTCTTTAAAAAAGACCAAGAAGGAATGAATCATCTTCATCGCTTTATTAAATCGCTCGCTTTATGAATGAAGTAAAGAATAATCCGCCCAAGAAAATTCGTCCCTATCTTTCCCGTGACGACCGGGCGATGTTAAGAGAAAAGCAAATTGATTATAAAAAGAAACGCCGGGTGAGTGATTATCACATTGACGCAGCGTAACGCTCATATAATTTCGCTCCGACCTCTAAAGATAACGGAGCGTTTTTATTTTTAAATTCAATAATTTCGCTATTTGGATAAGCTTTTAAATACGAGGCTTTGTTTGGATATATAACAATATTCGCCATAAAGAACGCACCGGCGCTCGCACGAATTAGTTGACGGCTAAATAAATTGACTGATGAATTAATGAGTGCGATATTTTTAATATCAAAGCATAACGCGGTCCGAATGATAGTACCGATTTCACCTGCGTCATTTAAATCATGTATTAATAGATGAACACCCTTAGTGAGTCTCATTAAATAAGGAGTGAATTCTGCGATGGCATAAATATCACCCTTTTTAACAAGGTGCGCAATATAGTGAGGATCAATCGTAACTGGTAAATGGTAGTCTTGGTACTTTTTGGCTTCTTGTTTACTAGTGACATAAACCTTTTTTGCACTAGAAAAATGATGAGCTAATAAACTTTTAACCGAGAATTCGCCAACGGCGAATAATGAATTAGTTAAAGACGAAGCCACCCTTACCAGCAATGTTTTTAATCCAGAGACCTTTTTTATAGTGGTGGATATAAATTGGCGCTTTCACTGACTCTTCGATAATCACAATCGTGAAGATTAAAATTGGATTCACGTTGGCTAATTCCACTAAAAGAATCGCGGGGACGAGTAAAATCACACCAGTGCAGCAATCGAGTAGTGAAACAATCTTGATATCGCCACCAGCGCTAAATAGACCATTGCCAAGCACTGAATTGATGGCTTGTGGGATTAATTGAGTGAGATAGATGGCATATAGAATAGCTAGATAAATTAATTGTTGGGTGTTTTCATCACCTTGCAATTTATCTAAGTTAGTGAAATAAGCAATACCGAATGTAACGATAAAGGCCACCATTTGGAGGACACCAATAAAGATAGCGAAGCGAAGCGCGTCTTGTCCGTGTTCTTTCGCTTTGGTTAAACGGTTAGCACCTAATTCACGACCGATGATAATACCAACGGCAGCGGCCGCACTAGTGGAAATCGTGATAATAATGTTCTTCATTTGAACCATGAGGGAGTGCGAGAAAATAAATTCAACATCACCAGTCCGACCAACCACTACGCTAATCGCGGCGTAGAAAGTAGCCCAAATAAATTTAGCAAAGAAAATTAAAACGATATAACGAGAGAATTCTTTAATTAACGGGAGGTTAAGTTTGATAAAACTTTTAAAGTGGAAATGAATGTAACCACGAATATTTTCAATTAAAATGGCGGAAATGCATTCAACGATACGCGCAATTACAAGGGCCAGCGCAACGCCGGTCACACCAAGATGAGGAGTGCCCCAAACTAGAATCGCGTTTAATAAGATATTAAGGACTAAGCAATAAGCGGAGTTGATAACGACGAATTTTTCCATTTTCACGTTTTTCATGACGCAATAGTAAATCATCGTAATGGCGGTGGGGATATAAGAGATAGAGAAGAATCTTAAATATTCAGCGCCACTTTTAATAATTTCGGGACCGCCCTCGGTCGAAGCACGGGCGAAGATCCACATGATTTGTTCGGGGATGGCAGCAGAGATAATCGTGAAAATAGTCGCGACAATTAAAGCAAATTTTAATAGGACGTACATGTCTTCCTCGATTTTATCGAGGTGACCACGACCATAGTGTTGCGAAATAAAAAGGTTGCCAATGAAAGTTAACGCCACAATCGACATATTAAAGATAAAGAAAATCTGGAAGGCGTTAGTCATACCACTAATCATCTCTTCGGTCACATCGGGTTCCGTTTCAATCATTAAGATACCAATAAGTGAAGTGAAAACTAAAATGAGCTCTTGAATTAAAAATGGAATCATGAATTTCACGATCCGCTTTTTAAAATCGCCATCCTTAAAAACTTTAATCATACATTTATAATAATAAATGTTTCGCGTATTAAAAACAAGTTTATAATATAAATATCTTGGGGTGTAGCCAAGTGGTAAGGCGTGGGACTCTGAATCCTTTATGCACTGGTTCGAACCCAGTCACCCCAACCAATTTAGTATATAATAGCATTATGAGTTACATTAAAGGCAATTTCTTGCCTATTGTGAAGCCCTTGGTACCGTTTATTTAGGTTCGTTAACCCATTGGAGCCAATTAGAGTTAAAAGCGTTGGTCAAATCATCGAAGATATATCTTTTAATAACGCCGTTAAGTATTTTGGCTTGAAGAAGTGAACTTAAAAATTACGTCGATAATAACTATTTTCTTAAATTAATAAAATATGGTATATTTTTGCTATGCCGAGGATTTTTCACGACCAAAATTTTAGGAAAGAACTATTGAGTCTTGCTCTCCCTGTCATTGTTCAAGAGATTTTAGTTTTTTTAGTTAATTTCTCTAATCAGTTGATTGTTAAGGCCATCTTAGGTCCAGATGCTTTTAATGGCACCACTAGCGCGAACGACGTATTTTCAATCTTTAATACTTTGTTAATGAGTTTTGTTTTTGCGGGCGCCGCTTTCTCTGCGCAATTTGCTGGCAAGAAAGATATCACTTCAGTGCGTAAGATTTTTAATCTTTCGTTGAAAATTTCCTTTATTCTCGCGTTAGTTTTCATGGTTGTCAGCATGGTCTTCCCGGAGCAAATTATTGCTGGCTTAACTGGTGGAACCGAGATTATTGAATTTGGCGCTAATTATCTACGAATATTTGCTATCGCTTTTGTCTTTAGAGGCCTATCGGCGATGTATTATTACAGTCTTAAAAATGCCAAGAAAACGAAATTAATTGCCATCTTATCGATTTCGACTTTTGTTCTCAATGTTGGTCTAACTACCGCTTTCTGCTATGTGCAAATTGGGGGCAACCCAAGTATTGGTCCGGCGATTGCGGCGGTGGCGGCGCGTGGATTAGAGCTTTTACTATTAATTATTTTTACTTGGCGAATGGAGGAGACAAAATTCTCGCTTAAGTATTTTTTACACACTGATGCCAATTTACTCCCTGGGTATATGAAATATACGGTTGCACTTTTAGCTAGTCGTATTTTATGGGGCTTTGGCAATATGCTGATGAGTAAGATTGTTATCAATCATATTGCTTATCCAGAGATTGTTGATCCGAGTGGAGGTCAAACATTAGCGTTAATTACTGCCAATAATACCGTAAGTACCGTTAGAAGTTTAGTGAACTGCTCAACCGCTGGTATTACCGCTGCGACGAGCGTTTTGATTGGTCGTGAATTAGGCGCGAATAAATTACGGGAAGCTAATGCGCATAGTAAAGATGTCATGCGCTTCTTAAAATTATTAGCGGCTTTCAATATTGTCATGAGCTTTGTTTATGTTCCAATCTTTATGATTAATGCTGGCGCCAATGTTGATCCGAGTAAGCTCGATGTCTTTAATGCCAATTTCACTAATTTTGTTTGGATGTTTTCGGGCATTTACGCTCTTAGTTATCTTGCGCAAGTTCATAATGCCACTATTAATGACGCGCTCTTTACCGGCGGCGGAGATAAAGTCGCGATGTTTATGGTAAACGGCTTATTTATGTGGGGCATCGTCGTTCCGCTTGGTTTAACTTCGTTCTACTTACAATGGGACCCAATTCTTATCTTTACCATTTGTACAAGTGAAGAATTAGTAAAGTGTTGGGCGGTTATTCTTCGTTACTATAACAAAACTTGGGTGCGAAACATTGTTGATTCGGATGCTAATAAATTAAAAAATTTCCGGTTTGATTATCAGAAGAATAAGCAACAAGTGCTTGTGACTTTTGATTATAAAACCATTAATGGCATTAAGTATCCTGTTAAAGTGGATAATTCCGTTCAAGAGCCTATCAATTACACACAAGAACTATTATTAAATAGAGACGAAAACAAAAAACTAATGCATTTCGCGGATACTTACTTTAGAAAAAATATTAACTAAATTATTTATCTTCTAGGCTTGCAAAAACACCGTTTAAATAGGCAGCGCCTAACGCGCGGTCATATAAACCGTATCCAGGTTTATGATTTTCGCCCCAAATATTCCGTCCGTGGTCAGGGCGTACATAACCATTAAAACCGTTTTTTACTAAGGCCTTGATGATTTTAATCATCGGTAATGAACCAACCATATGCCCCGTTTCGACAAACGAATCTTTCTTATCGGTATATTGAATATTTCTGGCGTGCAAGAAATAGATACGCTTAGCGTATTTATTCGCCATATGCACTAAATCATTAAAACGACCGGCGCCAAAACTACCAGTGCAAAAAGTTAAACCATTACATTTGCTTGGCACCGCTTTAAACATTTTGTCTAAATCTTTTTCGTTGCTCACGACACGTGGTAATCCAAAAATATCCCAAGGCGGATCATCCGGATGGATGGCCATTTTTACCTTATATTTTTCGCAAGTGGGCATAATCTTCTTTAAAAAATAGACGAGATGATTAAATAAATCTTGGTGCGATATCTTTTGGTACTCTTTTAATAGAGTCTGTAATTCTTTTGGTGAATAAGATTCGTCCCAGCCGGGTAAATGCAAGTGCTTAGGATCAATCTTATCAAAATCTTTTCGGGAGTACGCTAATGAATTAGAGCCATCCTGATGCTGATATTTCATATTGGTGCGAAGCCAATCAAAAACCGGCATAAAATTATAACAAATACATTTAACACCGACGCTTGCACAACGCTTGATATTTTCGATGTAATTAGCAATAAATTTATCGCGGCTCGGTTTCCCTAATTTAATATCTTCATGAACTGGAATAGATTCAATTACTTCCATCGAAAGATGGTGCTTTAGACATTGTTTCTTTAATTGAATCAATTTTTCTTTTGGCCAAACTTTACCAACTGGAACATTATAAACAGCGGTGACGACGCTTTTCATGTTCGGAATTTGGGCGATATATTTTAACGGAATTGGGTCTGTATCATTAAACCAACGAAAAGTTAAAATCATAATTACACCCCGCTATAAGATGAGAACCCGCCATCAATTGGTAAAACGACACCGGTGATAAAACTAGCGGCTTGATTATCAAGTAAGAATAAAGTCGCACCGACAAGTTCTTTTACTTCGCCAAAGCGACCCATTGGTGTGGCGCCAAGAATCTTTTTGGTTCTAGCGGTGGGCTTACCATTTTTGAAGAGCAAATCTTTATTTTGGGCGGTGACAAAAAAGCCCGGAGCAATAGCGTTTACGCGAATTCCCACATGCGAGAAATGAACGGCTAACCATTTAGTAAAGTTGCTAACCGCCGCTTTCGCGCCGCTATAAGCCGGAATCTTAGTTAGTGGTGTAAAAGCGTTCATACTTGAAATATTTAAAATCGATCCGCCTTTCTTCATCATATCGCTGGCGAATTCTTGCGTCGGTAACACCGTGCCTAAGAAATTTAAATCAAAAACAAAACTAATTCCCGCTTTATCTAACTTAAAGAAATCTTTCGTTTCTTTTGGAAGCTTTACTTCCGCGTATTCGTTATCGGTAGTCGCTTTTGGATTATTGCCACCGGCGCCGTTAATTAAAATGTCCACTGGGCCAAAATCACGTTTAATCGCTTGATGGACGCGTTTAAGCTGCTGGGGGTCAAGCACATTGCACTGATACGCTTTAGCGTGCTTTAAAGTCTTCGCAAATTTCTTACCTTTGTTTTCGTTTAAATCAAGGATGGCTAATTTGGCGCCCGCTTTATCTAAAGCGCGCGATAATTCGCTACAAATAACGCCAGAACCGCCGGTTATCACAATGACTTTATTTTTAAAATTTGGCATACACTATCTCCCGTTTTTAATATTATGTTGACCAGTACCAAAGTTAAGAGTTTTTTCTACAAAATTATCATTAGCAATGCGCAATTTCGATTTTTTAACATGTTTAATTAATTCATCCAAATATAATTTTTCGTTAATCGGAATTTTAACGGTTTTACCTTTTTGCCAGCCGGATAATTCAATCGCGTTCATTAATTCAACACCATTGATGCCATCGGTGCCTTTGACATATAATTCTTCCTTTTTAAGAATCGCGTTTGTAAAGTTACGTAAAATGCCGGTGTGTTGTAAGTTTTTACCATCGGTTTTCACTTCGGTAATTTTAACTTCGGGCTTATCAAAAGAAGATTTAGCGTTTGACAAAATGGTAGATGAATCAACGCTATTTCTGTAATAAAAAAGTTTATTATTTTCGCAAACCAATTTGCCTAACGTGCCACTAACTTCAAAACGATTAGTACCAGGTGCTTCGCCGGTAGTAGTAATAAAGACACCAGTTGCTCCACTCTTATAATTAAAGTAGGCAGTAACTTCATCTTCAACTTCGATTTTATGCCAATGGCCATATTTACAAAACGCATTAACCGTTGCGGGCATTTCACCAACCACCCAAGAAACTAGATCGATTTGGTGTGGGCATTGATTAATCAAGACGCCGCCACCTTCGCCCCGCCAAGTTGCCCGCCAAGAACCAGAATCGTAATATAGTTGCGTACGGAACCAGTCAGTAACAATCCATGTCACTCGTTGGAGTTTGCCAATGCCACCGTTAGCGATGATTTCTTTCATTTTGCGATATACACAGTTAGTGCGTTGGTTAAACATCATTCCAAACAATACATCAGCCTTTTTACTCGCCTCATTCATGCGACGGACGTGTTTAGTATAAGCGCCAGCAGGCTTATCGCAAAGAACATGGAGACCCTCTTCAAAGCCCATGACCGCAATAACAGGATGCGAATAATGTGGAGTGGTAATAATAATTGCGTCGACATATTTTTTGTCCATCATTTTGTCGCAATTGCGAAATGTTGGGACATTTTCTAATTTAAGCCGTTCTTTGATCGCCTTAAGTTTCATAGGGTTGGTGTCACAAATCGCGCCTAATACAGCACCGGGAATTTTTCCTTCTTTAATTAAAGAAGCATAATAACTTCCTTGATTTCCAACACCGATAATTCCGTAACGTACTTTATTCATCGAACACTCTCCTTGATGCCTTTAATTACCATTTAATGATAACATTAAAATTATGTTTCTTAATAATTACTTTTGTTTTATAAACCCATCCGCCGTTTCGCGATATCTAGCGTTAAATAAAAGTTGCTTAGCGTGATTAACCGCGACGGCAAAAGCTTCTTCATTATTTTGGTGTTCAAATTTAATTTTTAATTGGGTTTTATCGATATTTCCGTAACCGGCAAAAACCTTTAAATGTGGCTCAATTGTTAATACCTTATTATCGTCTACGGAATTAATAATTTCTTGAAGATGACCATCACCTTCGCCCGCGGGCACTACTTCTCCTGTCGCGATTAAGGCATCTTTAATATGCAAATAATAAGCGCGAGATAAAAGCAGCGCTAGCGACTCAACAGGTGCTTGCTTACATTGCAAGAAATTGGCCGGATCATAAACATAGTATAATCCCGGAACCGCGTTTAAGATTTCAACACAACGTGATGCAATGTCGCCATAAATGCCTTTTTCGTTTTCGTGGCACATTTTCACATTGTATTTCTTAGCAATCGCCACCATCTTTTGTAAGTTGCTGATTACTTTTTCTTTTTCGCCATAAGCGTTAAAAAAAGAGAACATTCGGATATTATCGCAATGGAAAATATTTGCTAGTTCGCACACTCTAATCACTTTCTTTTCGTATTCACGAAAGTCGATAGCAATATCAACTTTACCAAGCGGAGAACCAATTGACCAAACCTTGATGTTGTTTTGTAATAATTTTTCGTATATGGTTTTGGCTTCGCTATCGGTAAAATCTAAAACATTTTTACCGTCGATATTTCTGATTTCTAAGAGATGAATGTTGTGTTTTTTTAAATTAGCGATTTGTCCCTCTAACGACGGACTCGCCTCGTCGGCGAATGCGCACAGTCTAATCATAAAATTCCTCACTAAACTTTATACTAATAAGATATCACAAAAAGGCGCATTTGTCTTTTGCATAATATAAAATAAATGTATGAAAACATTATTAAATAAATTGCCGGTACTACCAGTGAGTAGTCGCTTTGTGGCGCCCTGGGATACCAGCGGTTGGTATTATCTTCAAGAAAATTTGCGAGTGAGCAAAAAAGTCTATTCAAATAGTGAAGTTAAGATTACTTCTTTACCAAAGAAATTAATTGGCGCAGATTACATTGTCACTTTTGACACTAAATTGACTAATTTAAAAGAAGTTCGTCAAGGTTTTGACTTTTATACTGAATGTAAGGCGACCGTTTATCTAGCGGTGGAATCACGCGTTCCGGCTAATTTAATCAAAGGATTTAGGTTAACGAAAGAAGAAATTAAATTATCTAATAAGCTTATCTATAAGCTATACCAAAAAGAATATAAATCGCCTAGTCACGTCCACACCCCTGATTTAGATGGAGACTACCATCATTATTTTGCGATTATCAAAAAAGAAAAATGTAAAGAAGACTCTTTAAAGATTCCTGTTAGTGAAAAACCGCGTGATTTAGGCAAATATCAATCACGTAAATATCAAAACTATCTTACCGATGTATTTAATGATCATAAGATTAATCAATCTTATAAATTGAGCGGTGAAGTCAGCGTGAAGCGTAATCCTTGTAATAAATTAGATGGTTATTTATCTTTTAAAAATAAATCTTGTTTATTTTATCCATTTAAAGGCAGCGACGCCATTACTGCTAAGTTTAGATTAGAACATAGTGAAGCGTGTGAATTCGGTTTTATTTTAGCTAATAATCACAAAATTACTCTTAGTATTACTAATCACCAAGTATCACTTTTAAATAAGCGCGCTTTATTAAGCCGGAAAGAAAATCATTTTGAATTAATTTATCGTGGCGATATTAATTTAGTTAAGGTTTATTTAAATCATCGTCTTTTATTGGAGACAGTTTATAAAGAAAGCGCGAACGTTAAAGAATTTTATTTTGTTAACAACGCTAATGAAAGTAAATTAGATAACCTAGTTATTAGTGATTTTACCGAAATCTTGGTGAATAGTAATCACGCTTATTTCTCTGATAAATATCTTGTGCATTATCCATTCCCTAACTCTAATACTTATTTATTAAAGAGTAAGAAAGGATTGACACCTTTTGTCTATTCATTTCAATCAGTCGAAAACATTGTCACCATCGAAACTTCCCTTCAAGTCTTAAGTAATGAAGCCGCATTAGCGCCGATATTAGTCGACGCACACGGAAATGAAGCGATGAAGATTCTTCTTTATCAGAACAATATTTATTATTCTAATAAAAACAAATGGGTCCGCGTGGTTGGTCTACCCACCACTGAGTTCTGCTATTTCCCGTGTAAGAATTTCTTAAACATCATTGTTACGATTGATTTAAAACGACAAGTTTATCAATTAAATATTGACGGGAGTATTCGCGCTCAAGATATTCCTTTACTTAACAAGGTAAAAGAAATATCCGGGGTAAATTATTTAGTTAATAAGGATGGAATGTACGTAAATAAAATTATGGTCTACGATAGCTATAACTTAGCGCGTGATCTTATGACAAAAGGTTTAGTGTTTGATGTAAGAAAGTTTGGTGCGATTAGTAATGGCAAAACTTTAACCACCAAAGCGATTCAAAAAGCGATTGATAAAGCCGCCTATACTGGCGGGACAGTTTATTTCCCAAAGGGTACTTATTTATGCGGTGAACTTCTTTTAAGAAGTGATATTAATTTATACATTTCTCGTGAAGCGAAAATCCTTGGTAGTCAAGACCATAAATATTATCCTCTTCGCGTACCAAGTGGAAGTTTATGTGCGAATCGTCAATTAGGTCGCGGTTTAATTTACGGTCAAAATGTTTCTAATGTCACCATTAAAGGTGGCGGCACAATTGATGGGCAGGGCTTATATCGTTTTAAGATGAATGATCCGGTGGCCGAAAGAAGAAACGAGGATGCTCGTCCTTGTTTATGTTATGTAACCTATTCAAAAGATATTGTGATTGAAGGCATGAATTTTAAGAACTCATGTTTTTGGAGCATCGTCCCTTTATCAAGCGAAGGGGTAACCTTCCGCCATCTTAATTTAGATTGCTTAAACACGCCAAACCGTGATGGTATTGACCCAGTTGATACCCATGATTTACATATTTATCATTGCAACATCTTGGCGGGCGATGATGCCTTATGTTTTAAGAGTTCGGATAATTATGGATGTGAGAATATTGATGTTGAAGATTTATCCATTGAAAGTTTAGCGTCGGCGATTAAATTTGGCACCGATACTTATTATTCATTAAAGAACGTTCGAATTTATAATTGCTTTACTAAGAATGTTAATCGTTGTGGTATTTCTTTAGAAACAGTTGATGGAGCGGTTGTCAAGAACGTTACTTTTGAAAATATCGAAATGAGTGATGTGGGCGCTCCTTTATACATAGTTGTGGGTGACCGTAAGCGAAAACCAAGAGGCAATCATGTTCCAGCGCGTCATGGTTATATTGATGGAGTGACATTTAAAAACATCCATTTTGCGAATTGTTATCCATTTAGTTTTAAAACGTACCCAGAATTCATTCGTGAATGCATGATAATCGGTCAAAGCAAGCGCCAAATGATTAGTAATGTTAATTTCATTAATTGCGATTTCTCTTTACCCGGAGGAATTAAAACTAATCAGCCACGACCAAAAACGATTGGCGACCATTATCCGGAATATGATCAACACGGATTATCTAGTGGACACGCGTTCACATTAATGTATACGCGTAATGTGAAATTTAAGAACTTAAAAGTAAAACTCGATCACAAAGATGTCCGTCCACTAATTAAAGAATATAAATAATTATTTAATGATTTCTGCTGCAAAGTTTATCACTTGACTAATTTTTTTTAACTTGTGCGGAGTAATGAATATAACGGTCTAGTAGATTATAAACGCCAATAGCAATCACGCTCACATCGACTAAGTGAATGTTTAAAACCTCATTTATTCTGCTTTTCGTAAAGAATAGCTTAGTTTTCTTCGTACATTAATTCGATAATCGCTTTAACTTTAACGATATTTTTTTTATCGATGAATCCGCGGTTAATTTTTATGCCGATACCGCGATAATAACCATACTGGTTATGAATATGCACAATCGAAGTAGAAAATTTATATTCATCTAAGGTTACTTGTGAATTATCGATTACGCTTAATTCTTTACCATTAATTTTATATGTAGTGTTTTCTTTTTCTGGGTATAATTCATCAAAGTTTTCTTCGGTTAAAGGAGGAATCCATAACGTATGATAAACAATAATAGATTTACCAATCGGACGATTGGCGCCAGGCCAATAAATGACATCTTTAAATTCATCAATCATGGCTGGAAAAACATTTCTAAACAGATTCTCAACTTCGTACATAGCGGCTCTACCGGTAGTGGCATGGTAGTCCCAAGAGAAAGTAGCAATTGCTGCATGCGTTTGTGATACTTCTCCAGTGTAGTTATCATGAACCCATTGCTTAACTCGTTCCCTTGAATGAGCGTTGTTACAAGATGTAAGCGCAAACGGAATAGTTGCTAGCAAACTTAATAACATTTTCCTTGTTTTCATAATTATTTTCCCCCCTATTTAGCTCCCGCCAATCTAATTTTATTCTTTGGATCGTGGGCGCTAATTTTTTTCTTTTCTGCCATAGCAAGCATAATTTCTTTTTCATCTTGAATTTCTTCGAGGCGGCTCTTATCAATTGGGTACCAGAAGGTGAAGAGAATCGCACCAATTGCATAACAAGCAATGACGGTACCCATGGCGACAAACCAAAGCGTGGTTTTTTGTTGCAAATCAAGGGCGATGCCACCGGTATAACCAATAAGAAGTAAGATCACTTGACCACCACAGAATGCGATGGTTTGACCAATCTTTCTTGAGAACATCATAATTGAATAACTAGTTCCGTCTTCGCGGATACCAGTATTAATTTGGATTTCATCAATTGCATCCGCCGCCATGCCCCAAAGTAAACAGTCGAAGAAACCAGAACCTAAACCAGATAAGAAGTTACAAGCGACATATAAAATGTATGGAGCAGTAGCATTCTTGGCTTCGCCAAATACATCAAAATCTACCATGAAGAAAATAAACGTCATCAGGGTATTAATTAACGTTGAGAAATATAAGCCCGCAGCAGACGATTCTTTTTTACCCATTTTCCTAGAAACAAGCGGTACGAGGAACATTGTAACAGCCACACCAACGCAGTTAAAAATATCCGGTAAGATAGTCATTACCCCATCGTAACCGAAGAAGTCAGCGGAAATAAATGGGGTAATAACACCTTTAAACATGCCTCCACCAGCGACAATAACCGAAATAACGCAAATCGCTAGCATCGAACGACTATGCGTAATACGCCCAATCGCTTTCTTAAATGCACCTTTTTCGCGAGGTGCTGGATTAGGAACCCACCGCTCTTTACTACCTTTATAGCATAAAAGCATAAAGACGACGGAAAAGATGGCTAAAATCGTGACCCCAATAATTAGTGGCTTCCAGTCGACGACCGAACCACCAGTTTCTTCGTTAGTCTTAAACGCTAAAGCTTTAATCGCTAAAAC
Organism: Bacilli bacterium; assembly: GCA_024408565.1. GTDB lineage: Bacteria > Bacillota_I > Bacilli_A > RFN20 > CAG-826 > UB1719. The sequence goes on from JAKSUW010000006.1 coordinate 45,622, forward strand.
TGGCATACCGCCAAGATTACCCGCAATTCCACGAGCAATTGATAATTTACTTCTCTCTTTACTATCAAGCGTAACCACATTTGCTAAACTACCATAAGGAATTTGAATAGCGGTCATACACATACCGAATAAGATATAAGTGAAACCGGCTAAAACATATTGCCATGGTGCAGCGCTTATTCCATCCGCGGCCGCTGGACCATATTGACAGAACATTAATAAAGTCGCAATGGCGTACGGAACACTCATGTAAAGGAACCACCGCTTAAACTTACCATATTTATTTGGTTTCATTCGATCGGCAATCCGTCCCATGATTGGATCGTTTAACGCGTCCCAAACACGTGCGACCGCGAAGATAATGATGATGTAAGCCGGGTTAAACATTAAGCAACTAGTGTAATATTTGTTAAGTAGCACGTTCGCGCATGCGAAAATTAAACAGTTACCAAAGTCACCGAAGCAATAGAACATGATGTCTTTCCAAGTGATGCCACTATGTTCGGCGATGGTTTTACGTGAAATTACTTGTGCCATATTCTTCGCATTACCTCTCGATTAAATAATTTTATAGTCGCCCTTCTTTAAATCGATTGTGTTACCAATAGAAGGCTTATAGCCCTTTATCTTCTCGTATGCAACGACAACGACTTTACCATTAGGTAATTTAACTTCTTGAACCATTTGGTCGTTATTGAAATTATTTATTAATTTAAATTCACGGTCATCATAACTTGCTGGTTGAATAGAATAAGCATATTTGCCATTTTCGTTTGTATCAAGATAGGCTAACAAAATGTCAGCAGGTGAAGCCATATCTTCGTCGAGATTGCCGTTTTTATTGCGATTCCAATCGCCTGCAAAATAATATTCAATCATCTTCTTTTTTTCGTTATATCCACGAACGTTGATATTTGTAGCGTTTTCCCCGCTTCCATCATCATAAGTTTTGTATAAGGCACGACCATGAGTCATAGACTTTTTATCATCGGATAATTCGAAAAAATTCTCACCTTTATAGAAGCATTGTTCAATGGTAGTGTGAATGTTAGGTTTTTCAGTAAAGATTTTACCGTCTCCGGTAGTAATTTCGCCAGTGTACTTTAAATCTGCGCCCACAAGGAACATGCCATCCTCACAAGCAATACAAGTAACGGTAAAGTTATTTTCCGCGTGATGGCAACTGCGTTGCATTAAGATTACAACGTTATTCTCTTCATCATAATGAGAACTATACACATAATCATTTTTTGTGTCATCGGCTTGAGGCAATTTTTTTTCATATCCTCCGTCATCGTAATAAGGGATCTTCTTTTCTTTATCACCAAAGGCAATTGTGTTAATTTTATTATCAGAAGAGTATAAATATTTGATGATATCATCCTTTTTAGGGTCATATTCTTGAACTTGAATCGAAGTGGTGCCAGGAAGATAGGCATAATCCCAATATGGTGCAATCTGATAATATTCAGGGCCTTCATCCATTACGCAAGTATTAGTGCCATAAGATAAGTTAAGTCCTAACTTATTTTCGCCATTTACGGTTTCCGTGCCTAAAACACTAGGATCAGAACCTTCAAACGAAATATATAAGTTATCAAGAATCATGGTTACTAAATGAGCATCGCTAAAATAAGTAATGCCATTAAAGGTCGGGCGGTGGATTCTTAGATTTTGAATGAAGTTTTCGAATTCATGACGCGCTGGAAGGTTCGGCAAATCAAGGAATGCTTCTAAACCAAGATAGGTTTCGGCTTTAGCGGTTTCATCTTTTCTAGCGTATTCACGCGCCATTTCTAGATAATTGCTATAGCCTTTAAATGTGCCTCTTCCGATTCCTCGTAAGATAAAGTGGGTTAAAATCCTTAGTTTATCAAGGCTAAAGTGACGAGAAGTCTTATCGACTACTCTTAAAATATTACCGATGCGAATTACGCTTCGACCATAATTGCTCATAGTTTGCACTTGCGCACCGTGTTGGAAGAATGATCCATCAGGTCTAAATCCTTCGATGTTGTCGGGGTCAACAACAATTTCGTCTTCCATCCGTTTGACGGCTAATTCAAATTCTTCGCGATTGCGGTTAATAATCGAGGATTTTAAAGTTAATTCAGCGTAATCAAATAGATTTGATCCGCTATGCGCCAATAAAGAAGGTTTGTAGTAGAAACTAGTTCGAGCAACTCTAGAACGAAGTGCGGCCTTTCCTTGTGAATTTAAATCATTGTAAACAAATAAAGCGGTATTCGCTAATGATGAACCAACGCGTAAATCATTAAACCACCAGTTAACATTACGATAATCATGATAAATCCAGTAATAGGTCATGCCGACTGCGATTTCTTGATATCGGTTATCATGGGTTTTAGCCGCGGAGACGGCAATTGCTAACATATTAGTGGGATGTGTAGCGGCATCCCAACGATCTGGGTCAGATCCATATTCGTAATTAATATTAGGGTAATAATATGTTTCGACTCCGTTAATCTCTTCCGATGATAATTCCGCGCGTATTCCATCGGGACCTTTTTGGATAAATTCATCAGTCTTAGTGGAAGCAATAATAGTATCTCGATATTCATTAAGCAAAATATCAAAGTCATCTTTAGATGAACAACTAACAGTAGTAGGAATTGCTAACAAGGCAACTGAAGTCAAATAAAATAGCTTAGTCTTTTTCATCATGTTTCCCCATATTTTGCTATTGTCACATGGTCGCGCACAACATACGTAGGGATAGTAATAACACATTGAAACCTATCTGTTGTATATTCGCGAGTAAAATCAACATCGAGTGTAGCGTAATGTGCTCCAGTACGAACTACAATATCTTCTGGGAGTTCTTTCCCTGGTGTTTGGGTTGGTACTGTAAGAGTAACTTCAATTTCGTCATGTTCAAAAATTGGAAAAGCTCTCTGCCCATGATTTAAAATCATAATTGGTTCACGAATATCTTGGTATTTAGATCTAAATTCGACCTTAATATCACCGGTTTTCGGCACTATTCCCTCTTCCTCGTGGTCAGTGTAATCAATTCTTTTATCAAGCGTTTCGCTGAATTCTAGACCATATAACGCTAACGGCTGCTCACGTTCTTCAGTTTCAATAACAATTTTCACATCGTTTACCATGTATTTACCATTAATTACAAATTCATTAGTGGTGTTATCAACATAGAGGAATTGATAAGACCCTTCATATTCTTTTCTATCTTCTCCGCCGATATAAACATGGATTTTATCTAATGCAATCGCATATTCCATATTGGGGTCATCTAATTCTCCGATTGTGGTTGGAGTAGGCTTTATGGGCTCGCCGCTGTCCTCATCTACTTTCCAATCCGTCATCCGTTTGTGATAATAAGGAACCCTAATACTAAAAGTAAAATCCTTATCCATCGGAGCGGTGGTAGGGGCGCCACCTAAAACAGTTACGTGTTCACCAAGATCCCAAGTAATGTTACACACGTTACCATCCTTGCGCGGGGGCAAGTTTTCGCTTTTTGCACATGCAACAAAAACAAACGCTTGCGACACGATTAATAAATACCTAACGAATTTCATACACCTATATTATACCAAAAAATATTCCATATTTATTTATAAATATAATCAACGTTTAAATTTGGAATTTTTAATTTTATTTTGTAATTCTTTAACGTACTTAACTTCGTTTACTGGAATCTTAATGGTTTCACCTTTATGCCATCCAGAATATAAAGCCGCGTTAATGATTTCAACGGCTTTTAATCCTTCACTGCCATGAATTTTAAGTTTTTCTTTACCTAAGATAGCGTTAGTAAAATTAGCCATAACCTTCATATGTTCCTCTAAAGTGTCTTTAGCAACTTTAATTTCTTTCACTTTAAAACCTGGTTTATCATATGGAGTTTTTGCAATTTTGGAAAACTTCTTAGTGTCAACGTTAGATTCATAGAAGATTAATTTACCACCTTCACACACAAGTTTCCCTTTGGTGCCACTTATTTCTAATCGGTTACAACCTGGATATTCTCCGGTAGTGGATATAAAGGTTCCGGTCGCGCCATTTTTAAAACGGAAGAATAACGTGAAGTCATCATCCGCTTCAATTGGATGCCACTTGCCATTATCCATAAATCCGTTGACGGAAATCGGTTGTTCACCCATAATCCATTGTAATAGATCGACTTGGTGACAGGCTTGGTTAATGACTAAACCTCCGCCTTCGCCTTTCCAAGTCGCACGATTAGGCGCAACGGTGTAATACTTATCCGGACGATACCACATGGTAATTACCCAATTAATTCTTTGTAAATCGCCAAGTTCACCTTCTATGACCATTTCTCTCATTTTTTGATAAATATTTAATGCGCGTTGATTGAACATCATACCAAATAGAGTTTTGCTCTTTTTCGCTGCGGCAATCATACGTTTAACATCATAAGCGGTGGTCGCTGCCGGTTTCTCACACATCACTGGGATATTGTGTTTTAAGCATTCAATCACCATTTCGGCGTGGTAGGGGTGAGGGGATGTGATAATCGCTGCATCAATGCATTTACTCTTGAGCATTTCTTTATAATCGGTAAACACTTTGACATTCTTAGGTATGATTGATGGAATCATCTGCCGTCTTTTCGGGCTTGGCTCAGTGACGGCAGCAATTGTTGCATTCTTCACTAATTTTTGTTTCAGAATGAATTCGGCATAACAAAGTTCGGCGTGGGCGCCAAATCCAATTAAACCATAACGAACTATTTTCATAATCTCTCCTTATTTCTTAAATAAACCTTCGTGGATTTCTGTATATCCAGCTTTAAGTAACATCGTTCTTGCGTGCGCCACAGCATCATAAAACGCTGCGGTGCGATCTGGATAAACGAATTTTTGGCAATTTTGAATTTCTTCAAACGTTTCCTTACCAACCGGATAACGAAGATGATGCTCAATACTAAAAGTCATATCTTTATTTACGAGTTTTAATAATTGAGTGATATTAGCTTCGCCCTCGCCAACGGGAGTGATATCGGCATCATCACCTTTATGGATTCCATCTTTAAAGTGCACATAATAAGCGCGCGGGAACGCCATGGACAATGTCTTCTCAGCCGGGACACCAACTTGAACATAGTTACTAGAATCGTAGACCATTAACATCCCAGGAAGTTTATCTAATAGTTCAATCATTCTTTCAGGTGTTTCGCCATATGAATCTTTTTCGTTTTCGAGGCAAACTTTAATGCCGGCTTTACTCGCTTCATCAAGAACATACTTTAAACGCTTAACTACTTCATCCGGATTATTATTGTGTTCAAAGAAAGAAAAGACTCTAATATGAGGAGCGTGAAAAATTTGCGCCATCCGAATGGCCTTCGCCACCCGTTTTTGGTAAATAGCAAAATCAATATGCAAATCACGTTTACCAATTGGCGAAGAAATCGCCCAAACATCAATTTGTTTAGCTTTTAATTTCGTATAAAATTCATTTGCTTGTTCATCAGTAAATTCAAGCACATTAATATCATTAATGTCGCGAATTTCCGCTAGATGAATACCCACGCTCGATATGGCATTAATTGCGTCATCAATATTGACAGCGGCTTCATCGGTTGGGGCACAAAGTTTAATCATAATTTTCTCCCTAGAATATATTTTTATTTTTACGATAGCCTCGCCAGACATTCTCGAAGAAATTATCTTCTTGAGGAATCGGGCGAACATTACGCCATTTAACTTTAAAGGTCTTATCAAAGATTACTTCTTGGACTTTATCTTTGCTTTTTCCATCATCGGGGATGAAACGGAAAATCTCATCTAGTCCCCCTCTTAATTTTCCATTCTTTTGATAATATAAAGCGGAACCGCGTGTCTTCTTAATTGTCTTAGCAAAATCAAGTAAACTAGTTAACACCGCCATTTGGGTAATTAAGATATCCTTATATTTATAAGCATCTACTAAGTGAGTCTTATTTTTAACGCCAACTTGGTTTAAATGTTCATAATCTTTTTTAGTTAAGGCGAATGCTTTATTCATATTATCTAATTCACGAATCGCTGCGCCATAATCACTCATTCTTTTGCCCACATCGTTAATTAAAGCAGTGACGTTATCTTTATTCTTTAAAACCTGATTAATAAATTTAATTTCGCTACTTAACGCTTTATTTGCGATTTTTAAGAAGTTAACGTTGCTGATAGCTTTGCGTCGGTCGCTAATAATATATTGAGTGGCACGGAGTGAACCGACTTGACCAGCGTTTAATGCACTACCACCAGGACGAGAAACGCCGTGTGTACCAGCGCATTCACCACAAGCGAATAATCCTTGAAGAGTCGTTTCCCACCATTTGTTAACGGCAATACCGCCATTATGGTGTTGAGCGCAAAGAGCAATTTCTAAATATTTTTTAGAAATATCTAAACCTTTCGATTTATATAAATCAATCGCCGGTTGATTCATGTGTTTAAGTCTTTCAATTGGTGTTTTTTGTTTAGCGCCGGCTTTTTCTAAATACGTTTTAGCTTCGTTATTTAATTTATTAAAATCAATTGTTTTTAGACTAAACGGATTCTTGGTGTAGTCTAAATAAACACGACGGTGTTTAAGAGTAATTTCCCGGTACACAAGTAAATCAATAACCGAGGATCCATTTAGCACTTTATTAGAATCAAATGGCCATTGATAGCCTTTTAAGAAAATATTATTTAGCGATTCGTATTTATCAGAGAAATAGTCGGCTAAAAACTCGTATTCTTTTTTATTTTTATCGATTGAAACGAAACGAGGTAATACTTGCATATATGTGCCAGAAACGTTCCATCTAGGAGCGATACTGGCTAAACCATATTGCCATTCACTGACATTTTGAAGTTTCGCACCAGCTTGAATTGCTAATGAAGTGGAACCGGTGTGGCAAGTTGGATAAACGCTATTTTGGTATATCCCCGCCGGACCGCCAGTTGCTAAAATGACATTTGGTGAATTAAATAAAACAAATTCACCATTCTTTTTATCTAAAGCAATTAAACCAATTGTTTGGTTATTTTGTTTTAAGATTTTGATTACATAGAGATTATCAAAGATTTTCACTCCTAACTTTTTCGCTTTCTTTTCAAGCGCTTCGGTCATAAATTTACTAGTTAATGGACCAGCGCTTGTCGCGCGTTCAAATGGATCATGGTCAGTCTTATAACCAATATATTCGCCATAACGGTTATGGGGGAAGGCGACGCCTAATTCACATAGATTAAGGAAACAACGAGGAGAAAGTGCGGCTTCGACTAAAGCGTTATCTCCATCCACTGATCCAGGGGCGAATAAATTTTTCGCCATCGCGATTACGCTATCTGGGGAATCTCCCGATAAACCTAATTTATAATAAGTTTGTTTGTCACTACCAGTGTTACGTGATGTTCCCATCATCACGCCTTCAGTGATTAAAGCGGCCTTTTTAGTTTTGTCTTCCGTTAAACGGTTAATGGCATTATATCCAGCCGCACCGCTACCGATGACTAAGCAATCAAAATTATATAATTTTGTTTTCATAATTATAGTCTTTTAATATGGAAACCACCATCAACATTAATGGCTGTGCCAGTTGAGAAATCAAGTAAGCCGTTAGCGACCGCAAGAACCGCTTTAGCGATATCGATTGGTTCGCCCCAACGTTTGGTTGGTGTGATACCTTCGGCAATTAATTTATCGTATTTAGCCGTCACGACTTCGGTCATTGGTGTTTTAATAATTCCCGGCCTCACTTCTAAAACTGGGATATTATATTCGCCTAATTTGTCGGCGAATAAAGTAGTGACCATGCTCACACCCGCTTTCGAAATACAATATTCACCACGACTCACACTAGAAGTGTAACTAGAGTTAGAGGCCACGTTTACAATGCGGGGAGTATAACCTTCGATGTTTTTCTTTAAGGAACTAATCATAAAGTTCGCGAAGATTTGACACATAAAGAAAGTGCCTTTGGTGTTAATTCTAATTAAACGATCAAAGCTTTCTTCGGTCGTTTCGAGAATGTCCATTCTCACTTTGCAAGCAACGCCAGCGTTATTAACGAGTAAATCTAAACGACCATATTTTTTTTCGATATAGTCTTTTAAATTTTTACGATCTTCGGCGTTTGAAATATCGCACTTAACGTATTCAACTCCTTCCATACTTGGTTGGACATCGCTATAAATGACCTGATAATCATTTTTCGCTAATAAGTCAGCGATACCCTTACCAATTCCTTGATAGGAACCAGTTACGACGGCTACTTTTTTTGACATAATACTTTCTCCTTTAATAAGTTCCGATAATATTC
>JAKSUW010000007.1 GCA_024408565.1 Bacilli bacterium
CGACCTCCGCCGTGTAAAGGCGATGCTCTCCCAGCTGAGCTAAGCATCCGCTTAGTCCAATTTACGTGCCTTATAAATATATCATTGACCACTCACGTAGTCAATTAAGATATTTCGTAAATTAATAACCTTTTTTGCCTAAAAGGTGGAACATATTTTTCTTATAGATTTCCACCCCGGGTTGGTCAAACGGATTGACATCTAAAAGATAGGCGCTCATCGCACACGCTTTCATGAAGAAATAGAAGAGATAACCTAAACTTTTCGCGGTTAATTCTTCAACCTCTAAGACAACATTATTGACCTTGCCATCGTGTTCATGGGCGGCAAGCGTTCCTAAGTAGGCTCGTTCATTCACAAAGCTTAAAGCTTTGTTTTCAATATAATTAAGGCCATCTAAGTCTTCATTATCGTGGGGGATGATGACGTCTTTCATTGGCTTTTTAATAAACAATAAGGTTTCAAATAATACGGGCGAACCATCTTGGATAAATTGACCTAAGGAGTGAAGGTCAGTGGAGAAAGTCGCACTGGTGGGTAATAAACCTTTATGTCCTTTGCCTTCGCTTTCGGCAAAGAGCTGTTTAAGCCATTCGGCGATTTCTTTTAAGTGCGGTTCATAAGTAACAAACATTTCGCATTGTTTATCATGATGGTACATATAATCACGAATCACCGCGTATTGATAGCAGGGGTTATTCATTAGTTCGGCGTTATTATAATTATTCATCGCTTCTTTAGCGCCTTCGAGCATCGCCTTAATATCAATTCCCGCACAAGCGATGGGGAATAAACCAACGGGTGATAAAACACTATAGCGACCGCCAATATCACCAGGTAATGTAAAGGTGGTGTAGCCTTCTTTCATTGCTTCTTGTTTTAAAGCGCCTTTTTCTTTGTCAGTCGTAGCAAAGATAGCGTTCTTCGCTTTTTCTTTACCAACCTTACTCTCTAAGAGTTGTTTTAATAAACGGAAGGAGATACTTGTTTCCGTGGTGGTGCCACTTTTAGAAATGACGTTAATGGCAAAGTTTCTGTTTTTTAAGTAATCCATCACTTGGGCAATATAAGTCGCAGAGAAGGTTTGACCCATAAAGATAATTTTAAAAGGATCATCCGGGTATAAGCCTTTTAAAGCGTTAATCGCGGCGAGAGCGCCTAGATAGGAGCCACCAATGCCACACACAACTAACGTATCAAAGTGACTACGGACTTCTTTCGCCTTTTCCATCATGAGGGCTAATTCATTTTGGTCATATTCATTTGGATAATTAAGCCAACCGAGGAAATCATTACCCGGCAAGCTCTTCGCGTGGATCCCTTCGTGAATTGTTTTTACCTTCGCCTCGTAACTAGCGAAGTCGACTTTGTCGACTAAATGAGATAAATCAACTTTTACCATACTTTCTTCCTCCTTGTTAGCAGTGGTGTGATTAATTTTATTTAAAGCCTCGTCAATAAATTTTGGCATTGCCGCTTTTAAAGCAGTGAAATCAATCCGACTTTTAATTCGGTCATTAAGACCGCCTTTATCGGCGAGTCGTTCTTCTTTACTCACTTGTTTAAGTGAGACTTTTAAGAAGTTCTTTTCTTCATCGACCGCGATTACTTTCACAAGATATATCGCTCCAACATGTAAGTAGTGATATAAATTACGGATATAACTATTGGCAACTTCGCTAATATGAAGTAAACCTTGAGTTTCATCTTCAAACACCATAAACGCGCCATAGGAGACGATACGCGTAATCGTGCCTTGCACTAAATCACCGACTTGGTAATTCATTTCAGTGCCTCCATGACTTTATTAACATCTTCACTTCGTGTGACTTTAAATAAATGTTCTTTGCCTTTAAGTAAATGAACGGGTTTTTTAAGACGATAAACAATTTCGGTATCATCAAATGTTGGTCCGTTGTTTTTTTGGTACGCTTCTTTAATTAGACCATATTTAAAAGTTTGGGGCGTTTGTAAATAAAAAGTATCAAGACGACTTACATATTCTTTCACTTGGTAGTTAGGGTAAGCGCGAACTAAAGTGTCATAAACACGAAGTGCAAAAGTCGTAGCGCCCTTTATTTTTGTTTCACTAATCGCCGTGTGAATGGTTTCTTTATCAAGTAACGCTCTTGCGGCGTCATGAATTAAGACGATGTCATCGTCATGGATAAACTCTTGGAGTTTATTTAAACCAAATTTTACGGTGTCATTCCGGGAAGCGCCACCCGCGATGACCGCTTTAATTTTTTGAATGTGATTAGCGTTAGTGAAGTTATAAACTTCCATTACTTTATCTTCGTTAGTTAATAAGATAATGCCATCGATATCTTCTGAAGCTTCAAGCGCTTTTAAAGGATAGTAATAAAGAGGGCGACCATTAATTAAATAAAATTGTTTAGGCGTTTTTTGTTTAAAGCGTTTACTACTTCCAGCGAGTAATAATAAAGCGTAATTCATAATTTCTTCTTTTCTTTAGCGCGCCGGTGGGCGAGTTTTTCGTGGACAGCGATATTATCAATAATTAATTTCACGACTTTATCTAATTCCTGGTCTTTCCGATAATCCGCTAGACAAGCATAACTAATGCGTTCTTCTTGCATTAATTTAAGAGCGATATCTTTTTTCTTTTTATCATAGACCGCAATCGAGTGACCGCCACTATTTTTGACCACGGTCATACAGGGGACATCGGTGATGCCATCACCAATGTAAATCATGTTGGAGTGGGGGATTCGGGGTTTACTCTTTTGGTTAATCTTAATATCATCATTAACATTTAAGACGCCTTTTTCAATTCGGTATAGATATTGTGTTTTTTGGGTGTAATTAATAACAAACTTAGGCCAGACGGCTAATTTACTGTCTTTATCATAGTGGTATTCACACGCAAAGATCTTTTTAAATTCTTTGGCGATGGGTCCACCTTCGATAATTTCTTTATTTCCACTACTAACGACGTAGTGTTCTAAGATAATGCCTTTGCTCTTTGCGTATTCGTTCATTTTCTGAAACCAAGTTAAGACCCCAGGATAATGTTTAATATTTTTTCCTAAGGAATTAAACCACTCGCGAGTGGGTTTAATGCCTTTGGTGAGGGCTTGTCGAACGGTGGAATAAAGAAAAGAGAGAATCATTTCACATTGTGTCTCTTTGGTGTTTTTAGCGACTTTCGCCCAATATGCACTTGGTGTTAAACCTAAAGCGGGAGCGAGACCATAATTCTGCATGTCTTCTTTGCATAAAGTATGATCATAGTCATACATAATAGCGACAATGGGTTTATTACTCATATAAAAAGATATTATCAAACTGATAATATCAAGTCAAAAAATAATTGCGAGTAAAAATAAAAATTGCTAAACTTAATAGCGTTATTCTTATTAAGAGGTAAATATTATGAAAAAATTCTTAATCTCTTTCGCTGTTGCCGCGACAGCACTCATTAGTTGTAATGGTGTCAACAAGATGTATGGCACTTATAGTTTCATGATGGGTAAAGAAAAGGAAACTCACTTTGGTGTAGAGGTTACTTTAGGTGATAAAAATTATGTGCCACCAATCGGTGAAGAATCAATTGAAGGCGCTAAACAGCTTGCATTAAAACTTAATTTGAGTGATGACATCATGCCCCCTGAACCTGATCCAGACTCTCCGAATGTGTTAGAACAATTTTTTGCTTGGATGTTTGCTACAATCCTTTGCGATGGATTAGACGACGGGTATTACGTTCTTAAAGAAGGACTTTATGAGGAAGGCGAAAGACTCGCAATTGGCTTTGATCTTTTCCGAGGGTTGATTCCAATCCCAGTTCCTGATGATTTCATTGAAAATTTCATTGTCTCTTATTACAACAAAAAGGCTAAATCTGTGAAACTTATTCTCCCCACTTCATTAATGGATCTAAAAGAACAATTATGTTGGTATGGATATTTTCTTGATGTCAAAATTGATATTACTATCCTGCCTGATCCTCTGCCGCCGGATGTAGATGTGTCAATTACTTTTGTGGATTTATCGACTGGCGAAGGATTAATTGATGAAGTAGTAATCACTGATCCTAGCCTCTATAAAATCGAATTGCCGCCTCCACCATCTGGTCGTGTAGATAGAATCGGAACTCACCCAACCAAGGACAACGAAATATATATGAATGAAAAATGTAAAAAACTATTTGATGACGTTCAAAAAGCAATTGGCGGAGAACGATTTGAATTCCGCGACTATCACTCACTAACGGTTGATTTACAAAAACAATAAAAATTATGCAAGAGACGTTTGATAACAAAGAAGTCATTATCGAAGTAAGCCATTTAACCAAAAACTATGGTTATGGGCGTGGTGTTTTTGACGTCTCGATTCAAGTCCATAAAGGCGAATGTTATGGTTATCTAGGACCTAATGGTGCGGGTAAATCAACCACCATTCGGCACATTATGGGTTTCTCTAAACCCACGACTGGTTTTACGAAAATCTTTGGGATTGATACCTTTGGTAATACCGATAAGATTCTAAAAAACGTTGGTTATCTTCCTGGTGAACCAAGTATTCCGGCTGGATTAGATGGTTGGGGCTTTATCCATATGATGCAAGAAATGCGGGGCGAAGCGAATGAGAAACGTCTTAATTACTTATTAGATTTATTTAAACTTAATCCCAAACAAAACGTGAAAGAGATGTCATTAGGTGATAAGCGTAAATTAGCGGTCGTGACCGCCTTTATGAACGATCCCCAAGTGTTGATTCTTGATGAACCGACGAGTGGTCTAGATCCCATCATGCAACAAGTGTTTATTAAATTTATTGTGGAAGAGAAGAAACGGGGCAAAACGATTTTATTATCAAGTCACATCTTCCAAGAAGTCGATGCCACATGTGATAACATCTCGATTATCAAAGACGGGAGACACGTTTCGACCTTTAACGCACACAAGATTAAGAACACTAAACTTAAAACTTATGTTTTAGAATTCGCCAATAAGAAAGAATATGAGCGGTTTAAGCGGACAAAGAAATATAAGATTTTAAATAGTGATGATAAATTGTTAACCATCGCGATTGAACTTGATATTAAGAAATATGATGAGTTCACGAAATTCTTAACGCATTATCACTTAAAGTCATTAAGTGAAAAGCCATTTAATTTACAAGATTACTTTATGTCCTTCTATAAAGAAGAGAAGACCTTTAGTGGTTTAGCGGGAGTCGCAGGGAACGCCAAATAGTTATGAGTGAAAAAGATATTTATCAACACGCAAGACGCTTAGAAAAAGTAGCGGATAATAAAATCGCTATTAGCGTGTCTCATTTAACCAAAGACTATGGTCGTGGTCGGGGTGTTTTTGATGTTTCCTTTAAAGTTCCTTATGGCACAACGTTTGGCTATTGTGGCACAAATGGGGCGGGTAAAACAACCACTTTACGTCACATCATGGGCTTTTTAAAACCCGCGAAAGGAAAGATTACTGTTAAAGGTTTAGACGCGTGGGAGAACGCGGAAAAGATTAAACAATATGTTGGTTATCTTCCGGGCGAAATTGCTTTCCCACCAGTGAGTAATGGTAGTGAGTTCCTTAAGATTCAAGCGGAAATGCTTGGTTTAAAAGATATGAGCAAAGCGGAAAAAATTATTAACGCGTTACAACTAGACCCAACCGCAAACTTAAAAAGAATGAGTAAAGGGATGAAACAAAAAACCGCTTTAGTTGCGGCCTTTATGCATTCACCCGAAATTATCTTACTTGATGAACCAACGACCGGACTAGATCCCTTAATGCGGGAAGCGTTTAAAAATATTATTCGCGCTGAACAAGCGCGGGGCGCGACCATCATTATGAGTAATCACATGTTTGATGAATTAGAAGAAACTTGTGATTATGTCGCGTTTATTAAAGACGGTCATATTGTGGATATTGTCGATATGAAAGAAATTAAAGAACGGCCGATTAAAGATTACGTGATTACTTTTAAAAACATTAAAGACTTTAACGCGTTTAAGCGCGATAAAATTGCTAAATGTCTTACATTTGATCAAAAGACTTTAACGATTACTTGCCAAGTGAATAAAAAAGATACGAACGTTTTTATTAAGCGTTTAACTAAATATCATGTCGCGTTAATTAAAGAAAATTTATATAACCTAGAACGGTTCTTTATGGAAAATATTGCAGGAGGTATGCAAAATGGAACAACTAGCAATTAGAAACGTACGGGAGAAGGTGAAAGCCAAGGCCAAAGAAGAAAAATTCTCGTGGCCCCTTTTTCGGCAATCGATTAAGTCAAATCGCGTGCTGTGGCTCGTGATGGCCTTAGGTAGTGCGGCCATCTTTATCATTGTTAACTTAGTGGTGGGCACGAAAGCCATCTTCACTAACATTGATATGCAAGCCGTTCAACAATACGTGAAAGACGAAGGTATGTCGTGGCTTCAAGTGTTAGGGTTACTCGAAAAGATGGGTTTCTCCTTAGCGCGAATCCAGATTATGACGCAGATTGACCTCAACTCGATTCTCAATGAATTAATCTATAAGATTGCGGGTGTCTTATTACCAATGATTTATGTCATGATTGTCTCGAACCGCTTACTCGCCTCCCAAGTAAGTGATGGCTCAATGGCGTATGTCTTATCAACACCCACGAACCGGAAAAAAGTGGTGAGAACCCAATACTTATTCTTATTCCTTTCCTTAGTCGCAATGTATTTAGTCATTTCAATTTGCGCGATTGGTAGTGGCGCAATTGCTTTAGCGATTGTTAACCAAACCATTCCGTTTGCGCAACAAACAAGTTTTGCGACTTATTTCTTAAGAAGCTTCTTATATTGTTTCTCCTCGTTCTTAGCGATGTTTGGCTTATCCGGTGTTTGTTTTGGCGCGAGTGCGTTATTTAATAAATCTTCGCAATCAATCGCCGTCGGTGGTGGCTCATGTGTCTTTGCTTTCTTATTCTGTATCTTAGGTTTATTTAGCCACAAAGTTTTAGTCTCCGCGGGTGTTGGTGTTGAAGCGATGAAGATCTTTAACTATTTATCGATTTATACCCTAATTGATACCGAATCTATTTCGAACTTCGCCAAAGCCGCAACTGGTGTTGATGCACCAATTTCCTTTAACTGGATTTGGGAACTTTGTATTCTCTTTGTGATTGGTGTCTCACTTGCCTATGTCGGCGCTAGACGCTTTGAAAAGAAAGACTTACCACTATAATCTTTGCTTACACAATGAAAACAACTACAGAGAAACCTAGTAAAGAGCATTGGAGTAAAAGACATCCTACATTAAGTAGAATTGTGACTACATCATTGTTCACCGCGATTCTATTTGCAATTTGCTTTGTGGTGTGGTGGATTAAAAAAGATTCAGTTGTGTATACTGCATCAAGCTGGATTGCGTTTGGATTTGGATTCATTTTGCTCGTTGTACTAATTTGGAAAGCATCTGATTAATATTTGATTGGCATATAAATAATCTAATCAAAAATATGAAATAAAAAAGAGAGTCGGACGGTGCTCCAATTGCATTCCTTGGACTCTCGATTCGTCATTATTATATACAAATTGTTTCTAAGAAACAAGCGAGTTTATTACGTTTAATAAACAATAATTTTGGTGGGCGAAGCGGGACTTGAACCCGCACGGGAACCCATACGCCCCTCAAACGTACGCGTCTACCAATTCCGCCATTCGCCCGGTAGTGAATATCTTACTGAAAAGTGTGAGAAAAAACAACCAAATTATGATAGAATCATATGCGGAGGATTTTTATGAAAGATATCTTAGTTGAAACCAGTGCTCGCCATATTCACGTCACGGACGAAGCACTAGAAATTTTATGTGGTAAAGGCTTTGCCTTAAAAGCCCGGAAAGAATTAAGTCAACCTGGACAATTTGTGAGCGAAACTCGGTTAGACATTGTCGGTCCCAAGAACACGATTAAAAATGTTTCTATCTTAGGTCCAACTAGAAAAGTTAACCAAGTCGAAATTAGCGCTACTGATGCGCGTACACTTGGTGTACCAGCGGTAATTCGTGAATCAGGCGATGTCGCGGGTAGTGCGCCCGTTACGATTGTTGGTCCAGTCGGGAAGATTGAATTAAAAGAAGGTTGTATTGTGGCGAAACGTCATATCCATATGACACCAGCGGATGCCCAAGAAGCGGGTGTTAATAATGGTGACATCGTGAAAGTTGAATTAAAGACCAATGGTCGTTCTTTAATTTTTGGTGACACCGTTATTCGGGTGAGTGATAAATTTAAACTCGCGATGCACATTGATACCGACGAAAGTAATGCGGCCGGTTGTGCGGGTCAAGTGTTTGGTACGATTGTTAAATAACGATTAATTAATCAAGAAAGATCTAGGCGAAAGTTTAGGTCTTTTTTTGTTCGTTTTTTGAAGAAATTCACATTATATTTTTTTATATTACTTTCTTTTTTTAAATTTTGACAAATTTGACAAAATTTAATTTTATCAATAAAATGTTGTTATCCTTGGGTTTTGTTTATAAAATCTTGAGTTTTATTTAAGGTGGGAAAAATTATGAAGAAAAAAATCGCTCTAGCTCTGATCGGATTACCGTTTTTTATCTCGGTACTTACGGGATGTACGACTTTACACATCCATACCTTTACGGTTGATTACGAACACGATGAACATTCCCATTGGAAAACTTGTAAGATTTGCCACCAAAAATTTGAACAACACGAGCACGTATTTAACCAATTTAATGACACATGTTTTATTTGTGATTACCACGACCCACTAGTGATTGTTGATCAAGATAACGAAATGATTGGAATGACCGAATATGGAAAAACCAAGTTAACTTTTGATGTTCCATCAAATGTAACCGGTATTAAAAAAGGCGCCTTTGATGACGCGAAAGCGGTAACGGTTAAATTAAATAAAGAATTACTCTATTACGATGTAGGAACCTTTGATGATACTTCCGTTAAAATCATCACCAATGAAGAAGGTGATACCGTTCAATGGGAATACGATGAAGAAAGTCAAAGAATGAAAAAACATAGTGACTATCAAGCGATGGTTGATGGCGTATATTATGAAACCTTAAGAGAAGCGTTTGATTCGGTTGGAGTAGGTGACACTACTATTACCTTATTAGAAGACGGATTAAAGATTGTAGAACCAATTGAAGTCAAACATTCAATTACTTTAGTGGGTTACTTCTCTAAAATGACCTTAACGTGTGATTTTAACTTTTTACCCAATGGAATTTTATACGTACCAGATACGATTGAATGTATTGGCACCTTTAAATTATTATTATCTGATTTTGATGAAGAACATGCGAAAGGTGATGCCTCAGTAGATGGTAATACAACCGAAGAAGCCTATACCACTGGAGCCGTGGCTTTCGCTAATAAGAATAGCTGCCCAGAACGCGTCAAAGTTTATTATGTTACTTCCCTTGGCGCAGGCGCACATCAATACGAGGCCATAGGCGCTAAACAAGTCGCCAATGATTTTTTAATCATTCCTAATAACTATTTCGCTTTTGGAACCTTACGCTTTACTCGTGACTTTAAATCAGTTATAGGTTTAACGAAATTTGGTCAAACCGTTACTAAATTAACCATTACAAATGCAGTGAAAGGTACTCCGGCGATTATTGGTCCAAGATCATTTAATATTGCTTGGAGAATATTTATTGATCTTCCTAAGATTATAGGCGATAAATATATTCGTTTCTGTCGTCCGAAAGGGTTCTTCACTGATTTAACTATCGGTGAAGGAATAACCTCCATTGGTCGTTCGGCCTTTAATAACTGGATTGATGGTTTCTTCCAACCACAACTCCTTGAATGGATTGATATTCCCTTCTCTCACTTATTTAGAGTAACGATTGGTCCAGAAGTAAAAGAAATTGGCTATCATGCTTTCTACGATAACGTTGCGTTAACTGATGTAGGCATAGCGTCAAGTAAAGATAAAACAAAAACACCTGCGCTAGAAATAGTAGGCGAAGAAGCCTTCGCCCATGCTTATAATTTAACTTCAGTTGATTTAAATAAAGCGAATAATCTTCAATCAATTAAAAAGAAAGCGTTTAGCGGATGTAAGAATTTAACCCAATTAGCTCTACCTCAAGGAAGATGGACAATTGGTAGTGATAAATACTTCCCGTATGATTTGACTTCCACGCGTGCTGGAGCGTTAGCGCATAGTAACACCGGTGAATGGAAAAAGAGTGATCCAATTAAGGACAAACCAATTAGTTACACTAAATCAAATAAAAAAGATTCTATTGGTAGATTTATTGATGTTGAATTCACTAATGATATAAATGAAGCGCTCACTAACTGCGCTCAAGGTGGAGAAATTTATATATCGGAAGAATATAAGCAGGGAAACGAGATTGATGTATCTTCTGCCACTATGACTAATTTACAATTAACCATTAATGTTGCGCCTGAGTTACCTACATTATTAGGAAGAGATTTTATCGTTAAAAGAGGCGCTGGTAGTAATATCACCCTTAATCAAAACGAATATCTCATCTTAAATAACGCTAAACCAGTTGGAGATATCGTGTTAAAGGCGAACGGCACTACTACTCAAGTTGGTGATCATGACCATGGTACCTATATGGATCCAGCCGGTTTTGCTACTAATTTAGATGAAGGCTTTAATGTTACTTTACAAAACGAAAATGCACAAAAAGAAGGGGTAAGCAATGAAGTCGTTATTAGAGATAACGCTTATAAAGCCTATGGATTATTCGGTTTTAATCACGATGATTATATAACCGCAACTAATCCACAAATTGAACAACTAAGTAATTTATCTAAAGTAACCTCAACCCTTACCTTTGGTGATCAATATGAAGTTGAACAAGGTATTAATTCTTACATTGATATTAATAGAACCGGGACACCATTTTCTAGTCTCTTTAGTGAAATCACGCATATAAATTTTGTTGGTTCAGTAGATGCGATTGGTCGAAATACTTTCGCGAATTTTAAGAAACTTAAAGAAGTGACCTTCGGTGAAAACCTTACTCAGATTTTAGATGGAGCGTTTAAGAATTGTTCCGGTTTAGAAACCGTAGACTTTACTAGAGTAAATACTAAGGGAGAAAATTTCATTTTCGAACCGAATGTATTTAGTGGTTGCACAAGTTTAAATCGACTTGATATCCCAGAAGGTACCATAGCACTTGATCCTACTGTGTATAAAGATTGTGTCTCATTATCTTCAATTACGCTTCCTAGTACTTTAACTACTATTCCTAGCTTTGAAGGTTACACTAATCTTATCTTTGCAACACTTCCTAGTACTTTAACTAGTATCCCAGCTAATGGTTTCAAAGATTGTATCTACTTATCATATATTGATATTCCAGATACCGTTACTAGTATTGGTAATAGTGCATTTGAAGGTTGCGGAAGTTTAACTTCGCTTGCGCTTCCAGGCGGCTTAACCACCATTGGTGAAAAAGCATTTATGAATTGTGTATCGTTAGAAAGCGTAACTTTACCAGATGATAATAGTTTAGCTTCAATTGGTGCAAAAGCATTTAGTTGTGCGGATAGCGAAAATCCTGAAATATATGTCGGTTCTTTAATGAGTTTCCATCTTGGAAATAACATCAATTGGAAAGCAGGAGAAACTGCTTTAACTGAAGACTTAGGCGATGGTTGGGTAGCCGCTAAATGTATAAGTCAAACGTATGACGACCTCGCTTGGACAAGGATTATATAATGATTAGATCGACTTTACACATCTATCGAAAAAATGTTTGGAACATCTTTGCGGTGGTCGGCATTGTTTCGCTTGGGATTATTGTAGCCCTTATTGTCGCTGCTCCAACGATATACGATTTACTCTTTTATAACGTCACTAAAATCATCGCAAGTGCTTCAGCCATCCCCCAATCTGGCTTTAACGCAACGGCCTTCATCGATTCACTAACCAAACAATTAGGTGGACTAAACTGGGGTGACCCTTTTCTTTCCATCACTTCCTTATTAGATAACCAAGGGTATGTGCATTTATTCACGCAAGCGCTAATTGATTCCGGTTTCCAAAAAGAGGTACTGGGCAATTTAACGACGACGATTAGTGAATGTGCGACTGCGCTTGTCGATGGGATTAAAGCCCAATTACTAACAATGCTAGTTTTAATTGGTGTTGCTTGTCTGATTGCTTTTATTGCATCACGCGTCGTCATTCAACTAAGAACCGCTAGGATTAGAAGCCCCCATAAAGATAAAGAATTTGCGAAAAATATTAAACGCTTCTTCATTATGTTCGGCTTAAATTTATTTACGGTTCTTCTAGCGTATACCTTAGTTATTTTATGTCTTCTCTATTGTCTTTATATCATCGCGTCGATATTCATCATTTTAGCGATTCTTTTAGGGTTATTTACCTGCTCATTTTTATGGGCTACACTATGTTACCGGAGTAAAAATCTTCACTTCAAGAAAGTCTTTAATCTCAAAACGTATTGCAAATATCTTTTGTGTTGTTTAATTACCATCAGTATTTCGTTAGTGATTTTGGTTGTTACTTTCTTCATTAGTGACATCATCGCGATATTAATCGCGTTACCATTAATCTTTGTTAGTAACATCATTATGGAAAATATCGCGATTTCTTATACAACTAATTATTACAAGATTATCCGGGCCACGAATAAAAGACGGCGCGCGAAATTAGCGAAAGCGATGTAACAAAAACTAGTCTTATCTATTGACTATTCTTTTTTTAATGTGTAACATTACATTAACTTGCTTGTCAAGAATACGTACATCGAGATGAAAAAGTACGTTAGCAACTCTCTTGGGGTCATAACCACGAGTAAGTGCTTCTCTCTAGCAACGATATGAAAACGTTAATCATATGGTTGAACGACAAGGCGATGGAATTAGTTGATAAAGTTTCCTCGTCTTGAGGAAATTTTATTTTATAGGAGCCATCGCTATGAAGAAAGAACAATTGTTTACTTCCGAAGCCGTGAGTGAAGGTCACCCCGATAAGGTGTGTGATCAAATTGCCGACCGGATTTTAGACGCCGCACTTAAAGTCGATTCATCTTCACATGTTGCGTGTGAAGTTTTTACGAGTCGAGAATATGTGTTAGTGGGTGGCGAAATCACCAGTAAAGCAAAGCTTAATTACGAAAAAATTGTGCGGGATGCCCTAAAAGATATCGGTTATTTAAAACCAGCATTAGGGATTGGTTATAAAACCGCTCAAGTCGATGTGCGGGTTCGTGAACAATCACCCGAAATTAATCACGCGGTGTCGAACAAAGATATTTTGAAGTTAGGGGCGGGTGATCAAGGGATTGTTTTTGGCTATGCGACTAGCGAAACGAAAAACTATATGCCCCTTCCGATTACTTTAGCGAGCGCCATTATGAAGCGCGCTTCTAAGTTAAGAAAGGATGGCAAGTTTAAAGGCGCGCGTCCGGATATGAAAGCGCAAGTGACGTTTGATTATAAGACACGAAAGATTAATAACGTATTAGTAAGTATTCAACATGACCCTGATATTAATAAAAATAAATTTAAGGATTATGTTTTACATAATGTTATTATTCCGGTGATCAAAGAATATAAATTAAACACTAACTTTAAAACATTAATTAATCCAAGTGGTAGTTTTGTTGTTGGTGGACCATTAGGTGATACCGGTTTAACTGGAAGAAAACTCGTCTGTGATACCTATGGTGGCTCTGCGCATCAAGGTGGGGGCGCCTTATCAGGTAAAGACTCAACTAAGATTGATCGGAGCGCTACTTACTATGCGCGTTATATGGCGAAAAACCTTGTCGCGGCGGGAGTTGCTAAACGTTTAGAAGTCCAAATCTCTTACGCGATTGGCGTGAGCGAACCATTAAGCATTTCCTTCTTAACCTTTAAGACGGGTAAATATGATGATGAATTAATTGAAAAGATTATTAAGAAAGTTTTTGATGCGCGGGTTGGGGCGATTATTAAAGCCTTCTCGCTTAACAAACCAAAATTTCGTTATGTTGATACATCAACCTATGGTCATTTTGGTCGCGATGACTTAAATCTTCCGTGGGAAAAACTCGATAAGGTCAACGAAATTAAAAAGTTATTAAGACAAAGGAAACTTTAAAGCGCTTTAATTAAATCAATCGTATATTTTTGACCGTTTTCCGCTACCTTTAGTTCAGGTTTATATTCTTCATTATTAGTGATGTTATTCGAGATGATGCGGATTGCTAAAGCAGGCGTTTTATAAAAGTCGCAAACATTTAAGACCGCATAGCTTTCCATTTCTTCGCAATCTTCCTTAAATTGTTCATGAAGTTCCATAACATATTCTTTATTTGTGTTCCAACAATCGCTTGAAGAGATTACGCCATTAGGAACTATAGATTCACCAACGGGATTTTTAATTTCTTCAGCTTTATCTAATAAAAATTGATCACTATGAAGGGTGGGATCTTGTAATTCCATACTTGAAGGATCAGAAGGATCACCTTTATAAGAAGCGATATTTAAAATATCTTTTCCTAAGATAATATCGTTATAATGCAGGTCTTCATGATGACCTCCGCTGGTGCCTTCGGTAATCACGTATTTAGGGCTAAAATGTTCAATGCCAACGGTAGTAACCATAGCTGCTTCGCTTGAACCAATCGGAGCTTCGGCCACCACAACATTCTTCTCATCAATTTTACCCGAATAGAAATTAACGCTATTAATCGTTTGTTTATGGGCGTTATCCAAATTATCTAATAAAACCGCAATTTCGTCCCAACCATCTTCGTTTACTCCGATAATCATGACATCGGTGGTGGTTTTGTTACAACTGGTGAACACTCCGCATGAGAAAAAGAGAGTGCTTAATAAGAAAAATTTTATCTTTTGCATATACTAACCTCGTTAGAATTATTATATAATATAATAAAATAACGAGGAGATGAACTATGAAACTAACTGTTACTGGTAAAAACATTACAATTACCGATGGTATTAAGCAAGCCTTAGAAACAAAATTTGCTAAATTTGATAAATTCTTTGACCGCGATGATGTTTCGGGTCGCGTCGTCATGAGAACTTATCCGGTGGGAACCAAGATTGAAGTAACGATTTTTGTGCCGCATATGGTACTCCGTGCTGAAGTCACTGATCCAGATTTATATAACGCGATGGATTTAGCGGTCGAAAAACTTGATGGTCAATTACGGAAAGTTAAAACCCGGATGGAGAAAAAGAAGAGTCGTCCATCATTAGCCGAAGCGATTGCGTTAGAAAAGATTGAACAAGAAAAGGCCAAGAGCGAAAGTGATGAAGTCGTACGCGCTAAATCGTTCTACCTTGAGCCAATGACACTAGAAGAAGCAATTACTCGTATGGAAGCGATTGGTCATGACTTCTTCTTATATCTTGACGCTGACGAAGAAAGAGTCTCCGTCGTTTATCGCCGTTTCGCTGGTGGGTACGGCGTTTTAGAAGCCGAGAATAAATTAAAATAGCATGGAAGCCAAGGGGAAAGTTTTAGCTACAGATTTAGATGGTACGCTCTTTTTCCCGAAGCGCCGTATTCGTATGCTTTCAAGCACGAATAAAAAGTTCGTGCGCCAATTTGTTGATAATGGTGGTC
Source organism: Bacilli bacterium (assembly GCA_024408565.1). Taxonomy (GTDB): domain Bacteria; phylum Bacillota_I; class Bacilli_A; order RFN20; family CAG-826; genus UB1719. The sequence continues at coordinate 15,607 of JAKSUW010000007.1, forward strand.
GCTTAGTGATTGTTTCGGGACGGAACCGTTTTTACGCCCAAAAAGTTATTCGCCGGATTAAGCGTCCAGCGGACGTGATTGGTTGTAATTCAGCGTTTATTATCGCTAATGGAAAAGATATTCAAACGACATTATTAGATAACAAGAATCTTGACCAGATTATTGAAGAGATTAAAAAGCGTTTTCATATCACAGGTATTTTCGTGATGAGTGATCGCTATAATCTCATCATTCCAAGAAGAGAGTTTTGGTGGTTACATCGCTTTGGTTACCACATTTATAACTTTATCCAAGGTACTTACAAAGAGCCTTCGATTCATAGTGATAAATTGTTGCACGCTGAATTAAAACACGGAAAAGTTTATAAAATTATGCTGTTCTTTGGCATCACTAGACGGGCGAAACTACGGTCGTTAGGAGTCATTCGTGAATTACGCGAACTTTATCCCGCCTTTGAATTTTCTTGGTGCGGGCAACTCATCGAGATGACTAAAAAAGGTGTCACGAAAGCCAATGGGATAAAACATTATCTTGATTATCTAAAGATAAAACACGATAATATAATGGTCGTGGGAGACTCGGGTAACGATATCTCGATGCTTAAGAGTTTCAAACATAGTTTCTGTATGTCACATGCGCCACTTCATGTGAGCCAATACGCTCGTCACATTATTGACCGAGTGAGTGACATCGAAGATTATCTCACGAAATAACTGGAGGATATTTATGAATAATTTTTCACTCTCAATCTTAACTTTACTTCACTATAACGTGATTGTTCGTGATACGTTAGAGTACGCTTTAAACCGTCCGACTTATACGGTGAAATCTTTCCAATACAAGAAAAGAGGCGTGATGGTGGAGATTGAACAACCAACGGTCTTAAAACAATTCTTAGACAAGAACCAAGAGATTGGTAAAAAGGTCTTAGATGAGATTAACGCTTTATACGCTGCGGTTTATAACGATGATTCCACAATCTGTAAAGTCGCGGGCGAAGAACTCCGGGTTGACCATGGTCAACACATTGCGATTTATGACACGGTGATTCCTCTTCACGAAGATGTGAAGCGCATTATTGATGCTCACCTTGGCTTTGCGAAAAAGAATAATCTTTTAGAAGATGATTTAATGAAACTCATCGCCGCCGACGAAAGAATGTACCGTGGCGTCATCTTCCTTTGCTTATACCGTGATTTAGAAGCGTTATTTATTGAATATAATAAAGCGAGAAACGAAGCGAAAGGCGCCTTAACACCTCAATCCAATTTCGTTCAAGGCGAATTATTAAAAATCGTGAAACACATTCAATTTGTAAAAGACCATCAATCCGCGACCGATGAAGAATATTGGAACGTAGTGGATTATGTGATTCGGACGGTTGACCAGACAAGCGGCCGTCGGGCTTTACCAAAAGATAAGAACTTCAAAGTGATTTTCCAAGAAGGCAAAAAGCTCATTAATGAATTCGTGGGCAAGGCCGAGAAAGCTTGGAAAGAGTTATATGAACCCGCGGTGAATGAGTTATTAGAAAAGAGTAAGGCGGGGAATGGTCAAATTAAAGTTGACGTCAAAGCCCCTGAAGAAAAGAAAAACTAATTTATGCATAAACTCAAAGACCTCCTAAAACGCTTTAGTAAACAAGAATTAATTCTCACTCTTTTTGCTTGGGGTGTGATGGTAGTTGGCTTTGTGTTTTTAATCTTAGGAATCGTCGCTAGTTATTTACCAGTTGATCATCCTTTGCCCGAAGCCCAAGCGAATTTCTCTTGGCGTTATCTTGGTTTAATTATTATCGCAAGTGGCGCCGTTATTTATCTTGGGACTTTGTTATTTTTTGCGAAGCAAACCGACCGGGTTTTTGAAAAAGAGAAACGCCGGAAACAACGCTTAGAAGCGATGATGAGTGACTATAAAGATGAAAGTGAAACCGTCGTGGTGGGGCAAAATGGACAAATCGAAGAAAGCAAACCGGCCACTACCACCATTGCGCCAGAAGCTGAAGTTAATACTAAACCAGTTGAAGAACATAATACTTCCCTTGATAATGCGGTGATTGACGCCGAAATTAAAGGAAAATAATATGGGCATTTACGAAGAATTAGCGCAGCGTGGTCTTATTGCCCAGGTCACCGATGAAAAAGAAATTAAAGCGTTAATTAATCGTGGGGGAGCGAAGTTTTATATTGGCTTTGATCCGACCGCGGATTCTTTGCATGTTGGTCACTATGTGACACTCGCCTTAATGAAACGTTTGCAATTAGCGGGTAATACCCCAATTATCTTACTTGGTGGGGGAACCGGTTTAGTCGGTGATCCGAGTGGCAAGAGTGATATGCGCAAAATGTTAACGCGCGAAGAGATTAACCATAACTGTGAATGTTTTAAAAAACAGATTGCTCGTTTAATTGATTTAGATCATGCACTTGTACTTAATAATGCCGATTGGCTCGCTGATTTAAAATACGTCGAGATGTTACGGGAAGTTGGACCACACTTTATGGTCAACAATATGCTCCGGGCGGAATGCTATAAACTCCGGATGGAAAAAGGTCTATCCTTTTTAGAATTTAACTATATGATGATGCAAGCCTATGACTTCTATCATCTTTTTAAAGAATACGGCTGTCAGTTAGAATTTGGTGGCGATGATCAATGGAGCAATATGTTAGCCGGCACCGAACTCATTCGGAAGAAGACGGGAAAAGACGCCTACGCTTTAACGGTTAATCTTTTATTAACGAGCGAAGGTAAAAAGATGGGTAAAACTGAAAAAGGCGCTATCTGGCTTGACGCGAAGAAAACGAGCCCATTTGATTTCTATCAATATTGGCGGAACGTTGATGATAAAGATGTGATTAAATGTTTAAAAATGTTAACCTTCTTATCATTAGATAAGATTAGCGTTTTTGAAAAAGATTTTGCCCATAAAGTTAACGACGCTAAAGAAGTGTTGGCCTATGAGATGACTAAAGTGGTACATGGCGAAGATGAAGCAAAAAAATGTTTAACAATGGCCCATAATCTATTCGCGGGAAAAGGCGATCAAATGCCAACCGTTAAGATTGACGTTGGTGCGGATTTAGATATTAAAGATGTTTTAGTGTTAGCGAAAATCACGACGAGTAAAGGCGAAGCGCGGCGTTTAATTGAACAAAACGGCTTAAAGATTAATGACGAAAAAATCACGGATGTTAATTTACTAATTAAATTATCCGCTTTAAAAGCGGGTCTAAAAGTGCAGAAAGGCAAAAAAGTTTTTGTTAAAGTGCTTGCCGCATGAAAGAAATAATTATTTCGCCATTAGAAAATCAACAAACCGCTTTTAAGTATGTAAAAAAATATTTAAAAGACGCCCCTTTATCATTTATTGAGAAATTATTTCGTAAGAAAGATGTCAAAGTAAATAAGCATTGGGTGAAGAAAGACTACCTCTTAAAAACTAATGACCTTTTACAAATCTATGTGAAGGATGAACAATTAGAGGAATTCACCAAACGTCCACGGCAAGTCGCCGCGAGTGTAAAAATTATGGTGGTGTATGAAGATGAGAATATCTTAATCTTAAATAAACCAAAAGGTGTTTTAGTGCATGAAGATAAAAACGAAAAAGTTAACACACTCGCAAATGGTGTCATTACTTATTTAACGAATAAAGGCGAATATTCACCTTTATTTAATAACGCTTTTACACCTGCTCCGTGTCACCGGTTAGACCGCAACACTTCTGGTTTAATTGTTTTTGCGAAGAACTTTGAATCACTCCAAGCGATGGAAAAACTTTTTAAAGAAAAATCATCATTAGATAAATATTATTTAGCGTTAGTGGTGGGTGAGGTCAATAGTGATGGTGTAGTGAATGCGCCATTAAAGAAAGACGCGACGAGTGGTTTAGTGCGAGTAGCAAAGGATGGAAAAACCGCGATTAGCGAATATCAGGTCGTTAAAAAACTTCATGGCTATACTTTGCTGAAGATTCATCTTATCACCGGCCGGACGCACCAAATTCGCGTTCATATGGCCTATATCCATCATCCAGTGGTGGGCGATGGTAAGTATGGTGACTTTAAAGTTAACCGCGATTTTAAAGCGAAATATAAATACGACACGCAGTTTTTATGCGCGAACGAATTACACTTTGACAAAGTGACTGGCAAATTAGCGTATCTATCAAATAAGACTTTCCACCAAGACTTATCGGATAAAGAGAAAGCTATTTTAGCTTCTTTATAATCGCTTTAACTTCTTTTTTTACGCCTTCGTGTTCGTTATCGTGACGGGTTTCGTGCTTGGCGAATTTCTTAATATCGGGTTTCGCGTTTTTCATAACATAGGAATTAGGTAATTCACGGAGCATCTCAATATCATTAAGATCATCGCCAAAGGCGAAAACGTTATCGATATCAACTTTTAATTCTTTTGCGAGGCGAATAATCGCCGCGGCTTTATTTGAATAAATGTTAAAGATTTCAATGAAACCTTGATAATCATCGACCCAGCAGCGAACATCGCAACCAGTTCTATCGAATAATTGTTTTAGTTTTGCTTGATCGAAGTCACGGTCTTCTAATTCCATGAGGAAAGTCATAACCGGGTGTTTAAGATTTTCTTCTAAGGTCCCGTAAACGACTTTCATGTTGGTCAACCAGAATTCAGGTTGTAAATATGCATCTTTATTTGTGATATAAATCTCTTTATCGGTTTCACAAATGATGTTTTTGATTTTAAATTTGGCATTAACAAGCTTAACGATATTTTTAATCGTATCGGGTGGAAAATAAATCCGGTGGTCTTTCTTTTCATTATTCGGATAATGAATATGAAGACCATTTAAGGCGATAATGGGGGAAGTTAAACCAAGGTCACTTTGGAACTTTTCAATATTGCGCGCGGGTCGACCACTACATAAAACAATCTTATAACCGCGTTTAATAATGCGCTTTAAATAGCGTTTAGTAAAATACGGGATTTCTTTATTTTTTGGTAAAAGCGTTCCGTCTAAATCAAACGCAAAAAGAATATCACTGGTTTTCATCTAATAGGCCAACGGCGTGTTTAATGCGTTTAAGCGTTGCGTTCGCCACAACACTCGCTTTCTTAGCACCTGCGTGAAGGATGTCCAACACCTTACCGCTACGAATGATTTCTTGATAACGTTTTTGGAAGGGTTCAAGTTCAGCGACCACCGCATCGGCCACCGCTTTTTTAAAGTCGCCATAGCGATACCCTTTAAAATGCGCTTCAGCGGCTTGTAAGTCGATGTCTTTTAAAGCGGCGTAGATAACTAAAAGGTTAGAAATACCGGGTTTATGTTCGACATCGTATTTTATTTCGCTCCCACTATCAGTGACCGCACTCATAATTTTTTTTCGGACTGTCGCCATATCATCTTTTAAATAGATGTCACCTTTTACATCAGATTTACTCATTTTTTTAGTGGGATCAGATAAGGACATAATCCGCTTACCAACTTTACCGACTTCCGCTTTTGGCATAATGAGAACTTTGCCATAACGTTTATTAAAACGATTTACTAAGTCACGAGTTAATTCGATGTGTTGAGTTTGGTCTTCGCCGACAGGAACGATATTAGCATCATAAAGCAAAATATCCGCACTCATTAAGACGGGATAGGCAAATAAACCTAAACCAATCGCACTATCTTTCATCGTGTGTGATTTTTCTTTAAACTGGGTCATTCGACTTAACTCGCCCATGTATAAATAGTTTTGGAGGATGGCGTTAGCCTCTGCGTGAGCGCTCACTTCGCTTTGTAAAAAGAGGGTGCACTTTTTTGGATCAAGGCCACTTGCTAAATAAAAGGCGGCAATATCTAAACTATTACTCCGTAATACTTTGGGATCAATTGGTAAAGTTAAGGCGTGTAAGTCCGCAATAAAAATGAAACATTCACCCTTGTCTTGAAAGGTTTTGAAGTTTCTTAAGGCGCCAATATAATTCCCTAAGGTTAATTGGCCAGTTGGTTTAATGCCACTTAAAATCCGCATACTAAACTCCTAACGATATTATTATATCTTTCTTTACACTTTTTACATCAAAAACTATAATTTAGATATGCTAAAAGTCTACATTTCACCATCGTGTCAAAGCTGCCGAAAAGTTCGTGAATTCTTTAAGCGGCGGAAGATTCCGTTTCAAGAGATAAATATTTTTAAGGACCTTAATTATGGCGATCTTCTTTATCTACTTACCAAAAGTGATAATGGCACGGATGATATCATTTCTTTGCGTAGCAAAATTGTTAAAGAACAGAAAATTGATTTCAATAAAATGAAACTGAGTGAGACGATTAATTTTATTCTCCATAACCCGAGCGTTTTAAAACGACCCATCATTGTGAATAGCCAAGAAATGCAGGTCGGCTATAACGCTTACGATATCACGAGTTTTATCCCCCGAGCACGTGAACTCGCGAAGGCAAAGTGCAACCAAAGCGATTGCCCGACTTTTAAAACTTGCGAGCATAACACTGATTATTTAAGAAAGTAAATAATCATTTATTTAAACTAGCGATAATGTTTTCAACCGGAAGCCCAACTACATTATCGTAGCTACCATCAATTGATTTAACTAAAGGATATCTATCTTGAATACCATAGGCGCCGGCCTTACCTTTCGCTAAACCTTTACTAACATATTCATTAATTAAAGAAGTCGATAATTTATTAAAGGTCACTTTAGTTTTAACGGTCCGCTTAATGGATCGCTTTTGACCTAGATAAACATAACCACTTATGACAATATGTGTTTTATTACTTAAAAGTTTTAAGATGCGAATCGCGTCTTTATCATCTTTTGGTTTATTAATAATTTTATTATTTAAGACAACAATCGTGTCGCACGCTAAGACATCGTCATGAGGGTAACGCTTCTTCACTTCATTCGCTTTTAGCTCCGCTAATTTAAGCGGATAGATCGCGATAGGAAAATGGTAGTGACGCTCATCAATATTTGGTTTAACGACTTTAAAACGATGAGTTATTTTCTTAATTAATTCTTTTCTTCGGGGTGAAGAAGACGCTAAGATGAGCATTAGTTACTCGTTAATAAAATTGGCACAATGAGTGGGTTACGTTCCGTCACTTGGCGAATCGCGTTAAGCGCGGTTGATAACATCTTCGCTTTAATTTCTTCGTTACTAAGACGTAAGGAATGAATGAGTTCATCATAAACCGCGTTTTCAACGACGGTCCGGAACTTATCTTCGTTATTAATGACGAAGCCTTTGTAATAAACCCGGGGTCGCTTTAATAATTTATGGTCACGGTTATCAATGGTCGCTGTAATAGCGATTAGTCCTTCTTCTTTTAGCATCTTCCGTTCCCGGATGATGTTACTAGAAATACCATTAATGTTATAGCCATCAAGATAAATATCATCCACGGGTACATTCTTGCCACGCGTGACGATATGATTACGAAGCACTAAGGAGTTACCATTATCGTTAATAAAGATGTTTTCCTTCGGAATACCAAGACTTTCGGCAATCATCGCATGAAGTTTAAGCATCCGGTATTCACCATGATCAGGCATAAAGTATTTAGGTTGAAAGAGTTTTAACATTAAACGTAATTCTTGGCGACTTGGGTGGCCAGAACTATGGAGTGAGAACATGCCGTTAGTTAAAACGTTCGCACCGCGTTTACTAAGCGTGTTAATTAAACGATCAATCGCTTCGCCATTCCCGGGGATTGGTGAAGAGGAAAAGACGATGGTATCACCGGGGACTACATGAATACTTTTATGCTCGCCCGCGGCAATCTTGCTGAGCGCGGCATTAACTTCACCTTGCGAGCCCGTACAAATAATACAAATTTCGTGCGTCTTAAAATTATTCACATTTTCGCTATTAATGATTGCGTCATCGGGAATTTTGATATAACCATATTTACGTGATACTTGAATCGCAAATTCCATACTCCGACCCACAATTGCAATTTTGCGGTGATGACGGTACGCCGCAATTGCCACTTGTTGAATCCGCGAAATATTACTACTAAAGGTGGAAACAATAATACGGCCCGGTGCTTTCCGGAAAACATCGTTTAACGATTGAAAAACATTTTTCTCACTTGGGGTATAGCCTTCGATTTCGGCGTTCGTGGAATCACTAAGTAATAAATCCACCCCTTGTTCGCCAAAGTGCGCAATTTTGTTTAATTCCATTTGTTCGCCAACGGGTGTTAAATCAACTTTAAAGTCACCTGTGGTAGCGATACGACCTTCTTTCGTATCAATCACGATGCCATAGGCGTCAGGAATAGAGTGGGTGACTCGGAAGAAATTAATTTTAAATTCATCGCCATTAATTTTTAAATGGGAATTCGCGTTATATTCGACGATATTAATTGGTTCCCGCACCCGCATCATGTCAAGTTTATGACGGATGAGCTCAGCTGCAAGTTTTGGGGCATAAACGGTGGGGATATGAACCATTTGGATTAAAAACGGAATACCACCAATATGGTCTTCATGACCATGCGTAATAATTAAAGCTTTAATCTTGTGTTTATTTAATTTAAGGTGCGTGTAATCTGGGATGACATAGTCAACACCGGGTAAATTGGCTTCAGGGAATTTCACACCGGCGTCGATTAAAACAATCGACTGTTCGGTTTCAAGGCAATAAGTATTTTTACCAACTTCGCCTAAACCCCCAAGCGCATAGATAGAAACACCATCATGGCTAGAAAAGTTATTCATAATTTAAAAAATGGTAATGATATTGTATAGCAATTTCTCCAAGATTACTAATTATTTATTAAAGCGCAATAAAATCTTCGGGCGCTGACAAAGGATCAAGTTTATTAATCCGGTCATAATATAGAATACCCGAAAGGTGATCAATTTCGTGTTGTAAAACAATCGCTTCTAGGCCTTGCGCTTTAAAGGAAACGTTTTGTTTTAATAAAGCGTCATAGCCTTCCACGCGAATGGCGTAATGACGGAAGACGTAGCCTTCGTGCGTTTCGTCAACACTTAAACAGCCTTCGCCACCTTTTAAGTAGCATTGTTTAGCGCTTGTGGAAACAATCTTTGGGTTCACGAGGGCGTGCGAGACTTCTTGTCCATCTTCATTAGTTAAATGAACCACAATCATTTTTTTATTAATGCCGATTTGGGGAGCGGCTAAACCAATCCCTTCGCGCACATCCGGATGCGTTTTGCGGTAGTTTTCGTCTTGGCTATTTTTTAAATATTCCATCATATCGCTAATCGTTTCTTCGTCTTCTTTACTAATCGGTAAAGTGACATCGACTGATTTATTACGAAGACTTGGGTTATTGTCTTTAACAATATTAAGTTTCTTATTGCGGTGAGCACCAGCCATAATCTTGCCATTTACATATGTGGCAATGACCGATGTCTTACTAACCTTATAATTAGCTTGGGCGGTAGTCTTAGAATCCGTAAAATCACACGGATAAATCGAGAAGTCCGCGGCGCGACCAACTTCGATAACACCAATATTGTTTTCTTCAAATAGCAAATAAGCAGGATCACGGGTTAATGCCCGTAACGCTAAATCGGGAGTGATACATTCGCGCGGATCACGCGGGCCAAGATAGTTCGGTGAAGTCGGGTCAGCGTTATCCGGATCAACCCGGTTCACTGCGGCATAAATCATGTAAGGAACGCCTTCGGAACACATGCCATCTGTGTGGAAAGAAACGCGATTATGATTATCTTGACCAAATAAGGATTTAATTAAATAGCCACGTTGAATGCTCCGTTTATCCGGATTTTGTGGGTCATATTTACCATAAATTTCTTCTTCATAGCGATCCGCCGCTTGCTTCCGCACACACCAATGAGGTGCGACAAGCGGGGTCACATGATATTTTTCAAATAACGGGACATCTTCATCACGAATATAGGCGCAGTGGGCAATACTATTACGATTATAGGGATAAATTTGGTAAGCTTTGCCAAATTCATTTAACGCGAAACGAACTGCTCCATCCCCATAAGCGTGTACATCAACGGCTAAATCGTTTTTATTGGCCTCGACAATTAAGTCCGCCATCGAAGGAGCGCCGTGCCGTAAACTCTCACGCCAACGGAAAATGCCGTGATAACCTTGTGGGTAATAACGTTCAAATGGATTAGTAACATATTTTTCCGTTGTGTAAGCACTATATTTTTCCGTTGTGCCATCAATAAATAGTTTCACGCCGACAATTTTAAAGAATTCGTGTGAATATTTTTTCCGCAGGTTAATAGCCACTTGGATTTGCTCTTGTGCGCTTGCGGTACTAATTTCGTCGATTAAGAAAAAGGAACGAACTTTGTATTTGAGTTTGCCTTCAACCGCTAATTGATACATCGCTTCGACGAGTTGAACAGAGGAATCATTAATAATGGTACAATCACCGATGGTGGTGTAACCAGTCGGTAGATAAATTCGTTTTTGGGTGTTTAAAATGCTACTTTTAACTTCTTCAATATTCCGTGGGATATAAAGAGCGATGATATGGAATGGTGTTTCGCACACATTCCCATCAAGTTCTGGCCCATGGCCAAAATCTTCAAGACCAAACATATCATAGAAATCGTTATCTTTAACAAATTTAGCATCATCGGTGATGTGGAAACGCTTACGGATAAGATTAAGTGCAGTACTATTAAGGCAACCCGAGTGTCCACTTGTATCAACAACGATGAGAGGACGATTTAATGGTTGTCCATTTAATCGAACTTTTTCATCTAGCATTTTACAAGTGAAATGATATTTACCTTGGCTTAAACTAGCGTAAGAACCATAAGTCGAATAGAAGGCTTTATCCGGATGAGCGGCAATATAACGGTTAAGTTTCGCAATCGTTTGAGCAGCGGTATCGTCATTCGTGCATAAACAACCGGAGGAGAGACCCGCACCCATTATGCTCGGATGGGCGTGACCATCAACAAAGCCTGGATAAATATAGTTATCTTGGTAATCGACGACTCTGGTTTTTTTATCAATGTAATTCTGGGCATCGTTCTTGCTACCAATAAAAATAATTTTGCCATCTTTACTCGCCACAGCTTCCGCGGTAGTTTTTTTCTTGTCGAGAGTAATCACGTGACCATACAAAACGAGGTCAGCTTTTGCCAATTGGCTGTTTGGGAAATTATCCATACAATTTTATATTTTATGCTATATGCATAACATTTCAATATTTTTTTTATTTTTTTTGTATAATTATGGTTGTTATGCGTGTAGTGGCTGGAATATATCGGCATCGTGAATTATTGATGCCAAAAGGCGAAAATACCCGTCCAAGTAAAGACATGGTGAAAGAGGGTTTTTTCTCAGCGCTTGGTGAATTAGTAAAAGGCGCAACCGTTTTAGATTTATTTGCGGGTAGTGGGGCACTTGGTATTGAAGCCATTAGTCGTGGGGCAAAATTGGTTTATTTGGTTGACCATGACCGCGAAGCGCTTAAAACAATTAGAACTAATCTCGATAATCTAAAGATTACGAATGCAAAAGTGATGGCGTTAGATTATTCAGTTGCACTAGAGCAAATTAAAAAAGACGGAATTAAATTTGATTTAGTTTTACTTGATCCACCATATCAACTAGATGTGATTAAGAAGATTGTTCAGCAATTAGTTGATGATGGGCTTCTATCGAAACAAGCGGCGATTGTGATTGAAAGCGAAAAAGAAATTAAACTCGATATCACTTTTACTAAGGTACGCGATTACCGTTATGGGCGGACATTAATTAAGATTATATGGCGGTAAAAAAGGTTGCGGTTTTTGCGGGCAGTTTTGACCCGATTACCAATGGTCATTTATCGATTCTTAAACTGGCTTTAAAAGATTTTAATCAAGTGATACTACTTTTAGCCGTTAATCCAAAAAAGCGTGCATATTTTACGAGTAAAAAACGTTTAGCGATGATGAAGGCAGCGGTGAAAGACTTAGACCGTGTCAAAGTTGATTACACGAAAGGCTATACCGTTAATTACGCGAGAAGTCACCATGCCGAGTTTCTTATTCGTGGGGTGCGCAATAAAACTGATCAACAATACGAAAATAAACTGGCGAAGATTAACCAAAAACTTGCGCCAGAGATTAAAACCATTATTTATCCATGCGAAGCCTGTCACAAAAATTTATCGTCCACAAAGATTAAGCAATTAATAAAAAACGGGAGTGATTTAACTCAGTTCCTCCCGCATTCAGTAATTAAACTGATTTAATTATTTAGGTTCGAATTCGCCTTCGCCGTTCCAACAATCGACGAGGAATTTCGCCTTCGCCCAGTTATCATCACCAGTTAGACCAAAGGTTAATTGAGTGATACCAATGTTTGTTTCATCTGGTTCATCTTGGAGTAAAATCTTCCAATCAACGAGAACAAGTAAAGGAAGCTGGAAGTTGCTTGGATCACAATCGCTAAGTTTTGTTAATTGATCGTCGGTGATTTTACCGTTTTTGTAATATTCAGTTTTTTCACCATTCACCGCCGCTTCTTCAAAGAACCAACTCTTGCTGTCCATAAAAGTTTCAAACGCGGGTTTCTTTGTAGTGGCAGTGGTCGTTTCTTCATCGGTAAAGATGGTATAAAGGCGAAAATCATCTTTGACACCAAAGGTAGTTTTCCAATAGGTTTCCGCAATTTCAAAGCCCGACTTTAAATCATCGTTAACGGTGGCGTAACTAGTGAAGAATAAGAAAAACTTTTTTTCTTTATCGGGGATTTTATTGATAACCGCTTTTTTCTGTTCGGGAGTTTTCTGTTCATTATATTCTTTGCGGCTAATGTCATAGCGATCTAAAAGTTTTTGGGCTTCGCTATCTTTATCGCCTTCCATCTTTAGTTGATAGGTTTCAAAGAATTTTCTCGCACTGTTGTTGTTTTTGATTAAATTTTGAATCGCGCTCGTAATTGCAGGGATTGAGAAAATTACGCCGAAAATTAAACCGACGATTAAAAGGGGTTGAACCCAAGCGGTGTTCTTAATCCAACGCCAGATTTTTACAAAAACATTACCAATCGCTTTTAAAATTTTCATAAATTTTGCTTGATATGATACCGGTTTATGATAACTTACCTATAGGATTTTTGCAAATTATTTGTATAAACCAATTAGTTCATAAACTAATTTTTTTGTTTAGGTTGTATTTTTATGGGCTTATACTACAATAAAAGTCAGCGAAAGATGAAAAGTGCGTTTGAGAACCACAAAAATAGAGTTGATGCATATTTAAACAAGCATCCGAAGACGAAAATATTTTATGAATATTTTTATTCGATTCTTATTACTTTGTTTGCTGCCTTATTATTTGCTCTAACTTTTAAAATATTCCAATCACCGACGATGACCGAAGGTACTCCTCAGGCTTTACCACTTATTTCGGGGGGTAGTAGCGGTCTTGCTCGGATTATTGCTTTAATTTTCAATATGTCGACGGGCACGAATGAAAATATGACACTTATTTACTCGGTTTCCTACGCAATTATTAACGTCCCGATTATTATCTTGGCCTTCCGCAAGATTAGTTTCCGGTTTGCTTTATTTACGACGATTAATGTCGTTGCTACTTCTTTACTGACTAATTTTGTGAATTTTAAATTTATTGATACATTAGCAACCCAGATTGCTTGTGTGATTGAACTTGACAATGGCTCAATTATTCAAGCGGGTCTATTAACTCGTGCGATGCTAGCTGGTATTTTTTCTGGGGTGGCAAGTAGTTTCTCGTTTGCTTGTGGTGGTTCTTCGGGTGGTGTTGATACGATTGGCTATTATTACTCGATGAGAAAATCCAGTAACATTGGGCGCTACAATATTTTAATTAACTCGGTGATTTTTGCCTTATTTGCCATTTTAAGTGGCTTCTCAGAAGTACAATCAGGTACACCCGGACCTGATGCGGTTGCGAATGCGATTGTAATCTTGCTATTTGTCACGATTTTCTCATTTGTGTCGGCGACCGTGATTGATTTAATCACCCGGACTAATAAAAAGGAACAAATTCAAATTATTACGAAAGTGGAGAATCTACCAAAATTACTTTTAGCAAATATTCCCCATGGTGCGACTATTGTGCGTTCTAAAGGCGCGTTTACGGGCGAAGAACGAATTATTATTTATGCGATTGTTTCCACCTACGAAACCCCTCAAGTTATTAAACTAGTGCGGGATGCTGATCCAAAGAGTTTTATTAGCGTGACGAGTATCAAACAAGTCTACGGCAATTTCCGCTTACGGAAAATCAAATAGTTATTAAAAAACGATATTGCTAGTACAATACCGTTACTTTAGTTGGCGGAGGATTAGGGATTTGAACCCTAGCGCCCTGTTACAGGCCTACGAGCTTTCCAAGCCCGCCCCTTCAGCCACTTGGGTAATCCTCCAGTTTTTAAGGCGAGTTAATTATAATGATATTTTTGCATTTCTTCAATATAATGTGCTTTAATTATATTAAAGAGGTAACGAAAATATGAGCAATCAATTACACTATGATGTGGTGGTTGTTGGCGCTGGTAACGGTGGCCTTTCAGCCGCGGCTTATTTAGCCCAAAATCACAAAAAAGTTCTCTTACTTGAGAAACATAATTTACCCGGTGGTTGTGCGACAAGTTTCCGTCGGGGCCGCTTCGAGTTTGAAGCCACTTTACACGAAATGTGTTCGGTTGGTGAAGGAGAAACCGCGGGTGCGGTTCGTCGTTTGCTTGATAGTTATGGCTTACAAGTGAAGTGGGTCGCGATGAACGAAGCCTTCTGCTCAATTAGTTTAGATAAAAAGGATCCATTCAACGTGTATATGCCAGTGGGCGTAAAAGCGTTTGCGGATGCGATGGAAAAGGCAGTGCCTGGTTGCCGTAAGAGTGTAGAAACGTTCTTAGAGTTTGGTCGGATGTTTACCGATGGTGTCGAATGGTTAGATTCTTATCATAATGAACCCGGTGGCTTAGCCAAAATGAAAATGCTCTTCCAATGGAAAGACCTCATGAAACTTGTTCCAATTGATACTGATACGATGTTAAGAAAGATTGGGATGCCTGATAAAGCTAGAGAAATTATTGAATCTTATTGGGACTATATTGCTACACCTAGCGACTCGATGTCCTTCGCGGTGTACGCGTTTATGACCTATAGTTATATTTACCGGAAACCTTATATTTGTCATGACCGGAGTCATGAAATTTCGCTGGCCTTTGATGCAGCGATTCGCAAGATGGGTGGCGATATTTGGTATTGTTCACCTGTAAAGAGCTTTGATGTGCGTGATAATGTTTGTCATGGGGTGACCTTAAATGATGGCACCTATATTAGTGCGGACTATGTGATTGCTAATATCCATCCTGGAACAGTGTTTGGCAAGATGATGGATCCAAAAGAAGTGCCAGTGCGTGACCGTAAGAGTATGAACGCACGCCACATTGGTCAACCTTGTCTCACTGTCTATTTTGCCTTAGATGTCACGGCGAAAGAGTTAGGCTTAGATGGCCGTTATGATACTTTCATTCGGACGACTGGTAATAACCGGATTCAATTTGAAAATAGTAAGAGTTTAGAAACCCATAAGGAAAACTGCATTACGATTCTTAACGAAGTGATTCCGGATTGTTCACCGAAAGGCACTTGCTTACTCCAATTCACCAAATTCTATGATTGCGACATTATGAAAGGTGTAACACCTGAAAACTACTTTAAGTTTAAAGATAAAATCACGATGGATACGATTAAACAGTTTGAAAAAGATATGAAAGTGAATATTCGTGATCATATCGAAGAAGTGGTGATTGCGACACCAACTACTTGGGCGCGTTACGTTGGTTCACCCAATGGCAATACCTACGGTTATATTCCACAAAATTGGGATGGCATGTTTGCGCGGGTCCAATCTGGTCATAAGCTTGATCACACGATTAAACGGTTAAGACTTTGTGGTGGACACGGCACCCAGATGGATGGTTATTCCCAATCTTATTTAAGCGGACGCGAACAAGCCCGTTACGCCTTACTTGATATGGCAAAAGGAGAATAATTATGGCGAAGTATAATTACGATAAAAAACATTTAAAAGGCTTAGGCGTTGGTGCGTTTTTAGGCTTAGTGAAAGAAAGAAATAAACACATCGAAGCGGCGAGTGATGAACTCCATCCGTTTGATTATCCCGCGAATAAATTAGTGGACGCTCTCCACCCCGCGAGTCAATTAACGAAAGTGAGTAAAGTCATTGCCCGGGCGAATGCGAAAAGCTTTGTTTTAACCTCAACCGAAAATAAGCCACTCGCTTATTTCCGCGCTGGTCAATACGTTGTCCTTGATATCAAAGTTGGGAAAGTGGTGGTGAGTCGCCCCTTCTCAATTTCTTCTTCACCCAAGAAAGCGTTAGGCAAAGATTCTCATTATGTAATTACCATTAAAGATAATGTTGATGGTTTCTCGTCAAAAGAAGTTAACAAGAAATGGAAAGTGGGACAAGCGGTTAAGATCTCAGGTCCCCAAGGCGAATTCTACTATAGTCCCATTCGCGATGCGAAGACCGTCGTCGCGGTCGCGGGTGGTAGTGGTATTACTCCATTTATTTCGATGGCCGAAGCCATCGCCGATGGTACCGAAGACTTTAACCTCACCATTATTTATGGAGCGAAAAATAAGAGTGCATTACTCTTTAAGGATGAATTAGACGCGATTACAAAAAAGTGTAAGAAAGTGAAAGTTGCTTATGTCTTAGAAGACAAAGATGGCTTTATTACCGCTAAGATTATTAAGAAATACGCGAAAGGCGATTATTCCCTCTTTGTTTGTGGTCCGCGTGGTTTATATCGCGCGATGGATAAGGTGGCGAAAGAACTTAAACTCACCCGTCGTCGGTTTAGAAAAGAAGCGTTTGGGGAATATGGTGATCCAACGAAGGATAAAGATTTCCCGAAAGACGCGATTAATAAGAGTTATAAACTCACTGTTATTATGCGGGATAAGAAATATCATCTCACCTGCCATAGTAATGAGACTTTACTTAATGCGATGGAAAAGGGCGGCGTCCACGCGCCAAGCCGTTGCCGGAGTGGTGAATGTGGGTGGTGCCATTCGTTACTTGTTAGTGGTAAGATCTATGCACCAAAAGAAACCGAAGGTCGTCGTTTAGCCGACTATACCTTTAACTGGATTCATCCGTGCTCTTCATATCCATTAAGTGATATTGTGCTTGAAGTTCCTTACAATAAATAAAAATTAGGATAAAAAAAGAAGGCCGACTGGCCTTCTTTTTATTTACTTATTTATTTACTTTGCGGTTTCCGTAGCGGGCGCTTTGGCTTCCGCTTTTGGGGCGGTAATTTTCTTCGTCTTCGCTTTTTGGGCTTTCATTAATGTCCGATAGCCACGGGCACTTAAACGCACGGTAATCATTTTGCCGTTCACGTTAAGCTTAAATTTTTGTAAATTCGGATTTTGAACTCGACGAGTCGCTCTTAAAGAGTGGCTCCGGTTGTTACCACTTAATGGACCTTTACCAGTCACTGGACAAACTCTACTCATACATTTACCTCGTAAATCGCACTTAATACTATAAGGGAAGAGAAAAATAATTGCAATTATTTGTTATTAGTCAACGGGGGCTTTGGGGTATTTAGCCCGGAAGGCATCATAATCTAATAAAGGTGATTTTTGTTTAATAATTTTGTATAAGTCGTGTTGGCGGGTATCGGTAAGATAAACCCAATAACCACTGTTACTATAGAATTTTAAATCGACGTGTTTTTTACTATACTTTTCGTCAAGATAAACAATATTATTAAAGCGGTACATCATGATTTTACTACCATGACGAACGATTTGTTCATCTTCGATGACATAGTAAATTTTACTAATATAAATGATCATCCCAATTACCATCACGACAAAACTAACTGATAGATAAATGGCTTCTTTCCTTAAATCAATCGTTTCGACTAACCAAGACTTGCTACCAAAGATGGTCCAAAGGAGTCCGGCTAAAGCAACCCACAAAATAAAAAAGGTGCAATAGGTAAGTTTATGATTCGGCCGTAATCTTGTCTTCATCACTAGTTATTATAATCAAAAACAAATAATTTTGATATAATATATCAAGTATGAGCCGTACGTATGAGCATTTAACCATCGAAAAAAAGTGGCGGGAATATTGGGCAAAACACAATACTTTTTATTGCGATACGCACGATTTTAAGAAACCGAAATATTACATCTTAGATATGTTCCCTTATCCTAGTGGCGAAGGTCTACACGTTGGTCACCCGGAAGGCTATACGGCGAGTGATATCATCGCACGGGTGAAACGGATGCAAGGCTACAATGTGCTTCATCCAATGGGTTGGGATGCGTTTGGTTTACCCGCTGAACAATTCGCTTTAAAAAATAATGTTCATCCGGAAGCCTTTACGCGAAAAAATATCGCCCACTTTAAAGAACAAATTGAATCATTAGGTTTTTCTTACGACTGGAGTAAAGAAATCTCCACGATTGATCCTAGTTACTATAAATGGACCCAATGGATTTTTCTTAAACTCTATGAACATGGTCTAGCGGAAGTAAAAAATATCCCAGTGAATTTTTGTCCGAAACTTGGGACAGTTCTCGCTAATGAAGAAGTAATTGATGGAAAAAGTGAACGGGGTGGTTATCCGGTTATCCGGATGCCAATGCGGCAATGGATTTTAAAAATTACTAAATACGCAGATAAACTCCTTGATGGTTTAAAAGAACTTGATTGGCCGAAGTCCACGATTGATATGCAAACCAATTGGATTGGTAAATCAATCGGTACCACGGTGACCTTTAAGATTAAAGGTAGTAATAAAACTTTTGATGTCTTTACAACTCGCGCGGATACTTTATTTGGTTGTACCTATTGCACCTTAGCGCCTGAGCATCCATTAGTGAAAGAGATTGTGAGTCAAGAACAAAAAGAGGAAGTTCTCGCCTATATTGAAAAAGTTTCACATAAGTCTGATCTAGAACGGACTGATTTAAATAAAGATAAGTCCGGGGTATTTTTAGGCGTCTACGCGATTAATCCCATTAACCAAAAAGAAGTCCCGATTTATATTGCTGACTATGTTTTAGCAAGTTATGGGACTGGTGCTGTGATGGCGGTTCCCGCGCACGATAGTCGCGACTACGCGTTTGCTAAACTTCATCATCTTCCCATGATTCAAGTCTTAGAAGGTGATATTACTAAAGCGGCAATGGAAGAAGACGCGAAGCATATTAATAGTGATTTTATTAACGGCTTAATGATTGATGAAGCGAAACAAAAAATCACCAAACAATTAATGAAGATTAAAGCGGGTAGTTTTACCGTTCACTATAAATTACGCGATTGGCTGTTCTCCCGGCAACGGTATTGGGGTGAACCAATTCCGATGTTAATGGACGAGAATGATTTAAAGCCGTTAAATGAAAAAGACTTACCTTTGGTTTTACCAAAACTAGAGAAGTATGCGCCAAGTGGAACAGGTGAGTCGCCACTTGTTCATGCGGGTGATTGGTTAAATGTTAAGTTAAACAATAAAACCTATAAACGCGAAACGAACACAATGCCCCAATGGGCGGGCTCTTGTTGGTATTATCTCCGCTATATTGATCCAAAGAATGATAACGCGATTGCTGATCCTAATTTACTAAAACACTGGCTACCAGTGGACTTATATATCGGTGGGAGTGAACACGCGGTGCTGCATCTACTTTATGCACGGTTCTGGCATAAATTCTTACACGATATTAACGTTGTACCAACTAGTGAACCATTTAAGAAATTATTCCACCAAGGTATGATCTTAGGGGAAAACGGCGAGAAGATGAGTAAGAGCCGTGGTAACGTCATTAATCCGGATGATATTGTAAAACAATACGGCGCGGATTCTTTACGTTTATACGAAATGTTTATGGGGCCACTTGAAGCCTCGCTTCCCTGGAGTATGACGGGTCTAGATGGAGCAAGACGCTTTATTGAACGCGTCTGGCGGGTTTATACAAGCGATGAACTCACAAAACGCTATAGTAAAGATAACGACCATAAGCTTGATTACATCTATCACTTTACGGTGAAGAAAGTAACCGAAGATTTCACGAATCTTCAATTTAACACGGCGATTAGCCAAATGATGATTTTTATTAACGAAGTTTATAAAGCGGATAAAATCTATGAACCTTACATGCTTAATTTCTTAAAGATGTTCAGTTGTGTTTGTCCCTTTATTGGTGAAGAAATTAATGAACTTTTAGGAAGTCATGATTCCTTAGCCTACGCTTCTTGGCCAACTTATGATGAATCGAAAATTGTGTTAGATGAAATTGAAATCGCTTTAAGCGTCAACGGAAAGATGAAGACAACTGTCAAGATTAAAACTAACGCGAGTGATGAAGAAATGAAAAACATCGCCCTTAATAACGAAGTCATTAAGAAACATATTGACGGGAAAACCATTCGCAAGGTCATTACCGTGAAGAATAAAATTGTGAACGTGGTGGTAAGTTAAATGGAATTAGTCATTGATATTGGTAATAGTTTTATTAAATGCGCTTGGGTGGATTTAAAGCATCGTCCCCAAGTTTTAAAATGTGAACGGTTTACATCGAAACAAAAACTTAATTTCGCTAATTTTAAAAATCCCGCGATTAAAGCGGTTGTGATTTGTAGTGTCGTGCCAAGTGTCACCAAGAAAGTTAAATCACTCGTAAAGCAAATCACTTCGGCGAAGATTTACGAAGTAAAGAATCTAAAAAAGAAAGTTAAACTTAATCAATTAACCGCGAAAGAAAACGAGATTGGCAGTGACTTATTTGCCGATTTAGTGGGGGCCCGCTATTTATACGGGATGCCCGCGGTAATTTTTGATATCGGCACGGTCGCGAAAGTTTTAGGACTTGATCACAATAATCATTTTATTGGCGCTTCCTTTTTACCCGGTTCTTTTGGTGCCGTTCAAGCCATGAATATTAATACCGCGAGTTTACCAACGATTAAATTAATCGCGTCACGCTCACCGATTGGTAAAGATACCCATATGAGTATTAATAACGGAGTTATTTATTCATTAGTTTACGCGATTGAAGGCTTTACGCGTGACTATACAAAAGCTTTAAAAGCGAAACCGAAAGTTATTATTACTGGTGGTGGAGCGCGTTTAATTGTTGATAAATTAAAAAACGTTATCTATAATCCTCACTTAACCTTAATCGGAAGTGATTACATTTATCAGGAGAATCTATGATTAATTTTAAAAAGCTAGTGGCACCATACGAAAATGATTTACTAAAAACTTTAGCGCATTTTGTTAGTATCCCGAGCGCTTATGATAAGGCGAGCGCGACAGAAGAAATGCCGTATGGAAAAAATATTGATCGCGCGATTAAAGAATTCGCTAAACTTGGCGAAATGTATGGCTTTAAAGTTGAACGGAACAATCGTTACACGGAATTATCGCTTGGCGAAAAGGGCAAAGTCATTGGTATTTATGGTCACCTTGATGTAGTTCCGGTAAGTCCTAACGCGAAGCGTAATATGTACGAAATGAGTCGAGTGAAAGATACGCTTTATGGCCGTGGGGTAGCCGATGATAAAGGTCCGTTACTGGCTGCTTTTTACGCGGTTAAAGCCCTAAAAGATAATAATTTAATTCATCATCACCAAATTCGCATTTTCGCGGGTGGGGATGAAGAAAGACAAAATTCATGCATCGAGGCTTATTTAAAAAAGCATTCATCACCCGATTATGGCTTTTCGCCTGATTCAAACTTCCCATTAATTTTTGGGGAGAAAGGGATGATGCATTTATTACTCGGCAAGAAAATTACCTTCAAACATATTAGTAAAATTACTGGCGGTTTAGTCGCGAACGCGGTGAACTCTCGCACCACCTTTACCGTTGATAATATTGACGAAGTAAAAGATCACTTAACTGTTCCTCATACGATTGAAGGCAATAGCATTACCTTTAACGGTGTGGCTGCGCATGGTAGCACGCCCCAATTAGGGAAGAACGCTTTCTTGCTTGGCTTAAAAGAATTAGCAACGTTAAACCACGATGAGGTCGCTTTAAAACTTGCTGAGGATTTTTTAGACACGACTTGTAAACGCCTTGGCGCGTATCATACTGGAAAGTTATTAGAAACAACCGTTTGTGTGGGCATCGTTGATTATCACGATGGCGAATTAAAAATGACCGCGAATGTTCGCTGTCCCGAAGCACCGAGTGTTACCGAAATTATGCAAGAGGTTCTTAAAACTACTGGTTTTACCTTACTCCATGAAGAACACTGCGAGCACTTATATCGTGATCCGTCCTCCCCTTTAATTAAAACGTTAATGAAGGCTTATCAAGATGAAACTGGTGATACAAAGACTCCACCAGTTGTTACCGGCGGTGGAACTTACGCCCATCATCTTAATAATACAGTCGCCTTTGGGGCGGAACCCGCCGGTGCGAACTACGCGATGCACCAAGACGATGAATATATTCCTGTTAAAAGCTTAATGCAAGCCGCCGCAATTTACGCTCGCGCGATTTATTACTTTCTTAACTTAAACGATGAGAACTAAATATAAGCCTTGGGCTCTTCCTTATCTAAAAGCCCACGCGGATTTTGCCTACGCGAGCTTTGATCCAAAGAATCCATTTTACAAACGGAATTTATGGATGGAAGTAGGCGGAGGTAAGGGTGACTTTATCATCCAAATGGCGAAACTTAATCCCAAGATTCATTTTGTCATGATTGAACGAGTTATCTCCGTCGCGGGTCCCGCTTTAAAAAAGTTAAACGAAACGGACTTAAAAAATGTTCGGATTATCTACGATAATTTTATTAATGTGATTCGTGATATTCCTTCTCGTGCGGTGACCAAAATCTTTCTTAATTTTTCTGATCCCTGGCCCAAAAAGAAACACGCCAAAAGGCGATTAACTTCACCAAACTTTATGCTTGATTATTACCGGATTTTAAAAAAGCATGGACAAATTGTGATGAAAACGGATCAAGATAATCTATATGAATACACCAAATTAGTGTTGCCAAAAGAAAAATTTAAGATAATTGTTGATAATCCCCATTATAATAGATTAGACGTTAACGACGCTTTAACTGAATACGAAGCGAAGTTCCGTCAAGAGGGCAAGACGATTTATCGTCTTATCATTGAAAAAATATGAAACCATTAGAAGTTACCTTAAAAGAACAGGGGAAAATAAAACATTTAACGAACAAAACTTTTTGTTTTCCAAAAAGTATTGCTGATGGTTTTTATAGTGCGAACTACTTTTTAAAAACTCGTAACATTGTTTTAAAACATTTAAAGAATCATAAAGTCACCATGCAATTTTTCGCTCGTACGGACGACGCAATGCTCTGTGGTATTGATGAAGTTTTAGCGTTAATTAAAACCTTCGCGAAAAATCCTACCCAATTAAAAATTGAAGCCTTAAATGATGGTGATTTAATGAAGGCCAACGAACCGGTTTTAAAAATCACTGGCCGCTACGAAGACTTTGGTTATCTTGAATCGTTAATTGATGGTATTTTAGCTAGACGTAGTAGTGTCGCCACGAACACCTACCGGATTAAAAAAGTGTTAGGTAAAAAATATGATATGTTTTCGATGGCGGACCGCCAGGATGATTATTTGACCCAAGTGGGTGATGGTTACGCTAGTTATGTGGCAGGGGTAAGAAAAGTTTCCACTGACGCCCAAGGTTTATGGTGGGGCGGCCATGGTGTTGGCACGATGCCGCACGCGCTCATCCAAATGTGTGGTGGCGATATCGTGAAAGCTTGTAAACTATATCACGCGACTTATCCAAACGAAAAAGTCACGGCTCTGATTGATTATCATAACGATGTGATTACTGACTCGTTAAAGGTAGCGAAAGTCTTAGGTCGTCATTTAGGCGCCGTGCGCGTAGACACATCCAAGGCCCTCATTGATAAATATTTTAAAAACAAGAACACTAAAGGCTTTGATCCACATGGTGTTTGTAAAGAATTAATTTTTGCTTTACGGAAAGCGTTAGATAATCATGGTTATCGTTATGTGCGGATTATTGTTTCTTCTTCTTTTGATTTAGCAAAAATCAAAGAATGGGTAAAACTAAAAGTCCCAGTGGATGTCTTTGGTGTTGGTAGTGCCTTAGTGGTTAATAACACGGTCGGCTTTACGGGCGACCTCGTGCGGTTAGATAATAAACCCCAAGCAAAAGTCGGGCGAAAAGATATCCCGAATAAGCGTTTAAAAATCGTAAAACTTTAATGTAAATATCTTCGCTTACATTTCATAATGATTTCTTTTTTCATTGATAATGAAAGAAAAAAAGTGTAATGTAAAGAAACATGGGTAACTTTAAAGACCGAGTCACCATTTATGAAGTCGCTAAGGCAAGTGGAGTTTCTCTTGCCACCGTTTCGCGAGTCATTAATAAACAGAGTAATGTGACACAAGCTACTCGTGATAAAGTGAATGCCACTATCGCGCGTTTAGGTTATAAACCAAGTGCCTTAGCTCAAGCCCTTGCCACTAACCGTACCACCAATATTGGTGTCATTATTCCAAGCGCAAATTATGTTTATATTGCAAATCTTTTATATGGTCTAACCGAAGTGGCGCGGGCGAATGGCTTTTTAATTTCTTTATTTGTTACTTCGCATAACAAAGAAGAAGCGAACCGGATGCTAGAAAAAGTGATTACGACGCACGTGGATGGAGCGATTATCTTTGATGATGAACTTGATGAACATGATATTGCCAAAGTTTCTAGTTATAATGTCCCCACCATTGTTATCAATAACAATATTACGGATGAAAAGGTTGGTTGCGTTTATTTTGGTTATGAACATTTATTAAAGAAAATTGTCGCGGCAGTGTTAACCCGTGAGAAGAATAAAAAAGAAGTTACCTTCTTACATATGGAAAATGGTGGACGCCTATTATCTAGAATGGAGAAGGCTTTTTATGAAGTGCACGAATTACTGAATAAAAAAGCCTATTCGATTATGACCGATGATTCTTATACCAGAACCTACGATTACTTTAAACGTTATTTTAAAACCCACCGAAATCCAGGTTACTTTATTGCGTATCGTGACTCATTAGCGAAAGCAGTTATTAACGCAGCGAAAGACAATGATCTAAAAGTGCCGGAAGATATTGAAGTGCTTTCGATTATCGGCACTAAATACGCGCACATTATGTCACCCACAATCTCAAGTATGCATATTGATATGATTGAAGTGGGGAAGACGGCGGTTAATATGTTAAGTGCTTTAATTAAACATAACTTAACTGAGAAAGCGCATAAATTTGAAAGCGTCTACGAGAAGCGGGAGTCAACATTAGATTAAGATGGATAATAACAATTGTTTTGTTAGTCAAAGTGCGAAGGAAGTGGCGCACGCTCTACAAGTTGACGTTCGTCATGGTTTAAGCCAGGAAGAAGCAAAAAAGCGGCAAGAGCAATACGGCGAAAATAAATTAAACGAAGGCAAAAAGAAATCGATTATTCGTTTGTTCCTCGAACAAATGAACAACCCAATGATTTATGTCTTGTTTGCTGCGATTGCGATTACTTTAGGTGTCGCGGTTTATCAAACGGTCAAGACTGGTTTTGATTTCTTTGAAAACTGGGCCGATGTCATTATTATTCTCGCTGTCATTATCCTTAATGCGGTGATTGGGGTTGTTCAAGAAAAGAAAGCGGAAGCGAGTCTCGAATCGTTAAAGAAATTATCTTCACCTTTGGTGAGCGTGTTGCGTGATGGGAAATTAACACGCGTAAAAGCGAGCGCTCTTACCATTGGTGATGTGGTGGTGTTTGAAGAAGGCGAAGTCATTGGCGCTGATCTTCGTTTAATTGAAAGTGTTAATTTAAAAATTAATGAATCAAGTTTAACCGGTGAATCTGTCGCGGTAGAAAAGAACGCGGATTTAGTGTTCACTGATCAAGTACCTTTAGGTGACCGGCTTAATATGGCCTACGCCTCCACGATTGTCGCGTATGGGCGTGGTAAGGGTGTGGTCGTTAAAATTGGCATGGATACCGAAATTGGTAAGATTGCCGATAGCATTGCCCAAGAAACCCCTGAATTAACCCCTTTACAGAAAGTTCTAGCCAAGTTATCCAAGTTCTTGGGTTTCTTAACGATTGGAATTGTTTTGCTCGTTCTCGCGGTTAATATCATTTGGATTTGTGTTGATGGGAGTGGTAGTCAAATTGATGTTTGGATTAACGCGGTCTTAAACGCGATTGCCTTAGCCGTTGCCGCCATCCCTGAAGGACTCGTAGCGGTGGTGACGATAGTTTTATCCCTTGGCGTCACGCGCATGGTTAAGGCCAATACCATTGTGCGGAAATTACCGAGTGTTGAAACACTTGGTAGTGTCAATGTTATTTGTAGTGATAAGACTGGCACCTTAACCCAAAACAAGATGACGGTAGTAGAAGCCTATTTTAACAATAAAAAATATTTACGGGAACACTTCACCCATGACTTAGATTTCTTAGCGAAAGGCTTGGCCTTATGTAGTAACGCTACTATTAACTTTGGTGATCCAACTGAAATTGCGTTAGTGGAATTCGCGCATACTTTAAAACTCGAAAAAGATGATTTAGAGAAACAATATCCACGGACGAGTGAACTACCCTTTGATAGTGTGAGAAAAATGATGTCGACGCAAAACGGAGAATACATTTTTACCAAAGGCGCGTTTGATGAAATTATTAAACGGAGTAAGTCAATTGTTATTAATAACAAATGTATTGCTCTTACCAAGAAACATATCGAAGCCTTAAAGAAAATTAATCAACAATATTCAACTCATGGACTTCGTGTCTTAGCGTTAGCCTATAGTCAAAAAAAGAAAATTGATGAGCACGATTTAATTTTTGTTGGACTAGTAGCGATGATTGATCCTCCACGTCCTGAAGTCGCGAGTGCGGTTAGTAAACTAAAAGGTGCGGGAATTCGCACGAT
The DNA here is from genome assembly GCA_024408565.1 of Bacilli bacterium. Lineage (GTDB taxonomy): Bacteria > Bacillota_I > Bacilli_A > RFN20 > CAG-826 > UB1719. The sequence continues at coordinate 42,582 of JAKSUW010000007.1, forward strand.
TATGATTACCGGTGACCACATTGATACGGCTTACGCGATTGCACATAAATTAGGCATCTCGGATAATCCGAAAGCGTGTCTTACGGGTCTAGAACTTGATGCTCTTTCGTTTGATGAATTAAAAGAAAAAGTAAAGACGGTGAATGTCTATGGACGCGTCTCACCACAAAATAAAGTTGATATTGTAAAAGCCCTTAAAGCTAATCAAGAAACGGTGGCGATGACAGGCGATGGGGTGAATGATGCACCAAGTTTAAAAAGTGCGGATATTGGTATTGCGATGGGTATTACTGGTACCGATGTTGCAAAAGACGCTAGTGACATGATTTTAACGGATGATAACTTTGCTTCAATTGAAAAGGCGGTGGAAGAAGGGCGAGGAATTTTCGCTAATATTCGGAAGACGGTACTCTTCTTATTATCAAGTAACATTGCGGAAGTGTTTGTGATGTTTATTATTGTTTGTCTTGGTTTACCTGCGCCTTTAATTGCGGTCCATTTACTATGGATTAACCTTGTGACTGATTCAACTCCAGCGATTGCTTTAGGTATTGATCCAAAAGATAAAAACGTCATGAAGGAAAAGCCACGGAAGCAAAAAGAGAGCTTCTTATCGAATGGTCGTTTAGAGTCAATGCTTCTTTATGGCATAGTGATTACGATTGGTGTTTTAATTGCTTTCTTTATTCCCGCTTGGCAAGCTGGAGCGTTTACGCTTAGTGAAATTAAATCGCTTTATACTGGTGATACTTTATTAGTGGCCCAAACGATGGCCTTTAGCACTTTAGCGTTCGCTGAACTCTTCCATATGTTAGGGATGAGTGAGCCAAACCGGAGTTTTGTCACTGTCTTTAAACACAAGAACAAATTAATGTATTTATCTTTTGCCTTAGGAATTATCTTACAACTCTTTGTTGTTCTCACTCCTGGTGTAAGCGCGGTCTTTAAGACGATAGCCTTTGCGCCCATTAATTGGCTCTATGTTTCTTTACTCTCGCTTTCTCCATTAGTTGTTCACGAGGTGATGGCGCTAGTAAAATATATAAAGCGCAAGAAAAAATAAAAGGTTTGTATGTTTAAAAGATTTATTGCTTATTATCGTCCACATAAGAAAATCTTTGTCTTAGATATGCTCGCGGCGTTTTTAATTGCCGCGATTGGGATGGGTTATCCCATCTTAACGCGCTACATGTTAGCGAACTGGATCCCGGATAAGAATATTCAAATGATTGTGATTGGTGGATGTTCGCTCTTAGGTATTTATATTGTAAGAGCCTTACTTCGTTACTTTGTGCAATATTATGGCCACGTGATGGGAGTAAGAATGCAAGCGAGTATGCGAAGCGAACTCTTTGCGAAATTACAAAAACTCCCGTTTACCTATTACGATAATCACGATACGGGCACGATCTTATCTACGATGACGAACGACCTATTTGATATTAGTGAGGTCGCTCATCATGGGCCCGAAAATATCTTAATTGCGGGTTTTACCATTGTTGGTTCAATTGTGTATCTATTAACCATTAACTGGATTCTTGGTTTAGTGTTATTAGTCATCGTCCCGATTTTGTTATTTGTTACTTATCACTTCCGGAAACAATTTATTACTAATATGCGGAAGACCCGTCAAGCGACGGCTGAGCTTAATACCCGGGTCGCTAATTCAATCTCCGGTATTCGTGTTACGAAAGCCTTCACGAACCAAGACTTAGAACAAAAGCGTTTCGAAGAAATTAATGAAGAATATGTAAAGATTAGGACCAATGTCTTTGGTTCAATGGGTAAATACTTTTCGATTTCTCAATTTGTGACTGATTTATTTAACGTCGTCGTGATTTTACTTGGTGGAACTTTACTCTATCTTGGCTTTGACCGTTTCCAAGTCGCGGATTATTCCGCTTTTGTTGTTTCGGTGTCTTTATTTATTACTCCAGTAAACCAACTAATTATGTTCTTAGAACAATTAGAAAGTGCTTCGAGTGGCTTTGAACGGTTTGTGAGCGTAGTGGAAGAAAAGGAAGAAACAATTGAAAATGGCACTAAAACATTAGAAACCTTAGAAGGTGACTTAGAATTCTCCCATGTGACCTTCTCTTATAACGACGAGAAGAAAGTACTTGACGATGTTTCCTTTAAACTTAAGAAGGGACAAGTTTTAGCCTTTGTTGGTCCATCCGGTGGCGGTAAGACTTCGATTTGTCACTTAATCCCCCGTTTCTATTTCTTAAAGAAAGACGCTGGCGAGATATATCTTGATGGTCATAACATCAACGAATATACCTTAGCGAGTTTACGAAAGAACATTGGGATTGTCCAACAAGATGTTTATCTATTTGCGGGCACGATTAAAGATAACATTCGTTATGGTCGTCCGGACGCAAGTGATGAAGAGATTAAAAACGCCGCCATTCGCGCGGATATTTATGATTACATCAAAACCTTACCGAAGGGTTGGGACACCGATATTGGTGAACGGGGATCGAAATTATCCGGTGGACAAAAACAACGAATTGCGATTGCCCGGATCTTCTTAAAGAATCCTCCGTTACTAATTCTTGATGAAGCAACGAGCGCTCTTGATAACGCGACCGAAGTCATTATTCAACGTGCCTTAACTGAACTAGCGAAAGACCGCACCTGTATTATTGTGGCGCACCGTTTATCCACCATTAAACAAGCCGATTTAATCGCGGTGGTGGATGAAGGCAAGATTGTTGAAATGGGTACCCACGATGAATTATTAAAGAAAGGTGGATTCTATACGATTTTACATAATTTACAATTCCGGTTAGATAAGCACCGGATTGTTAATTAAATCGTTGCTAATTTATTTGGCTTTAATTAATATTAATAGCGTGCCGACTTAGCTCAATTGGTAGAGCAACTGAATCGTAATCAGTAGGTTGGCGGTTCGATTCCGTTAGTCGGCACCATATTAATTTATAAGAGCGAGATAACCGCTCTTTTTCATTGGTGATATAATGGAAATGGTGAAAAGTGGTATAAGTATGTTTAAACAAAGAATTGTTCCATTAATTAGTGTAGTCTTATTACTAACTGCCTGTGCAACGAAGGTGACCACAATCAATGTTGATGTCCCTAAGGGCGAGTTTATATTTTCTGATGAATTCGCTGCAACCAAAGGCGAAACTTTTAAATTTAAAGTGGCTTTGATTGATGACAAACACTTTGACGATAAAGATATAACTGGCCACTTATTTTTTACGGATGCTCCAGAAGGTAAATACTATATGCCTTTTATCGATTTAAATAAGACTATTGAGGTTATCTATAACAATAAGGCGTTGCACCATTTTAACGGCACTCCTAATGATTTGATGGAATTAATTAAAACCGATCCAACAAAAGCCGAGGATCAATTTGCCGTTGGGCCATTTCAAACCGAAGGAACGAAAGGAGAACAAACACTAATTTTTTGTCACTCTAATCAAACAAAAAATGATAAAATCGACTTTCTTGTGACTAGCGCAATGGCATACAAGACTGTCACCGCCGCTTTTTTAAATTGACATAAAATCGTCGCTCTTTTTATTAGTGGTATAATGAAATTATGAAAAAACTAGGATTATTAGTAATACCAGTGATGGCGGTATCTCTTTTGGCGAGTTGTGTCCACGGGCCAGAACCAACGCCGACTACTAAATATACCTTAAACTTTATTCTCGATGATTGTAATGTCGGAGGCGAAACCACCTACTCTAAAACATATGATAAAGGAGCAACAATTGAACCTGTTACGGTTTCGCCCGTTGATAGTTTTGTTTTAACCGATGACAGTGTTGAAACTAGATATCAACAATATTGGAGTGAAGCAACCGGTGGAAATTATACTTTCTCTAATTTAACAATGAACACTAATTATACAATCGTTATTGCTGCGACGCCGACTTATACTATCACTTTTAAAAATGAAGGCGATGAAGACAAAAAAATAGACAATATTAAAGCGGGCAGTATTATCACAGATAATATTCCCACCCCCTCTCCGCGAGAGGGATACGACTTTATTGGTTGGTGCACTAATGCTGGCGGCGAATGTGTTTTTGATTTTAGTAAAATTAAAATTTATCAAGATTACACTTTGTATTCAGGATGGAAAGAAAGTAGAGCAACCGCTTATACCGTCACTTGGTTTGATTGGGATGGTACAAAGTTAAAGGTTGATTTAAATGTAAAAGATGGTACAGTGCCGGTTTATGAAGATCCAACCCATCCTACACCAACAAGAGAATCTGACATTTATATTTACAATTTTAAATCCTGGCTACCAATACCTAAAGAAATTCATTGTGACACAGTGTACATTGCTACTTATGACAAAACTCTCAACGCTCAATTTTGCTCGAACATTGATATGAAAGAAGATAATCAAACATTTAAATTTAGCGATATAAGTGCAGATGAATTTATTATCGATTGGGGAGATGATAGTGGACTATCACAAGAGTTATCACATCAGTATACTAGTAAAGGCAAATATGATATTAAAGTAGGCGCAAAATCCTTATCAGATTTTAAAATTGATGATACTTCTAAGGCGTTTATTCAAACTGCGCATTTAGGAACTGGCGTTAGAGAAATTAGCGATGGAGCTTTTAATGGTTGTTCTAATCTTACTAGTATCGATCTTCCTGATAGTATAATTGCTATCGGTAGCAAGGCTTTCAAAGAATGTTCTCAACTTGCGAGTATTAAATTACCAAATAATCCTAGTCTAACCTCTATTAATAACGACACTTTCCGTGGTTGTTCTAACCTTGCTAGTGTTATTTTCCCTAGTAAATTATCCTCTATTGGCGAAAATACTTTCCGAGGTTGTGCAAAACTTGATGTTGTTAATATTCCCGATACCGTAACTTCCATCGGCGAGTATGCTTTTGCAGGTTGTCATAGCCTCACTTCCATCATTATCCCCGATGGTGTAGAATCCATTTCACAATTTACTTTTCAGCATTGTTTTAATCTTGTTAACATTACATTACCTAGCGCGTTAGTTTCTATCGAGGAAGATGCTTTCTATGAGTGCACAAGCCTCGCCACTATTAACTTACCCAATACGGTAACTTCAATCTCTAGAGGCGCTTTCTTTGGGTGCTCTAGTCTCACCACTATTAACATTCCTAATAGTTTAAGATCTATTGATGGTCAGGTTTTTTCTAATTGCACTAGTCTTGCTACTATCAGCATTCCTAATACTGTAACTTCGATTGGTGATCTTACTTTCCACAAGTGTGGGAGTCTAGAAAAAGTCGATTTAACTACTTATACCACCAGTAGCACAATTCCAACTTGTAATTCCGATTCCTTCTATGAGTGTTCTACAAAACTTAAATTTCATGTGGCTAGCGAAGAAATGGCCAATAAGTTTAAAGATAGTGGTAAAGGTTGGCCTAACATTCTTGATAAATATCATTGGCCGGGAAAACCAGAAAAAATCTAAAATCATCACTTTTTCATTATCGGCATAACGAAATTACGAAAAAATAATCTCGGTAATAATGCCACATTTTAGTTTGGGGCTTGTGTTAACTTCACTTTCACTTATTCTTATACTATGATGTTAAGTATGAGAAAGATTATTTATTTATTAACACCAGTAATGGTTGTCTCGCTTTTGGCTAACTGCGGGGCGGAAAACAAAACATCATGGCAACTAACTAATCCCGATGGATCGTTAGTGATTGATGTGGCCTTATCGAATAAGGGGTCGCTCACTTATTCGGTGAAAAAGAACAATCAAGCGATTGTGAATTCTTCATTACTCGGAATGGAGTTTGTCACGAATGTTGATGGAGTGGA
>JAKSUW010000008.1 GCA_024408565.1 Bacilli bacterium
CACCGAACTAACAAATCGATAATGAACGTTTTTAATTTCCGGTTTTTTACTCATACGCACGCTTAATTATTTTAACATACCCAAAGCACGCCACACTAAAAATATAATGTTTGAGTAGACTTATTTATTCTTTTGAATGCTGAGAATTTTTACATTATAGTTGGCTTTGCTACGCACTGTAATTTCATCGCCCACTTTGTGGCCACATAAAGCCATACCAAGTGGTGATTCATTAGAAATCTTGTTATTAAGGGGATCAGCTTCAACGGTGCCAACGATTTCGTAGGTTTCTTCTTTCCGTTCGTTACTGGCTTTAATTGTGACACAACTACCAATCCCAACGACTTTGTCGTTATTCCGGTCTTCTTTAATGACTTTGGCGTTGGCTAAAATGTGTTCGATTTCTTTAATTCGACCTTCAACTTCCCCTTGCCGGTTTCTCGCGGCATCATAGTCAGCGTTTTCTTTTAAGTCGCCTTGCGCCCGAGCGGCCGCTAAAGCTTCAATAATTTGTGGTCTTTCGGTGTTAATTAAACGGTTTAATTCTTCTTTGAGTTTTTCTTCACCATCTTTTGTGAGAATGGTCTTGTTGTCATCTTCCATAAAAATTCTCCTTTCTTTTGGTGTGCTATTGATTATATCAATCGCTAAAATATTTGCAAGTTTATTAGATTATTAACGCCGGTAGCAAAAATTACCTTAATTCGTAGGTAATTGTTCGGGTTCTAAATTAAGTTTTACTTTGTTACGCGCTAAATCAACATAATATTTCACGATACCAAGATCAAAATCACTAAAAGGACCGCTACTGGTTTTCTTCACGGAGATTTCAGAATTAATCGCCCGAATAATAAAGTCTTGGCGGTTCATGGCGGTTGGCGCTGTCATCGCAATCTTAGCAATATGAGATAAACTGTTCGGCCGTGGGCCATCGACATAAATAAAACTTTCTAATGGTTTATTTTCGTGTGGATGACCTTGGATATCAATTTCACCAAAGGCTAAGATACACTTTGGGCGATTGCCATCAAGCATATATTCTGGACGCATAACGGCGCTACCAACATAGCAACTGCCTAAACCAAGTTCATGGAGTTTAAGCATTAAGGGGACGCTATAATAGCCTGCTTCTTCTTCGTTATCGTGAACTAATAAAATTGCGTTCCGCGCTTTAAAGCGAAGAGAGAAGAAGAACCGGTTATACACAAACACCCGGTCATACACCACTTTAAATTTCAAATGATGCTCTTCGTTTAATTGTCTTACTAAGTTATCAATAATATTGCGGCGATTTAAATCAAGTGGTTCGTTCTTATAAGAACGGACGGAGTGCCGACTATTTAAGAATTCGTATAAATTTTCCATACTGTCTCCTTTTACTTCCTTGGGTGATTGGCTTCTTCTAGCGCCAAAGCTAATTGATCAGCGCACGAAGTTTTCTTATACCCGCACATGTTCCCTTTAAGCTTAGCGATGATTTCATCCGCCTTTTGGCCTTCGAGTAATTTCCCGATGGCCCGTAAGTTACCAGGACAACCACCAACAAACTTAATATTCGTAACGATTCCGTCATTTAAATCGAAATCAATCTGGGACGAACAAACATTTTTGGTGTGATAGGTATAATGCATATTTAACCTCCATAAAGCAATATTGCTTTAAAATAAGTTAAGTTATTGATAAAGAAAGAGTTTATCTTCTATATCAGTGCTTATTATATCTAATCTTGTATTTAAAGGCAATCTATGATTGCTCTTCACTAATGAGCGTTATAAAGTTCATAATAGTAACCGTGCGCTTTAATTAATTCGTCGTGATTACCGTGCTCGATAATTCGTCCATCCTTCATCACGATGATTAAATCCGCATGACGAATGGTTGATAAACGGTGTGCGATGACAATGGAAGTCCGGTTATCCATTAATAGATTAAACGCTTTCTGGATGTTAACCTCCGTCCGCGTATCAATGTTACTCGTGGCTTCATCTAAGATGAGGATCTTTGGTAAGACAAGCATTAAGCGCGCAATACAAATTAACTGTTTTTGTCCAGTTGATAAACCTTCATCGTCATCAATAATCGTTTGGTAGCCTTGGGGTAATTTCATGATAAAGTCATGAGCGTTCGCCGCAATCGCCGCGGTCATCACTTCATCATCACTTGAGCCGTCTTTAGCGTAGCGGATATTATCAAGAACTGTGCCTTTAAAAAGCCAAGTATCTTGTAACACCATTCCGACGCTCTTTCGTAAAGAAGATGGTTTAATATGGTTAATATTTTCGCCTTCTAATTTAATTTCACCACTACTTACATCATAGTAACGCATTAACAAGTTAATGAGTGTGGTTTTACCACATCCAGTTGGTCCCACTAACGCCACCCGTTTATTTTGTAACGCCTTAAAGGAGATGTCTTTAAGAATCATCCGTTCTGGTTGATAAGCAAAATTAATATGATTAATTTCGTATTCGCCTTTGTTAACTTCAATCTCTTTAAGCGTATCTTCTTTCACCATATCCTCCGCGTCAATTAGTTCGAAGATTCGCCGTAAAGAGGCGAATGAATTAGCGAGCTCAGTTGTTACTTCTGCAATCTCGTTAAATGGACGCGTATATTGACTCGCATAGAATAAGAAAGTCGAAGCCATCCCGATTAACGCTGGATATTCTTCAACACTTTTTGCGTCGCGAATGACGACAATGAGACCATAAGTGGCCACACATGCGTAAATAATCGCGTTCGCAAAGCGAGTCGTAGGACGCGCTAACGAGCTCACAAATTGAGCGCGAACTCCAGCAGTCTTGAGTCGTCCGTCAATTTCGTTAAAGCGTTCCGTGTTTTCTTTCATTAAACTATACGCGATGACCGTTTTTTGTTCCGTGACCATTTCGTTAACTAAACCCGCCATCTCACCGTTAACTGCCGCTTGGACCGCGAATGACTTCTTTGAAAGTTTAGTAACAAAATAAGCAATCACCGCGCTTAACGGAGTTAAAACCACGACTACTAAAGCGATATCCCACTTGGTCATAAACATAAAAATCATCGTTAGAATAACCGCGACGATGCCACGGAAGATATGGGTAAAGCCATGAATAAGTCCATCATAGACTTGATCAACATCGTGGGTAACACGGGTGAGTAAATCGCCATGATAATGCGCATCAAGATAACTTACTGGTAAAGATAAAATCTTTTTAAAAGTCGCTAAACGAATGTCACGAATGATTAAATAAGTCGAAACATTTAAAAGGCGGCCCATTAAAATCCCAAAGACGGTACCCGCCGCGGTAATTGAGAACGCTTTAATTAGCGGGATAGTTAATTGACTCATTTCAAAGCCTTCACCAAACAAGGCGATGATTTCGTTACCCATAATGCACGGGACGTAGAGGAACGCGCACTCAAATAAAATAGCGAAAATCAGCGCAATAATAATATTTCTTCGATACGGTTTCGCGTATTTTAAGATTCGCTTGAGCATTATTTTCACACTATACATGCTTAGCTCCTTCGATATCTTGCGATACGCAAATCTCGTGATAAAGGGCGCAGCGCGCATATAACTCATCATGCGTCCCTACGTCGATAAGTTTCCCTTTATCAAGCACCAAAATTTTATCCGCGTCCATAATACTGATTGCCCGTTGGGAAATGATGAGGGTTGTTTTATCAAGTTTTCTTAATTCATGTCTTAGGTTCGCTTCTGTTTTATAATCGAGTGCACTACTAGAATCATCAAGGATTAAAACCGGAGCATTCTTCACGAGCGCACGCGCAATATTTAGTCGTTGTTTTTGCCCACCACTGAGGTTTTTGGCGCTTTGGTAGATCTCGTAGTCTAAACCCTTACCGGTTTTTGCCACAAAATCGCTCGCCTGAGCAATTTTAAGCGCTTGACTTATTTCCTCTTCGCTTGCCCCGCTTTTCCCCCGGCGCATGTTCTCTTTGATGCTGCCATTAAAAAGCACCGCCTTTTGCATCACGGTTGCTAGTTCCGCGTTTAAGACGCCTGGTGCATAGTCGCGTACATCACGACTCGCAAAGAAAATGGAGCCACTACTCACATCATAGAAACGGTTTAATAAATTAATTAAAGTGGTTTTACCAGAACCGGTACCACCAATAATCCCAACGGTCTCACCTTGTTTAATCGTAAAGGAAACATTTTCTAAGGCGGCATTAGCCTTATCGTTATATTTAAACGAAACGTTTTGGAAGCTAATAATAGTGGGATCATTATAGGTGACTTTATCAACTGTTCCATAGGTTAAGGATGACTTTAACGCTAAAACCTCGTTGACCCGTGAACTAGAAGCGTAGGCCTTCGCAAAGAGAGTGGCTAAGATAGTCGAGGCCATCACCGCTAACTGAATTTGGGTAAAGTAAGATAAGAAAGCCTGTATATCACCTTTAGTGATCCCACCGACTAAAAAGAAAGTACCACTCACATACATCACTAGGAGTGCAATCGCGTTCGCTAATAAGAAAGTAAGTGGATTTAGTAACGATTCAATTATTGCCACTCTCGTTTGAATATTGGTAAGTTTCTTTTGCCCGTCCACAAAACGAATAAATTCGTATTTTTGTTTATTAAACGCTCGAACCACCCGGTTACCACCAAGGTTCTCTTTACTAATCCGCGTGACATTATCAAGTTCCACTTGGGTTCGATGAGTCAGCGGAACTAAATAAATCATCACCCCATAAATTAAGATGAGCAATAAAATAGTAAAGCCCATGATAAAGAAGCCGATTTTCCAATTGATAATAAAGCACATAATCGTGGCCCCAATAATAATAATGGGCGCGCGCATGAGCATTCGGATGATCATCCCGACTCCGTTTTGCATATTCACTGTATCGGTTTGAATTCGTGTGATAAGACTAGCGGTTGACACTTGATCAAGTTCTTTAAAAGATAAGGTGTTAATGTGGCGGTATAAATCATTCCGCATATCGCAACCGAAGGCTTGAGCGACCCGGGCAGCAATATATTGGGCACACAAAGTCGTGAGTAAACCAGCGACCGCTAGAGCAATAAGCACCCCACCACACTTTAAAAGTTCGCTAATTTTATCACCGACGAAGGTTGGATTCTCCACGACATCGTCAATCATGTAGCGAATAATAAACGGAACTAATAGTTCCCAGGCGACTTCTAACGCTTTTAAGATGGTGCCTAAAATAACAAAGCCACGATATTTAGTTAAATAACGTTTAAATAGTTTTATCATGTTTTGCCTTCTTTGGCTCCTGATTTAAAACGAAACGGAAGAGGTTAAAGATAATCACGCTAGTGACTAGTGAGAAAGCAAATTGTACCCCAAAGCCAAGCAATAGATAAATAAGCGGAGCTTTGACGTTTGAAACGATGATTGGTAAACTCGGGTCCTTTAATCCGAAATGAGTGGCGCGATATAACATATTTTGTAACGGCACTGAATAAACTGATTCAATGGTTAATAAAATTAACACCACAATCGCGTAAATCCGAATTGATTTACCAAGGGGTGCTTTACTATGGAAATTAAATTTGCGGTCTAAAATGAAAATCACACCGTAATAAATAATTAAGGCGGTTAAGGTACTTAAGAAAGCACTAAGCGCCATTGATTGATGCGAAAGAGGTAAAACAATCACGCCCTTAAAGCGATAAAACACATATTGTAAAGACGGGATGGAAAAGATTTTAATAAATAAAGCAATCCAACGATAAAGCTTGTGGCGTTTATATTGTTTTTTAGTGCTGATTTCCATTTTCCCTTCTCCTTAAGTAAGTCTCAAGAATCATTACTGCGCTTTCCATATCGATGACTTGTTTACGTTTCTTTCGTGATAAATCCGCTTCAAGAAGGATTCTTGTCGCTTGCATCGTGCTCATCCTTTCATCCATAAATTCAATGTGGAGAGTAGGTAAGTGTTTTAAAAGTTCTTCTTTAAATTTGCGTGCCGCCGTACTTGAAGGTGATTCAGTTCCGTTCATATTAAGTGCTAAACCAATGACGATGTCATTAATGCGTTCTTTTTTACACAACTCAATAACATGAGTAATTGCTTGTTGGTACGCTTTTTCTTGGAAACGAAAATTTTCGTAGCCGTGCGCCGCGATGCCTAAAGTATCAGAGATCGCAATCCCTAGAGTTTTCGTGCCTAAATCTAAACCCATAATGCGGTTCATAACAAAGTTAACACTAACTCCTCAATGGCTTTGATATCGCTCACTTCATTGACACGCCCATTGGCTTCACTCGCCTTGCCACCACCTGAACCACCAACTTTTTGACAAATGGCACGAGCGATATTCCCCGCATGAGCGTCCGCTATGTCGGTAGTGACATATAGGTTTGTAGTCCCAAATAACACGAATAAATAATTATGATTATTGCTCTTTAAGGAAGTCGCAACGCTTAATAATAAATCGCGGTTCGCCCCATCGATCTTACTCACTAAAACTTGGTGATCGTTATGAGTAATTACTTGGTTACGTAAATTAGCGGCGATATTGCTCGCTAATAACGAAACGTTATTTTTTAAAGCTTGTTTTAGATTATCGCGGTCTTTATTTAATGCAGTTAAGGCATTAGGGATTTCTTTTTGGTTCCGGGCCGATAATTGTTTCATCGTTTGAGCTAAGATATTTTCTTCTTCGCTCACTAACGCGTAAGCACCAAGGGAAGTACGAGCGGTAATGCGGCGAATCCCACTTGCGATACTTTCTTCACTTTCGATTTTAAAGAAACCAATATCCGCGGTGTTACTAACATGTGTGCCACCACAAAATTCGATTGAATAATCGCCCATTTTCACCACTCGCACGACATCACCATACTTTTCGGTAAACACCATCTTCGCCCCGAGTTGTTTCGCTTTTTCAATTGGTAAGACTAAAGTCTCAACTTCTAAACCCCGAGCGATTTGTTCATTCACTTTTTGTTCAATCGTTTTTAAAGTCTTTGGATCGATTTTACTGTCGTAATTAAAATCAAACCGTAAATATTGATCAGAAACATAACTACCTTTTTGTTCCACTTGATTACCAAGTAATTGACTTAAAGTCGCGTCAAGTAAATGAGTCGCACTATGGTTACGCATAATTAAATGCCGACGATTTTTATTCACTTTCAAAGTGAAACTATCGCCAATTTTAACTTTCCCAAACAATACTTTCACTTGGTGAAGATGTTGTTGATGAGGCGCAAGCGTCACATTCTCAACATTAATTTGGGTCGTTTTATTAGTCGCTGAACCAATATCCGCGATTTGTCCACCCATCTCCGCGTAGAAATTTGTGCGGTCAAAAATTACTTCCCCACGTTCATCGATTTCCTCAACTTTTTCGCCATCAATAAATAAGGCGACAACCTTCGCTTTAATATATTTATTATCGTAGATAAATTCGCTTTTGGCGGTACATTCCATTAAGTCACGGGCTTGACTCCGCATACTTTGTAAATTCCCCCGTGCGGCTCTCGCTCTTTCTTTTTGCGCCTCCATTTGTTTACGAAAATCATCGAGGTCAACTTGTTCACCTAATTCACTCGCTAATTCCATGGTGAGTTCAATTGGGAAACCAAAAGTGTCATAAAGTTTAAAGCCATCAATGTGATGAGCTATGGCCATTTCTTTTAGCATCGCTTCGCCATTATTTAAAGTTTTAAAAAACTTTTCTTCTTCGCTTTTAATAATGTGCGAGATTAAATCAACTTTCTTAGTGAGTTCAGGATAAAAGTCCTGATAAATATCGCTCACCGTTTTGACTAATCGGTACATAAATGGTTCATTCACGCCCAGCTTATGACCATGGCTCACTGCCCGACGGAGTAAACGTCTTAAGACGTAACCACGGCCTTCGTTAGAAAAAGTTGCCCCATCACTTAAAGCAAAAGTACACGCTTTAATGTGGTCAGCAATCACGCGGTAACTCATCGTGTTATGTTGATATTTAGCCGAGTTAAGTTTAGCAATCTCATCAAGAGTTGGTTTAAATAAATCAGTTTCAAAGTTCGGTTCGGTCCCTTGCATAATGCAGGCGAACCGTTCTAAGCCCGCACCAGTATCAATATTTTTACTTGGTAATTCTTTATACTGTTCCCGCTTTAAACCCGCTTTCGCGTTAAATTGACTTAAGACAATATTCCAGATTTCAATATAACGATCATTTTCAATATCTTCCGCCATCATCTTCACGCCTAGATGCTTAGGGTCATATTGTTCACCCCGGTCGAAATAAATTTCGGTATCTGGTCCACATGGACCTTCACCAATTTCCCAGAAATTGTTGCGACTAGCGACAAGGTGGCTTGGATCAATACCTAAACTAACCCACTTATTAAAGGAGTCTTTATCGTCGGGATAATAAGTGATATAAAGTTTATCTTTCGGCATGCCGAAATATTGTTCGCTCGTTAATAGTTCAAAACCATATTCAATCGCTTCGTTACGGAAATAATCGCCGATACTAAAATTACCCATCATTTCAAAGAAAGTGTGATGGCGGGCCGTGCGGCCAACGTTATCAATATCATTCGTTCGAATGCTCTTTTGTAAGTTCACAATCCGGCGAGACGGGGGAATGGCGCGTCCATCAAAATACGGTTTAAGGGCCGCGACACCTGCGTTAATCCAAAGAAGCGTTGGATCGTTATTAGGAATAAGGGACGCGCCCTTTTCCACGTGATGACCCTTGCTCTTAAAAAAGTTTAGCCAGGTCTCACGGATTTGTTGACTACTCATGTATTTCATAACGAAAACAATCATAGCATAAAAACTAACAACAAATGGATGATTATTTATGATTTATAATTATAAATCAAAAAGATATTCGCTTAAAATAAAATATTAATATTAACACGCGTACGCGATTATAAATCAAGTCTTTTTTGGTTAAAATAAACAGCGGAGATGGTTCCTCCACCAATCATGACGCCACTTGGTGTATAAAAAACGGCCGCTTGACCAGTCGCCACCGCTTTTGCTAATTTAGGTACTGTTACTTCTAACTTATCTTTGCCAATTAGTTTAATCGTTGATGGATAATCTTTTTCCCGGTAACGGAATTTACTTCCAACCTTCATATTGTCGCTTATTGGATAAACTAAATTTAGATGCGTCACAATAATCCGGTTACTCATAATTAACGATGTATCGTTACCTTTGGTGACATAGACGACATTTTTCTTAACATCCTTTTTAACCACGATCCAACCTTCCGCGGTTTCGCCAGAAATCCCGCCAATACCTAAGCCCTTTCGTTGGCCAATCGTGTAATAAAAGGCGCCATGATGATGTCCAACGACACGGTTATTTTTAATATCAATGATCTTGCCTTCTTTCGCAGGAATATAGTTATTTAAGAATTCCCGGAAATGCCGTTCACCAATAAAACACACGCCAGTTGAGTCTTTTTTATTAGCGATGTTTAATTTTAATTTCCGCGCAATCTTTCGGACTTCCGTTTTATCAATATCGCCTAATGGAAATAAACACGCTTTAATTTGTGCTTCGTTAATTTGGCTTAAGAAATAAGTTTGATCTTTGTTACTATCAAAGGCCTTCGCTAAATAGTAATGTTCACCACGTTTGATGCGTTTAGCGTAATGGCCCATCGCAATTAAAGGGAAACCATTTTTCTTCGCGTATTTTAAGAACGAATCAAACTTAATGTATTTATTACATAAAATATCAGGATTAGGTGTTCTACCTTCTTGATATTCTTTTAAGAAATAACTAAATACATAATCCCAATACTCTTTAATAAAATCCACGCGGAGTAATTTGATTTTTAAAATCTTCGCCGCTTTGAGGGCGTCTTGATAATCAACTTCTTGGGGACATTGATTGTTATTAACGGTGGGATTACCAAGGTAATCGTTATTGGCTAAAGCGTCCCAATTACGCATAAAACAACCAACGACTTCGTAGCCTTGTTTTTTTAATAAATAGGCGGCGACCGCACTATCAACGCCACCTGAAAAACCAACTAGGACTTTCTTTTTCATTTCACAATGTCCTTACTATCAAGGAGGCTAGTAAACGGACCATCATTCACTAATGTAACTTGCATATCTGCGCCAAAAACACCGGTCTTAACGCCCTTTTTAAATTTACTATTTAAATTTTTAATAAATTCTTGGTAAAGTGGTTCACTTACGGGTCCTGGTAAGGCGTCGACAAAGCTTGGTCGCCGCCCTTCCTTAAAATTCGCATAGAGAGTAAATTGTGAGACGACAAGAATCTCACCATCAATATCGTTAATCGATAAATTGGTTTTTCCGTTCGCATCATTAAACACCCGGATGGCTAAAAGCTTATCCGCCATTTTGTTAATGATGTTAGAGTCATCGCCTTGAGTAAAACCAACCAAAACTAAAAAGCCCCGTTTAATGCTTGAATATTCTTGTTTATTTATATTAACGCTCGCGTGCGAGACGTTTTGCACCACTAATTTCATTATTTAATTACCTCGTAATCATTATAACTTATTCAAGAACTTTAAGTGATTCGTTCATGTCGGTTTTAATAATTTTACGGCGTAATAAGAAAGTCGCTAAGACCGCGAATAAACAGGTCACAACGGGCGCTAATAGATAAGTCCACCAATTAACAAATTTAAAAGCGAGAATCGGTGCATCAATGTAGTGATAAACAAACGCCATAAAACCCACTCCAGCGGGTAGACCAAGAATTGCCCCCATAATCGTTAAAATATAAATTTCGCGGAAGACATAACCAGTCACTTCTTGATCAGTGTAACCGGAGACCATGAGAGTGGCTATCTCTCGCGTGCGCTCGCTAATATTAATGTTGGTGATATTATAGACCACTAAAGCACACAAAGCTCCTGAGAAAACGATTAAGATTAATGAGATAAAAAATAAGGCGTCGAGTCCTTTATCGCGATTCGCAATTGTGCAATCAAGCAAGCTAAAGGACGCGTAGACTAAAATGGTTGAAGCCACAATTGATAAAACGGTCATTAATAGGCGTGCTTTAAACAAGAACACATTCCGCCAGGTGGACTTAAATTTAAAGGACATTTTATTCCATAATTTTTTGCATCTTTCTAGAAGAATCATCTTCCCCACTTTAGGTGCTTTATGGGTTAAAAGTTCTACCGGTTTAGCGTCCGCCATTTTGATACTTTTAATTAAAATTAAAGTTAAAGAACTAACTAAGACAATCCCGGCCATGATAAAGAAGAAGGACCCGACCACCGGAAAGGTAATCGCCTTCATCGCATATTGAATCGTAAAGGCGTTAATAATAACCGACGTGACTAAACGGGCGGGGGCAACACTTATCGCAATCCCAATAATGCCTGCCACTAAACCAAAGATGACAAAACGCATCCCAATGGCTAAATTAGAATAACCGAGTGTCTTTAAAGTCGCCGTTGAACTTCTTTGTTCATCAAGCAAACGCGACATTGTGGAATAGATAACTAAGATAGCAATAAGAATGAAGAAGATAATAAAGATTAATGCGATGTTACCAACCTTCGCGGCGTAAGAATTAAGCGAATAAAGACTAAAGTTTTCGTAGAGTGATAGAACCTTAGCTTGGGACGTTTTTACGCTCCCTAATTCTTCAATCTTGCTACGTGTCGCTTTAATCTGTGATTCATATTTATTACTATAACCTTTAAACGTTTTACGAATTGGATCAGTTAGTTTGATATTGAGCGCGCCAGTAAGGCTCTTCAATGTAGGATCAACGTTTTCGTCAATGTATTTAATGTCGTAATAAAATACATCGTCTATTTGCTGATTTTTACCAGTCTCTACATAATCGCTTGGGTCGTTTCGCATCGCAACCATTGTTGGGTTTTTAACAATGCCAACTACCGTTGCACTAATAGTACCAATCGGTACATCGTAAAACCAAGCTTCATAACTAATGTCCTCATTAAGCCGGTGATTAATAATGTCGACCGTTTCACGTTCGACAACAATTTCGTTAGCGGATGTTGGTAGATGACCAGCAAGCAAAGTTAAGTGATCAAGTGAATTTTCGTTAGAAAAATCACGATAAATAATCCGTTTGGCAAATCGATCAGTATTTATCCGCTTATCCGGAGAATCAAAAGTGTAAAATAAATCAGTTTTTGCAACATCTAAATTTCCTTTTTCTTTATCAATCTCATTCTTTATGTCTTCTATCCCATAACCCCGAATGACAAAGTCATGGATCTCGTCTTCATGATAAGAAGCATTAATGCTTTTTTTAATATCAGTTTCAACATCACCTAAACCCGAATCAAGGGCGACGGTAACGACAAAAATAGCGGCAATCGAGAGAAGCCGCACAATGTGTTTTTTAAATAACCGCGCTGTGGATTTTAAATACGCTTTCTTAATTACCATTCAATGTCCTCGATAGGGATTGGCTTTTTATTCACAACGTTACTCACAATTTCGCCATTTTTAATTTCGATGACGCGGTCCGCCATCGCTTTTAAGGCACCGTTATGGGTAACCACAATGACTAATTTTTTCATCCGCCGGGAAATATTATGCAGTGTCCGTAAAATTCTTTTACCAGTCGCATAGTCTAACGCCCCAGTTGGTTCATCACAAAGAAGCACTTTGGGATTTTTTGCAATCGCCCGTGCAATACTTACGCGTTGTTGTTCACCACCACTTAATTGGGCAGGAAAATGTTTCATCCGCTCTTTTAGACCGACCACTTCCAAAACTTCTTTTGGATTAATTGCGTTGGGCGTAATCTCTGCGGCTAATTCAAGATTCTCTAAAGCGTTTAAATTCGGCATTAAATTATAGAATTGAAAAACAAAACCGATGTCATAACGCCGGAGCATAGTTAATTCTTTTTTACTAAATTTCGTGACTTCTTTTTTATCTAGGATAATGCTTCCACTCGTGGCTAAATCCATGCCACCTAATAAATTAAGTAAAGTAGTTTTGCCCGCCCCAGAAGGACCGACAATCACCACAAATTCGCCATTTTTAAGTGAGAAATTAACATTGTTAAGCGCACGAAAACTGCCCGCTTGAGAGTGGTATTCTTTCACGACATTTTTTAATTCTAAGAAAGCCATGGTAAAAAAGATAATAGCATAAGTGCTATATAAGTGAGTAACTTTTCTTATCAATGAGTTTCTTTAAGCCAATCTTTAATTGCCTTAATATCGTCTTTACTTACCTTAGCAACATTTATCAAATATTCTTCAGCGCATTCCGGTAATGTTTTATGATCATGTTCGAGTTTCTCTTCAAAGCTTTTTTTGGCATCGAAAGTGTACCAGTCAATCTTACTTAATTCGGCTAATGGATCTACTCCTTCGCCACAACACAATAGACTATATAAGTCGCGATAAGCACCAATATCCGCTAACGCTTTGTATTTTTCTTCATCCTCTTCTTTGACGTTATAGTAATTATAAAAAGTTAACATAAAATCCTTTTTAATCGTCTCGGCACCAACGCCCATTAGTGCTTCAAGAATCATCAGAATAAAGCCAGTCCGATCCTTTCCTTCGTTACAGTGAATGTAAGCCGGTATCCTACTCGAACCTTTACCTAATCTTGCTCGGGCCGCTAGATATTTAAAAACATCTCCAACCGCTAAAGCGTCCTTGCCTTCAACTTTATTGTTAAAGAAATCGGCACCTAAATTGACTGCGCAAAACGCTTTCTTTGCGATATCGGTCTCATTGATTGTTTTATATAATGTCACGGTCGTCGAATCATAAAAGAACATATCCATCCGTTTTTTATGTTCTTTCATAAAATTATCAAGTTTCTCACCAACGTTACATAAAGACACTTCGCTCATCGGTGTATCAAGATTTTCTTTTTGAATCTTTTGGTATAAAAGAATGTCAGTGACAACATCACGGTCACCCGGATTATCTTTTGCGTCGAACGGCGAAGATCCGCGATACAATATGCCTTTATCAATTTTGTCTTCAATCCCTTTGATTTCGGTTACATCACGAAAATTCGCGTAGCGGCGATTAGTAAGATCGCGGTCTTGCGTTTCCTCATAAATATCGTCATAGGTTAAACGCTGGGGAACGCTCACAAGTTCTCGTCTTTCTTTAAATCCGGCTTTCTTTTTCATTGCGAAAACAACTTTTTTTCCGACTAACTGTTCACCAAGTTCTTTGGTTGGATTAATCGAGAAGTTCAATTCAAAATATTCGTTGGCGCCTTCATAGTTACATAGACAAGGCGCGAAGTAACCAGTCTCGTTAAAATTCTTCACAAACGCGGTATTAAAGACGGCGTCTTTTCCATGCCCGTCAACGTCTTTAATCGTGACATCGATTAAATCGTCATATTCATAACCGGCGGAAATAAAATCGTTACAAGTAACATTAAAATCAACATTACCAAATGCGGGATTACTCACGCTCCGCACGGTAGTTTTAAAAGTATCATTCGCGCAGCTTGATAAAGAAAACGCTAAGGGAATAAGGAAAGCCAAGCAAGTTTTCTTGATACTGCGCATACGTTAATTACTTATAGTCCGTTTTATTCTTTTGAATGACGTCGTGGGCTCCGCCTTCCACAATCGCGGTGGCACTCACTAGTGTTAAGGTCGCTTTCTTTTGTAATTCTTTAATTGTTAAAGCACCACAATTACACATCGTGGACTTTACTTTTTCTAGGGTCCGGCGAACGTTATCTTTTAAAGCGCCAGCGTAAGGCACATAAGAGTCAACGCCTTCTTCAAATTTTAGGGTTGCCTCTCCGCCTAAATCATACCGTTGCCAGTTGCGGGCTCTTGCGCTTCCTTCGCCCCAATATTCTTTATAGAAAGTACCATTGATATTCACTTTACTACTCGGTGATTCATCAAAGCGCGCGAAGTAGCGACCAAGCATGACAAAATCGGCGCCCATCGCTAAAGCTAAGGTGATGTGGTGATCTAAAACAATGCCACCATCACTACAAATTGGAATATAAATACCGGTTTTCTTATAATAAGCGTCCCGGGCTTTAGCAACTTCAATGACCGCGGTTGCTTGTCCACGACCGATGCCTTTAGTTTCACGAGTGATACAAATCGAACCACCGCCAATCCCGATTTTGACAAAATCGGCACCTGCGTCGGCTAAGAAACGGAAACCATCGCCATCGACGACATTACCCGCTCCAACCGGAATCTTTGGATAATGCTTTTTAATCCATTGTAAGGTTTTCTTTTGGTATTCGGTAAAGCCTTCGCTACTATCGATGCAAAGAATATCGACCCCGGCTTTGACCAGCGCTGGTACGCGCTCCTCGTAGTCACGGGTGTTAATGCCAGCTCCCACGATGTAACGCTTATGGGCGTCAAGATTTTCGTTTGGATTCTTTTTGTGTTCATCGTAGTCTTTCCGGAAAATTAAATATTTTAAGCGACCAGCTTTATCAAGCACCGGCAATTGATTAATTTTGTGTTCCCAGATGATATCGTTCGCTTTTGATAGGCTAATGCCATCATGCCCTACCACTAATTTATTCGCTGGGGTCATAAATGATTTAACGGGTGTCGATAATTTCATCTTATCAATCCGATAATCGCGACTAGTAATAAGACCAACTAATTTACCATTACTGGTGCCATCACTAGTGACCGCAATGGTCGAGTGACCAGTTTTCGTTTTTAAATTCACAACATCTTCTAAAGTCGAAGTTGCTTTTAAATTAGAATCGCTTGGCACAAAGCCCGCTTTATAGGTTTTAACGTTTTTCACCATGCGTGCTTCGTTTTCGATTGATTGCGCACCAAAGATAAAGGAGATGCCACCTTCTTTTGCTAAAGCAATCGCGAGTGTATCGCCACTCACTGACTGCATGATGGCGCTTGTCATTGGGATGTTCATCGTAATTTTTGGCTCTTCACCTTTCTTAAAGCGTGTCACCGGTGTCACAAGTGAAACATTGCTGGGAATATTTTTCTCATCGCTATAAGAGGGGATGAGCAAATATTCATTGAAGGTGTGTGCTGGTTCGTTAATGATTTTAGCCATATGTTTATCTCCTTTTTTTATAAGAAAAACGCCCCGAAGGGCGTAAAACTTTCTTTAGTAATTAACCGCGCGAAGTTCGAAGTAAGATTGCGGATGGCGGCAGACGGGGCACATCTTGGGCGCCTCTTTACCGACATGGATATGTCCGCAGTTGCGGCACTTCCAGACCACAACGTCCGGAGCCACAAACACTTTATTCGTTTTTAAGTTATCAAGTAACTTCCGGTATCTTTCTTCGTGGGCTTTTTCGATTTTGGCGACGCCTTCAAATTGAGCGGCGATTTCGTTAAAGCCTTCTTGGCGAGCCGTCTCGGCGAATTCTTTATACATGGAAGTCCATTCTTCGTTTTCACCATTCGCCGCATCAAGTAAATTATCGGCGGTGGTTGGAATATCATTATTGTGTAAATGCTTAAACCAGAGTTTCGCGTGCTCTTTTTCGTTTTCGGCGGTCTCTAAGAAAATCGCCGCAATTTGTTCATAGCCTTCTTTCTTGGCTTTACTCGCATAATAAGTGTACTTATTACGGGCTTGCGATTCGCCGGCAAACGCGAAAGCTAAATTCTTAGCCGTTTGACTGTTTTTTAAATCCATAAAAATCTCCTAATGTAAGTATTATAAACTTTTAATTTTCTCCGTGTCAGTTTTTTGCACATATTGAATAAATTGATAACTATGATACTCCGTGACCGCTTGTTTCATTAGGCGGTACGCCTCGTCACGAAGATAGTTTTGGTTTTCTTTCACCTCAACGTTATCTTTTGGATAGATTGGATTAGAAACCACTAAAGTGATGTAAGGATGTTTACGCGGATTTTTTCTTGCCCGGTAGACTACCGTTGAAGTAATAATGGGTTTATGAAGCATTGCGGGTAACATAAAACCAGTATTCGTAAATGGACGAATGTCGTTATAATACGGCCAAACATGTGCCTCTGGTAGCACGATCACGAAACGATTTTTCTCAATATAATACTTATTCGCATCAAAGAACTTTTTCGTTTGGAAAAGATTATTAGGAGTAGGTAAACAACCAAGCATACTCACTAAAGTGTTGAGGCCTTTAAGTGAATAAACATCGTTACTTGCAACGATATGACCGCGACGCGTTGGCACAAGCATCACCTGGTTAAGAAGAGCGTCAATAATATCTTGGGAGTGATTGCCGTAGATAAAAAAGCCGGTATGTTTAAGCTTTTTAACTGCGCTCTTATTAATGACTTTCACATGATATTTAATTTTTACAATCAAATAAAAAAGCGGAACCGCAATCACGTGATAAATAAAACTCGCTACCAAACGATAAAGCCAATTCGTGTGAACATATTTAAATTCATCACTCACTTTAAAAGGTTTAGTCGGATTGTTCGCAAAATCATCCGTCAAGGGATCAGAATAATAAATAACTTTTTTATCTTTGTTTTTGATCATGTTTCTTCTTATCAATTACTTCAAAGAACATCTTTTCCATTTGTTCCATGCAATATTCGCGGTCCATCTTTTTAATAAAGTCACGATAGAGCAAGGCGTTTTCCGCTTTTTCTTTGGGATGGTCAAACCAGTAATCGATCTTACTCGCTAAATCTTTCGCGTCATTGGCCTTAAATAAATTATGCGGCGTTAATGCAAAATTTTTGGTCGCGCAGCGTTCCCCATTACTCACGACTGGAACAAGTCCTCCCGCAATTGCTTCAAGCGCGGATATTCCTTCAATCTCAATATTTGAAGGGTGAACATATAAATCGCACATCCGAATCGTCCCCACAATTTGTCGATGATCAAAGAATTGGAAAATCGGTGGATATTTTAATCCTTCTTTTTTCGCAAGTTTTTTAAGTGCCTTTTCTTGGGGCCCACGACCCGCAAAGATTAATTGGATTTTGTCGCGATATTTTGAATATTTCAGCGCGCGAATTAAAACGCGGTGCGCTTTTTCTTTACAATATCGACCTGAGAACAAAATTAAATAACGATCTTTTAAATAATCAGGCCGTTCCACTGGTTTTGGATAAAAGTCTTTACTAATCCCGTTACTAATAATGTAACCCACCGTTTCAAAACCAATGTTTTTCTCAAATTCGTCTTTAATAAATTGGCTCGGATAGTGAATCGCATCTAGCATCGAATACATTCTTTTAAAGAAGTAACGATAAACTGCCCAGTTGGCAAGGCGAACATTTTGCACAAAGAAATGGGAAGTAAAGTTTTCGGCTTGGACATGGAATCCCGCCGTACAAGGAATGTTATAACGTTTACAAATATAAGCGCTCCGTTTGCCTAAACCAAACGGCATCATAATATGCACAATGTCGGAACCCTTAATCGCCCGCATTAAAATCATGTCATCTCGTTTCGAAATCTTCACGCCGTTATTTTCAACATAACCATTAAAGATACCAAAATCACGGGTGGGTACCACGTAAAAACCTTTCTTCATTTTTTTATCTTGGTCGGGGCAGACGACGTGCACCTGGTGACCTTTTTTTAACATGAAGTTAATCAAGTTATAAGCCGCGATGCTCGTGCCGTTATTCGGGTCACCTAAGACATCGCAAACGATGGTAATCTTCATAGTAAGCATTTTATCATAAATGATAAAAGAAAGATAAGAGAATAAACAAAAAGAAATGTTGTAAAATATCGGTAGCGAGGTTTTCTTATGGCAAAACAAGAATTCTGGTTTATTGTTGGTAGTCAACATTTATACGGCGAAGCGGTTTTAAAAACCGTCGAAAAACGCGCCCAAGAAATGGCGAAAATGATTAATACTTATCGTGAACTTCCCGCTCACTTCGTGTTTAAAACCGTTGTGAAAACTAGCGATGACGCAACCAAAATTATTAAAGAAGCTAACTACGATGATAATTGTTTAGGAATCGTTACTTGGTGTCATACTTTTTCTCCAAGTAAAATGTGGATTAATGGCCTTAAACTTTTACAAAAGCCGTGGTGTCATTTAGCCACTCAATATAATCAAGAAATTCCTAATCAAGAAATTGATATGGATTTTATGAATTTAAACCAAGCCGCGCATGGTGACCGTGAACACGGTTTTATTGGCGCACGCTTAAGAATTAATCACAAAGTGATTATGGGTTATTGGAAAGATAAAAATGTTCTTCATGAATTAAGTCATTGGATGCGCAGTGCGATTGGTTATCACGAATCGAGTCAACTTCGCGTGATGCGTTTTGGCGATAATATGCGTAATGTCGCGGTAACTGAAGGCGATAAAGTGGAAGCCCAAATTAAGTTAGGTTGGGAAGTGAACACTTGGGCAGTTGGTGACTTAGTAAAAGAGATGAAAAAGGTCAAGAAAAATGAAATTGATGCTTTAATGAAAATCTATCAACATAATTACGATATTAAAACGAAGCATCTTGATTTAGTCCGCTACCAAGCGCTCGAAGAAATCGCGATGAAAAAGATGCTTGAACGTGAACATTGTTTAGCCTTCACAAATACTTTCGAAGATTTATACGGTATGGAACAATTACCCGGCCTAGCTACTCAACATTTAATGAGTTTAGGTTATGGCTATGGTGGCGAAGGCGATTGGAAAGTAAGTGCCTTGACCCACATTATTAAAAAGATGACGGAAGGCATGGGTGGTGGCACTTCCTTTATGGAAGACTACACTTATAACTTAGTAAAAGGTAAAGAGTTTTCGCTTGGTGCGCATATGTTAGAAGTGTGCCCGAGTCTTGCTAGTCAAAGGCCACGCATTGAGACTCATCACCTTGGCATTGGTATGAACCAAAAAGATCCGGCGCGTTTAGTTTTCGCGGGTAAACCTGGTAAGGCCACTGTCACAAGTCTTATTGATATGGGCGGACGGTTACGGATGATTGTCCAAGATATTGAAGTCGTGAAATCACCTTATTCAATGCCTAATCTACCAACTGCGCGTGTTTTATGGAAGGCGTATCCAAGCTTACAAGAAGGCGCTAAACTTTGGATTATGGCCGGTGGCGCTCACCACACAGTGCTTAGTATGGATGCGACTCCTACGATGTTAAAAGATTTAGCTTCGATGTGGGGAATTGAATTTGTCCATATTAGTAAAGACACCACCGCTAGCCAATTAAAAGCCGAACTTGATTTATACGATTTAGCGTGGAGACGATAATGAAATATTCGCTTGGTCTAGAACTTGGTAGCACCCGGATCAAAGCCGTTTTAATTGATGAACGGGCACACGTAATCGCTAATGGCGAATACGCGTGGGAGAATCAATTTAAAAATGGTTACTGGACCTATGATTTACTTGATGCCGAAAAGGGTGTAAAAACCTGTATTAAAAACCTCGTAAAAAAATATCAAAAAGTCACGAAGAAAACTTTTCCTGCCATTGCTTCAATGGGCGTCAGCGCCATGATGCATGGCTATCTCGCGTTTGATAAAAACGATCGCTTGTTAGCGCCTTTCCGCACTTGGCGGAACACTACGACAAGTAAAGCGAGTGAAGCGTTAACTAAACTTTTTAATTTTAATATTCCTCAACGTTGGAGTATTGCGCATTTATACCAAGCGATTTTAAATCACGAAAAACATATTAACCAAATTGCCTATATCACGACCCTTGCTGGTTATGTCCACTATCGCCTCACAGGCGAACATAGTGTGGGTATTGGTGATGCGAGCGGTATCTTCCCGATTGATAGTAAGATTAATGACTATAACCAATCGATGGTGAAAAAATTTAATCACCTTATTAAAGGCAAAGTAAAATGGCAATTACTTGATGTCTTACCAAAGGTAAAAGTGGCAGGCGAAAAAGCGGGTTATGTTAGTAAAGCCGGCTTAAAATATTTAGGTTTAACTAATCAAAAAAATATTCTCATGTGTCCCGCGGAAGGCGATGCGGGAACTGGAATGGTTGCCACTAATAGTGTTCGTTTAGGTACTGGTAATGTGAGTGCGGGCACAAGCGACTTCGCCATGATTGTTACTAATAAAAAACTAGATGTTCACCCGGAAATCGATATGGTCACCACACCAAGCGGTTTACCCGTCGCGATGGTTCATTGTAATAACTGCACAAGTGATATTAACGCGTGGGTTAATCTTTTTAGCGAAGTCTTAAAACTTAATAACAAAAACGTTCCTACTAGTGAACTGTTTACTAAATTATTTAATCTCTCGTTAAAGGGCGAAAAAGACGCTGGTGATTTAACTAGCTTTAATTACTTTTCGGGTGAAGGCGTAACTAACCTTAACGCTGGTAAGCCTTTACTTATCCGGGAAGTAAATGCGCGTTTTACACTCGCGAACTTTATGAAGATGAACATTATGTCGAGTCTTGCCACTTTAAAGCTTGGGCTTGATATTTTAACGAAAAATGAACACGTCACGATTAAACAAATCTATGGTCACGGCGGTTTATTTAAAACACCCAAGGTTGGCCAATTAATGTTAAGCGCCGCGATTAACGCACCCGTAAGCGTGTTTACAACTAGTGGCGAAGGTGGTCCCTATGGTATGGCCATCTTAGCTAGTTATTTAATTAACCATCGTCCGCACGAAAGTTTAGAGAACTATTTAGTGGATCATATTTTTAAAGGTAGTAAAGTTACCACTTTAAAAGCGACAGCCGCGGATGTTAAGGGTTTTAATCAATACATTAAACGTTATCAAAAATATTTAGCGGTTGAGAAAGAGGCCATTAAATAAGGAGAAAATTATGGATCTAAAGAAACTCAAAGAAATCGTTTATCAAGAAAACCTTAATCTTGTTAAGCACGATTTAGTCGTGTTAACTTGGGGCAATGTTAGTGCGGTCGATCGCAAAAAAGGCATTATGGTTATTAAGCCCTCTGGTGTTAGTTACGAAAAAATGAAAGCGACTGACATGGTCGTTGTTTCGTTAAAAACCGGCAAGACAATTAATAGTCATTATCGTCCTAGTAGCGACACCCCCACTCATCTTGAACTTTATCGTAAGTTCCCGCATATCGGTGGTATTGTCCATACGCATTCACCATTTGCCACCGCGTTTGCGCAAGCGGGGCTTGATATCGTGCCGCTTGGTACGACGCACGCCGACACCTTTTATGGCGCCATTCCTTGCATCAAAAAACTTAGCAAACAAGCGATTCAAAAAGATTACGAATTAAATACTGGCAAAGCCATCGTTAACGCTTTTAAGAAATTAGATTATGAAGCGATGCCCGCTGCTCTTTTACAATCGCATGGTCCGTTTGCCTGGGGTCAAAATGCCCACGAAGCCGTGAAAAACGCGGTCACGCTTGAAGCTGTGGCCAAGATGGCGTTTATTACTTTAAGAGTTAATCCGAAAACACCAAAAATTGATCAATATTTAAGTGATAAACATTATCAACGTAAGCATGGGAAAAATGCTTACTATGGGCAAAAGTAATTAATTTATTCTAAAAGATACTTTTTATTTTCTTGGTCAATTTTAACCAACATCTTATTCGTTTCTTTTTGAATCATCGGCATCACTTCAGTTGTCTTTTTACTCAGTAAATCTTTGTTTTTAATGGGCGGGAAGAAATGGAAAACAATCGGTTTTTTCTTATGATTAACCGGTGCGTCAAAAATCGTTTCGGTACCAAGATGCGCTGCGTAAACCACATCAACATTTGCCCAATACGCCAATTTTAATGAGCCGTCTTTATACGGCAAAGTCGCACATTGTTCATGTTGTTTCATTCGCGTTCCTTCGGGGAAAATGAAATAAGCAAGATCGCCTTTCTTTAATCGCTCGGCGATTTCTTTGAATAAACGAATTTGACCTAAAAGGTCTTCGCGGTCAATAAAACGACCGTCAATGCTTTTAAAAACGCGGCCAACAAACGGAATCTTCTCCACTTCTTTTTTGGCAATAAAACTCACAGGGAAATTACTGATGTACGCTAAGAAAAATGGATCAAGATAATAACGGTGATTCGCGACGCCTAAAAACGGATGGTCATATTGTTTAAGATATTCACCATTTTGCACAAATAGATTAGGATGCGCAATTTTCATCGCGTAGTTCGCCAGTTTTTTAAAGCGTGCATAACGTTTTGCAAACGGATATTTTTCCGGATGACGCGAGTAACGTAAAATCCAAGCAAAATAACAATAAATGAGATAAGGACCAAGCCGGATGTAGTCAACGATTGAACGGATTTTCATACTTTATTTCCCTTTTCGACAAGAATGCTCATCGGTGGAACAATCGTAATTTTATTGTTCTCCTTATATTCTAAACGAAGTAAACTTGGATTAATAAAAATCTTCGCGAGGTGATAATCACGCTCACGATAAAAATAAGTTTTCGCGGTCAACAATATACCACCGTTATCAACATCATAAATACTGACATTATTATTAATCGCTTTATTGTTATTGCTGTGATAGATTTGTAAATTCTTACGAATCATAACATCGCGCTTAAAGGTCTCAAGTAGTGACATCCGCTCTTTTAATAAAGCGTAATTAAACATATTGACTTTGTCGCCTGAACGGTATGAATTCCCATCGCCGCCTTTTGATAACCCAATTTCTTGTCCGGCGTGGAAGAAAGGAATCCCAAAAGAGAAAAGTACTAAACTATTCACAAACGAGACACGTTGTAATTTATCCGCCGGCGTATCGTTTGGCCGCAAAATTTGAATCTTATCAAATAGTGTGTTGTTATCGTGACATTCAACATAGTTGACCGTCCGATCAACGCTATTAAAACGTGACCCGTGGCCAAGTAAATTAAAGGTGGAACCAGTGCCGACTTCTTTAAAGCCTTGACGGTACACTACGTTATCTAAGCCAAATCCCACTTCTTTATTATGAAGATTACCAATCACCGTATCGCGGTACCAATCGTTAAAGAAAGCGATATTAGGCATTTTTAAATAATTATCCGAATTAGCTAAGGTTAAATTATCACCGCTAATCATATTCCAACCTTCGCCATAAAGAATGATATTGGGATTAATGCGTTTTAATTCTTCGCGTAATTTATTAATCGTCTCCGCATCAATTAAACCCATTAAGTCAAAACGGCAACCATCAATGTGATAATAACTTGCCCACCATTTACACGCGTCGATAATCATCTTACGCACCATTAAGCGTTCCGTTGCTAAATCATTGCCACATCCGCTCGCGTTAAAGAAATTACCATCTTTAAGTCGCCGGAAATAATAATTGGGTACGACGGCTTCAAACGGAGAGTAAAGATGTTCATAAACGTGATTAAACACCACATCCATCACCACCCGAATTCCGCGGTTATGAACTTTGCTTATTAATGTTAATAAATCTTCAATCCGACTCGCGGGATCATTTGGCTTAGAAGCGTAACTACCTTCAGGTACAAAATATTGAATTGGGTCATAGCCCCAGTTATAGGTTTCTTGTGGATGCGCTTCGTCGGTAGTAGCAAAATCATAGATGGGTAAAAGTTGTAAATGCGTAATGCCTAACGAGGCAATATAATCTAAACCAACTGGTAAGCCGTCTTTATTAACTCGTTTCTCTTCCGCTAAACCAAGAAACTTTCCTTTATTCTTAATGTTAGTCGATGGATCAACGGTTAGATCACGCACACTGCCTTCATAAATAATCGCGTCAAGATAAGAATTCATTTTGGTTAATTTTTTATCGTTCATATTCCGCTCATACGCGTTTAAATCCAAAATCACACTGGCCCCAGAATTAATCGTCGACGCTTTTGCGTAGGGGTCAATCGTTTTAGTGGTAACCCCACTATTAGTTACATAATAAACATACGTGTGGCCTTTTAAATTTTTATTAAGGGTTAAACGATAGACGCCGTGCTTATCGCGTTTAAGTGGATAATAATCTTTTTCATCTAAAGCTAAGATAACTGAACTTGCTAAAGGTGCCCAAAGGGCAAACTTACATGAACGGTGCGAATAAGTCACGCCTAAATCATCGCCGTTATAATAAAAACGGGTGTCAAAATCGGGTAATAACGCGAGCGGATTAACGTTTAAAACGCAAGTGCCGATATTGGTAACGGCAATATGATATTCAAAGCCGAGCTCTAATTCGTAATTAAGTTTAAACTCATAAACATGAACCGTCTCTTTCTTATCGATACTCGTGGGATCAATCCGATGCCGATGATTAATATCAGTCACCAAAATAAAAACGTAATTCGCGTTTTTGTGGGGATTAGTGATGGTCACACGAATATTATCAAAATTAGTTAGTTCAGCCGTTACAATTGGATTCATAAACTCACCACCGCAATCGCGTAATCACCATCGTGAGCGATGCTCACCGTAAATTTCTCACCCTGATAAACAATAACCGGTGCACCGGAACGTTGATATAACACCTTAATTTCGTTTAATTTAATTCCGCTTGTTATGCCACAATGTTTAGCTTTAAGAAACGCTTCTTTCGCGGCAAAGCGACCAGCCAAGAATTCTTGAGGTTTCCTCGCTTTTTTATAAAGCGCTAATTCTTCTTTTGCCAGAATTTTTTTGGCAAGCGTTGACGCGTTCTTCACGCGTGATATTTTCACGATATCAATTCCAAGCATTCTTATTCTCCAGGATTAGGTTTAGTACTAGTGACTTCGGCGCTACCTGCAGTCGTGGCTGATTCTTTGATATTAAATTTTTCTTTTAAGACTTTACTACCTTTACTCGCTTCGCTATCACGCGATACAAGTCCTTCGTCTTGTAAACGTTTAAACATCCGACCAGCGCGGGTAAAACCAATACCATTCTCGCGTTCAATCGTCGAAATTGAAGTATATTCGCGTTTATAAACTTGCTCTTTGATATATTGGTAAAGTTGCTCATCACTTTGGGCACGCGCTTCGGCGGCGGTAATTTTCGGTGTCGCATCGGGTGCTTCAATTTGGTGATCTTCTAAATCCATAAAGCGCACATCGTATTGTGGTTTCCGCTGATCATTAATAAACTTCACCACTTTGGCAATTTCTTCGTCGCTAATATAGCAACCTTGGCAACGGAAATTCCCGCTACTTTGGATTTGGGGGCAACTAACTAACATATCGCCATTACCAAGTAAGCCTTCCGCGCCTTGTCCGCCTAAAATCGTTTTTGAGGATTCTTGATCAGGCACACGCAAAGCAACGCGCACAGGAAGGTTAGCCTTAATCGTACCAGTAATCACATCAACGCTTGGCCGTTGGGTAGCGATAATTAAATGAATACCCGCCGCCCGGGCTTTCGCAGCAATGCGGTTAATATCGACATCAATTTTCTTGTTAGCGCTAATTAAATCCGCAAACTCATCTACTACAACAACGATATAAGGTAAGATAGCTTTGCCATTCGCCTTCATCATCGCGTTATAAGGTTTAATTTGGTTGACCATAACCTGGGCAAATAAATCGTAACGCCGGTCCATTTCTTCACATAATTTTTGTAACGCAATTTGTGCTTTCTTTGGTTCAGTAATAGTCGGGCAAAGAAGGAATGGCAAATCGTGATATTTAGCAAACTCAACTCGTTTAGGGTCGATTAATAAAAGCCGCACATCTTCAGGAGTATTACGCATAATAATGCTCATAATAATCGAATGGACTAACACCGATTTACCTGAACCCGTCGCGCCCGCAATGAGCATATGGGGGAAGGAGGCAAGATCCGCGGTTTTAATTTCGCCGGAAATATTTTTGCCAAACGGAATGGCTAAAGGTGATTTACTCGCGGGCGGGAGAACACTCACAATTTCTTTAAAGCTAATGGTCGTACTTTCGGCATTAGGTACTTCAAGACCACTCGTCATTTTGCCAGTCACAATCGGCTCAAAACGCGCCGTTACACCACCAAGACGTTGGGAAATATCAAGCACAAATTGTGGGATCGAGCGAATAGAAGCGTTCACGTCCATTTGAATATCGTAACGCGTAACCCGAGGACCAATCGTGTGACTAATCGTTTTCGCCCCAATTTTTAAATCTTGGAAAGTCCGATTAATAATCTCGGTATTAATTTTTGATTGCTCTTCGTTTTTTGTAATAACATCACTCACTTCATAAGTCGCCAATAAATCATAAGAGGGCTTCTCGTATGGCGCTAATGGTGCTGCCACTGCCGTTTCTTCGTCGCTTAGCATTGCCGGTTTGGCCCCCTCTTCAAAATTTTCTGGCGTCTCTTCTGGCGGTAATTCGTCACTACTATAAAGATTAGCGAGTTTTAAATCGGTTTTACCTTCATCGTTAAGGTAACGATCAGCGTCAATTGGTTCCGCTGACGCCGTAATATCAGGTGAAGCACCTTCACTTGGCTCCAAGGTTTTTTCTTGCACGACCATTGCTTTCTTGTTTTGTCGCTTTAATTTAATGACACTAAATAATTTATTAAAGCCATTCTTAAGCGGCTTGTGGAACATGATAATTAACGCGGTGACAAGAATGACGAAACCACTAATAATAGTGCCAATTTCGCTAATAATTGTGTTTAGTAATCCCGTAAAGACATAACCAATAACACCACCACCTAAACAAGTTGATAAAGCGTTATAGTGAATATAGTTAGTGCCTTTAAAAACCACCATCGCTTTCCACCACGAACGCGCATAATATTCAAAAATCGTGCTCGCACTTAAAGTAATTTTTGGATCAGCGAAGTCTGGTAAATTCGGATAATAAACAAATACCGTCGCAATCAGTAATAAAGCAAAAGTTAAAATTGCTAAAGAGATTAAATAGATATTTCGTTTAAGGCTTAATGGCTTATTGCGTTTAATAATTAAATAAATACCCGCGGCAATAAATAATGGAT
The DNA here is from genome assembly GCA_024408565.1 of Bacilli bacterium. GTDB lineage: Bacteria > Bacillota_I > Bacilli_A > RFN20 > CAG-826 > UB1719. Next base: position 27,721 of record JAKSUW010000008.1, read on the forward strand.
TAATAAACCAATAACCAATGCCACCAAATAAAGAAACTGTAACAATAGCGAGGGATTGAGCAATATAGACAACGTTAATTAAACTAAATAAAATCAGCGCAATCCCAACAAAGCATTTGATAGTAGATAATTTAATTTCGCGTTTATTATTCATAGTTTAGGCCACATTAGTAATAATCGGCATGACTAATGGTTCTTTACCAATCTCCCTTTTTAATAATTTATTTAAACGTTCTATGATGGTAGATTCCGCTGTGTATTTATTGAAATTACCAAGTAAAAGTTCATTTAAAATTGTTGTGAGCTCCGCACTAACAACCCGCGAAACGGTTTTCGGATCTTTTAGACACGTAACACCAAATAAATCAACCACCGGTTGACTCACCATTTTATGTTGCGCAGTGTTAATCGCAACTGAAACAACCACCACCCCATCTTCGCCCAGTTTTAAGCGTTCGCTTAAGACCGCGTTAGAAGAACTAGTTTGGTTCATACCATCAATTAAAATTGTTCCAGTTGTTACGCTTTGACTACCGGGTAATAGTCGAGCGGCTTCCCCGTTAATATCAAGCACTAAACCATTCTCTAAAACAAAGATGTTATTATGGGACAAATTGACTCCCATATTAAAAGCGTTCATCGCGTTAGCAATCATTAATCGATAACTGCCCTTAATTGGTACATAATATTTCGGACGGAAAAGAGAAATCATGCTCTTCAAGTCTTCTTCGCTTGGGTGCATACTTAGATACGCTTTCTTCGAAATACTAATGACGTTAATACCCGTCCGGAACAAGTTATCAAGCGTTTGCGCACTTAAAACTTCAAAATGTGAACTAGGTGGTGCCGCTACGATAAAGGTATCGGTTGGTTTAAATTGAATCCGTGTCGCGCTATGACCTTTCGCAAACTTATTCATTTTGCGGTAAAGTGCCCCACCAAAACCCATCATGACTACTAAAATATCCGTGTCTTTCACGCGGTTAATATCTTCGTAATCAAGGAAGTTATTTCTTGGGATAGCGCATTCTTCGACAATCTTCAGGCGGTCAAATAAATAAAGTGTCTCTTTATCATAAGCGCAAATTTTCCGGTTATAACTAACGGCAAGTTTAATAATTTCAGCGAGCGCAAAAGCGTTCGTGGAAAATAAAGAAATAAAAATACGACCTTTCGCTTCGTTTTCAAAAATGTTTTGGATATGGGGCGTTAATCGGTGATTAGGTGTCGTATAACCAGCCCGCGTTGCGAAGGTTGATTCACTCATTAACACTAAAGTTTGTTTCTCAGCAATCCGCCCAACCGCGTTTGAGTCATAACTAAAATTCTTAAAGCTATTGTTTTCAACAATAAAGTCGCCGGTATAAACAATGTTACCGCCACTAGTTTCAATGGCGACACCAAAGCTCCGCGGCATGTTATGACAAGTTGCAAAGAAATGAACGGTCCGACCGCCAATCTTTTCAACACCGGTTGGATTCACGATATGGAAATCAAGGTTAATTTTACTATTCACGTGATTCATGAACGATTCAATGAAAATACGCGTGACATCAGTGCAATAAATCGGTGCGGGACAATCTTTCACAAGATATGGTAAGGCACCAAGTTGATCATCATGACCATGCGTAATGATATAGGCTTTAATTTGGCTTTTGTGTTCTTTTAGATAGGCGTAGTCGGCCATGATGTAATCAATCCCGGGGGTCGATTTATCAGGATATTTAACACCCGCATCTAAAACAAAAATGTCATCATCGATTTGTACTACGGTTAAGTTTTTGCCGTCTTCATCTAATCCGCCAAGCGCAAAGATATGAACGTGTTCAGTCATAGAAAAACTCTCACTTTTTAATTATTTAATTAAATTATACCCAAAAAGGTCATAAATATAAAGATTTTTAATCAAAAAAAGATGGGTGTACCATCTTCGTTTTTTTAAGTGGTTGCGGGGGATGGATTTGAACCATCGACCTCCAGGTTATGGGCCTGGCAAGCTACCGGGCTGCTCTACCCCGCGATAACTTGATAACTATACCATAGACCGATAAATTAAAGCAAATACAATCTCGTGCGACCGTATACGGAAAAAGTTATAATATGAAATATGAGAAAAGTGAAAACTAATCGCTATCCATATCAGGTTATTACGGTCGATTTTTTATTTTTCTTTTTTACTTTCGTCTTTTACCTTTTTATTACTCGGTGGGCGTTTATTTATACCGACATCAACTTAACCGATCGTAATTTACTTTTTTTTATCCCGGTATTTATCTTCGCCATTGGAATCGTTTTCCCGCTTATCATCGAACAAAAGCATAACCAATTGAAATGGCCAAAAATTCTATTAGTTATCGGAATCATTATCGCGGTTAATAATTTAATCGCAACTGCGATTGTCCCTAGCGAAATTTTCTTCTCATCAGTCGAAGGCTATACACCATATATGCCAAGCTCTGGGATGCGCGTTTACTCCGTTCTTTGTGGCATCGTAATTGGTTTTATGCCTTATCTTTTTTTCTATTTACTTCCGCGCCGCATTCGCCACAAAAAATACATTAATTATGTTCTTTACGCTTTCTTAATTGTTCTTGGCGGTTGTGTCATCGCCAGCTTTTTCACCGATGGCCAAAACTATATCAATATCATTTTACACGGCTTAACTAGCGAAGGTGTCACTCCGGTCAGTGGGATTACCCAGAAAAACGCTTTTGGTATGCATTTGATGCTCGGTCTTTTTGCCATCATTTTGTTGGATATTTTTACCCACCATTGGCAATGGCTACTATTAGCGATTCCTACTTTGTTAATTCAACTATGCACATTGGCGAAATTTTCCATTCTCGCGAGTTGGATAATTTTAATCATCTATTTATGCTATAAACTATACAAAATAGCTTCGGTTAATCGCGATAATGCGATTATTGCAAGCTTGTTAGTGGCCTTGGTTGTGATTGGTTTATCAGTCGCTATCGTTTTAACTATCAATAGTCAGAGCGGCATTCTTTTTGCCATCAAAACCTTCTTCGTGAAAAGCTTTGATAATGCCAAAACAACTTGGTATTGGCGGACAATCATCTGGAACAGTTTACTCTCCGCGATGGCCCCAATCCAGTTTGTCTTTGGTTGTAGTTACGCTTTCACTAGCATTTATATTCATGAGAGTTATTTTTATAATCCACTCCGCGAAGAAACTAACCACATTTGGCATGCGCACAATTCTTACTTACAAAACATCGCCGAAGGCGGCGTTATCTATTTATTAATTAATATTCTTTTGTTCGGCTATCTTATTTATTTGGCTTTTAAAATGCGCCACCGTCATCAGGCCTTTTCCTTTATGATGATAGTTTTTATTGTTATCCGCTTGCTTTATAGCCTGATTGATAATGACGCCTTATTTAGTGACACGACAGGTTATCTTGAAAATTTTGTAATGATTTTACCTGTTATGGCCATTTACTACATGGAAGATGAACCCAATGAAGCAAAACTCCGTCAACAAATACTTGTCAATATGAATGAAATGAAAAAGACGCGTCCAACAACCTGGTACACAAAACTTGAGAAAAAATTATATATTCATTCAGCAAAAATAATTGCGGAGGAAAAACAAAATGAGCATAAATAATTATGATGTGATTATTGTTGGCGCAGGTTTTGCTGGCGCCACCATTGCTAACTGTTTAGCAAACGCCAACAAAAAAGTTCTTATTATCGACAAGCGTAATCACATTGGTGGTAACGCCTACGATTATTTTAATAATGATGGCATCATCATTCACCAATATGGTCCGCATATCTTTCACACTTCAAATAAAGAAGTTTGGGATTATCTTCAAAAATTTAGTGGCTTCTTCCCTTATGAGCATCGCGTCTTAGGTAACATTGATGGCGTGCTCGTCCCGATTCCGTTTAACTTTAAATCGTTAGAATTAACCCATCAAAAAGAAGAAGCGGAAACGATTAAGCAATTATTAAAACAAAATTTTCCGAACAAAAAACGGATCTCAATTCTTGATTTAATTAATCACTCCAATCCAACACTAAAAGCATTTGGTAATTTCGTTTATCAAAAAGTATTTGTTTATTACACTAGTAAACAATGGGGCATTCACCCAAGCCAAATTGATCAATCGGTCATTAACCGTGTCCCAGTTATTTTAGGCTATGAAGATACTTATTTCGCTGATACTTATCAATTTATGCCAAGCAAGGGTTTCACCGAAATTTTTAACAGTATGTTAAAACATCCCAATATTCATATTGAATTAAACACCAACATCAAAGACCATATTGAATTTAAAGACGCTATCTACATTGATAAAGAAAAATTTAACGGTCACTTTATCTATACCGGAGCGATTGATGAGCTCTTTAATTATCAGTTTGGTGTTCTCCCCTACCGCTCACTTGATATTGTGTTAGAAAAACATAACCTCACCCACTATCAACCGGTTGCAACGGTTAATTACCCCACAAGCGAAAAATTCACCCGCATCAGTGAATATAAATATTTCTTAAACCAAGATATCAAAGATAAGACCGTCATCGCCAAAGAATATTCGAAGGCTTATAGTTTAGAAAGTAAAACTGATCCTTATTACCCGATTAACAATGAAGCAAATCTTGCGTTATATAAAAAATATGAGCAACTTGCCCAAAAATATCACATTTATTTATGTGGCCGCTTAGCGGAATATAAATATTACAATATGGATGCGGTCATCGCTCGTGCGCTTACATTAGCGGACAAACTTAAATAATTTACCAACGATTATAAACTTTTTCCGCAAAGCCAGGTAAATTCTCGAAGTGAATTTCTTGGCCATTCACTTTTACATTCCCGGTAAATAAACCAAACACTTGGTGTTGGTTACTCCGAATTAATAAAGCGTTCGTATCACTTTTCCGGTCAAGCGATGGCATAAAATGAATATTGATATCACCACTTAACGAAGTGATGGACCAGGGTTCCATATAACTATCTTTGCCATTTTTTTGCGGAATGTGAAAATGAACATCGTTTAGTTTATAAGCCTTACCATCATAGAAGAACATATTTTCGCTCGCCGCACTCGTGTCACCAAAACCATAGCCAAGGTTCCAACCAATCGGGAAGCCATGATATTCCGTATTAACGCTACTCCAGTACCAGGTATTTTTATATGTCCAAATACCGCGCCCCCAATCTAAGACACCATAAGCGTCTTCAAAGCGATATTCATCGCCCCGATAACGCACATAACCACTCGCGTTTAATAAGTTCATTTTCTGGTTGTAATAGAAATGACCTGGTTTATCAAACGGGGTCGCAATCACCATTGAATCTTTAATGGTTGGTTCTAATTTAAGATTAGCTTCAAAGGGTTTACGCGTTTTTCCGAACTTCTTAAAGTTCACGATAATCCGGCGTGTTCCATCGCTCTCGACTAAAAACTGAAATTGAAAGTTCCGTTTCTTCACAACAATGTTGCCGGTTTTACTCGTACCGGGTAAATGAAGACGTCCACAGGAAAAGAAACCCATTGGTGAAACGGTCACATTTTCGCCCGTCGAAAAATTTAAAAAGGAAGCACTCACCATCCACATATAAGAATTATCAGCTACCGTAAAAGCGACGCCGTAATTCGCGTTACCAACAAAGTAATAATCCCATTCTTTAATCCGTAACTTCCGCCAACGAATCTGTTTCCGGTTATATTCTTTGACTAAAGAATAAGCGTAGCCGGCTTCATTTAATTTACCATGAGCGTCAAGTAAAGGCCCAGGTTGTAATTGATGTTGTTGTTCCATAAATTAGTGCCGTGTTTTATCTGTATAAAGTTCACAAAAGCGTCCCGAGAACGAACGAAGAATTCCTTCTTTACCTAAATGGGTAGTATCGCCATAACGGCTCATCCGGAATTGCGCTAAGCCACGAGTTCTCTCTTCGGTAATAAACACCGTCACACCACTTGGTGGGCAGATCATAAATTGCGCGGCGTTAGTGAAAGGAATGTTTAATAAATGAGCGACAATCGCACTCATAATGCCAAAGTGAGCAAATAAAACAATCCGTTTCCGGTTCCGTTTAGTCACGCGGTAAAAATAGCCTTCGCGCTTATAACCGTTTTTCGCTAACAGTTGATCTAGACTATCCCAAACATTAAACAAATGTTTTTCAAATTCGCCATCGCGGACTTCCATACTCTCTAAGAAGTTTGGTTGTAAAAGTAATGGATGTTTCAAAATATATTCCGGTTTAAAATCCCAGCAGTTTTGTTTCTTGCCGTTTTTTAGCACCGCGTGATAGTGATTAATCTCGCGTAGCCATTCAACGGTATGAACTTTGCCTTTACCTTTGGTAACGGCTTGACAGGTCATCTGCGCTCTTTCAAGGGGTGAGCAATAAATCTCATCAAAGAAACTGGCATCGTAACGTTTCCCTAATGCAGCGGCTTCTTTTTTGCCGCGTTCAGTAATCGTGTGATGTTCATAGTCTGGTTCAGCATGACGAATGATATAAAGTTTCATATGAAAACTCCTTGTTCTTTTTAATTATAACATAGATTAAACTCTCGCTAAGCGAGAAAACTATAAACGAATAAAGATTTTTTTGCGGTAAAGAAGCCACGCAACCAACCAATCAAGTGCGGAGAAAATTATCGCGTAAAGAAGGGCCGCAATTACTTCATTACCAACCGAGATGACCATAAAACCATGATTAATGCATTCACCTAAAGTTGAATCCGCGACAGGAATATTTTTAATGACCATTGATGTAATGATGACTAATAAGTAAAGGAAAATCGCGTTTGCCCCAAGCACATTGAATGGATAAAGAAGTTTTTCATGTGGCCGCTTCAAAGTTAATGTTTCCACTAACGCCACCACCGTAAAACCAATGCCGCTTGTAATTAAGACAAAGGACACTGACCAAACTTTTTTGCTGATTGGGCAGAAGAAAGTAATAAATAAACCGAGAACAATGGATAAGATCGCACCAGCAAATAGATAAGGTAAAGGATGTGATTTACCATTTTCTTTTGCATTTAGGTAGAAAGATAATCCAGCGAAACTTAATAACAGTTGACCGGTGCATGAGAATAGAGTCGCGAATAAACCTTCGGGATCCATAGTGAGTTCAAGCCCTCCAACCGTATCATGATACAGATGGTTGGCGGGAAGAATCGCGTTATCGATAATATAGAGAATATTATCTTTGCTAAATTCATAACCATGACCAAAGCCTAAAATAAATAAATAGGCCACTAATAAACCACCACCGACCATCGCAATAATTTTGTAATTTTTCTTACAAAGCATGATGATAAAAGAAGCGCAAACAAAGGCGATCGCGTAACGTTGTAACACACCATAAATCCGAATGTTTACTAACGCGTTCATCATCCCTTCGCCTACGTTACCTGCATCAGCAATGTTCTTAGGTAGACTGGAACAATAGTTATAAATTAAACCAAGCCCGAATAGTAATAAGGTCCGGGATATAACCTTTCTTAAGAAAACACCATTAATTTTCTCGTAACGACGGAAAGAAAAAACCATCGACATTCCCATCGCGGTCATAAAGAGTGGATAAGCGCAATCGGCTAATGTAAGACCAAGCCATGGCGTATGATTAAGCCAAACAATTGGATTAGTGCCACCCGTTCCCCGATTAAAATAAAACAATAAAAGGACAATCGTTAATCCGCGAAAAACATCCAGTGCGACAAAACGCGATTTCTTAACTTCGCTTACCGTTTTGACTGTTCGTTTATTTTCCATATCAATTAGTAATATTAATTTTGGCGGAGGTTTAGAGATTCGAACTCTAGCGAGGCTTGCACCTCCTATCGGTTTTCAAGACCGACCCCTTCAACCACTTGGGTAAACCTCCATTTGGTGGACCCTGCAGATCCTGACACTGCAACCGTTCGGTTATGGGCCGAGTGCTCTTCCTTTGAGCTAAGGGTCCATTTGGTGGCTGAGGAGGGATTCGGACCCCCGACACGCCGGGTATGAGCCGACTGCTCTGACCAACTGAGCTACTCAGCCAAATGTTCCTCTGGTGGAGCCAAAGGGGATCGAACCCTCGACCTCATGCTTGCAAAGCACGCGCTCTCCCAGCTGAGCTATGGCCCCTTATAGGAATGGTTGGGATGATGGGATTTGAACCCACGACCTTCTGCTCCCAAAGCAGACGCGATACCAAGCTACGCTACATCCCAATATTGGCGCGCCAGACAGGAGTCGAACCCGTAACCTCTTGGTTCGTAGCCAAACACTCTATCCAGTTGAGCTACTGGCGCACTTAATTATTACTGGAGCATCCTGACGGAGTTGAACCGACGCTCATTGAGTTGCAGTCAATTGCCTTACCACTTGGCTAAGGATGCATTTTTCCAGTGCGAATAATTATAGCATACATTTTCTCATCTTCAATAAAGTTTATTGAGGCCTAAGGAAACGTTATGCTAAAATGTTTAGCAATGGAAAAAGATTTAATTTCTCTTGTTATTCCGGCCTATAATGTTGAGCCTTATTTAACTGATCTTTTTTTAAGCATTAAAAACCTAACTTATCAAAATTTTGAAGTCATTTTTGTCGATGATGGCTCGACTGATAAAACTGGGTCGCTTCTTGATGAATTCGCTAAGGCTAACTCATTTGTACGTGTTTTCCACCAAAAAAACGCTGGTGTTTCAAGCGCACGAAATAAAGGCTTATCTTTAATTAAAGGTGCGTTTGTAATTTTTGTTGATCCTGACGACGCCTTTCATCCGGATTTCTTATCCATTCTTTATAACAACATCATTAAGCACCACGCCGATGTAGCCATTTGTGGTTATAAAAAAGTTAAGTCTAACTTTTCCTATCCAGCTTTTAAACCGCTTAAGCCTTCTAATAAACAAATAATCTACGATAACCGCGACGATATTATGTGCCAATACTTATCCATTCGCCCGTTCTTTTGGGCAACAAGTAATAAACTATATCGCATCACTACTTTAAAAAAGATTCCGCAATATCCAAATCTATTTAGCCTGAAATGTTTTGATGGCGAAGATGCTCTATTTAATACGCTGGCTTTATCATATTGTGAACGTGCCGTTTTTACTCCTGAACAACTCTATTGTTGGCGAATGAGAAAGGGAAGCGCTACTCATCGTTCGTTTGACGAAAAAAATCTTACACTTTTAATGAACGAAGACTTCTTAAAAACGCTCGACCAGAGCGTTTTCATAGAGGCACAGGATTATGCTCATGCTAAGGCGTGTATTGATAATATTATCTTGCTTTTTAAATTTGCGACAAGTCGATATAAAAATCCGGTAGCGGCTAAAACCATCTATGCGAATTTTAAAAATGAACTTCCCTATTTACAGCGTGCCGAACGTTGTCCGCTTTATTGCCGTTTTGTCCCACTAATAAAACCAATTGCCTATCTCATGATTCGGCACAAATTTAATTAATTTATTTAATATTGGTACGAACCGTATTTTTGCGGCTAAAGAAGTTAAGACCACCAAAGATAAGAGTTGACCCACCGACAACTGCTGATTGAATAGCAGGAATAATTGCGGTGCCACCTTGTAAAGTTGGATCAACCGCTAACTCTACTGGAGCTAACATATCGCGCGTATAGAATATTAGATTATAACCGACTTGGTTAGTTAAAATTGCAAGTTGCGAAGCATCAAAAGCAGAACCAAATTTCGCAAGCGGTGTTTGTAAGTAGGCAAAACGCATTAAAGCGGTAGCGTGTGTCCCCGGGATAAAGAAGACAATATCTTGCATAACTTTTGGCATTAAGCAAAGTGGCATAAAGGAGCCAATTAGGAAACCTAAACAGGCGCTCACAATCGCAATTACACTTGCTAGGGTGGCATCCGTATCAATGAACGAACAAATAAGCGTCGTAAAAGCCGATGCATTTAAAACGATGAAAGCTAAGACACCAAAAATGATTAAAACATCAAGCGCCGTAAGATAAAACTCGTTCATGCAGGCTAGAAAGACAAACGTAACAAGAACAAAAGCAAAGGACAAAATTAATGTAATTAAAAAGTTAAAGAACATGTACGAGAATGTCACCACCGTCTTATGAATTGGTGCACTCGCAAAGTCACGGTTAATACCGTTTTCTTTATCATTAATAATTAGATTATTTGTTTGCAAAGAAATCGACATCGAAC
>JAKSUW010000009.1 GCA_024408565.1 Bacilli bacterium
CGAGGGGAGTTGAACCCCTGTCCAAGAAGGACCACATAAGAACATGTCCAGTTTAACTTACACTTAAGGTCCTAGTAGCTATATATAAGTGTAATCACTACTAGTAAGGTTATTGAGTTTCGGATCAATTTATAACCATCACTAATCCTACAGAATCTTGTTATGATACCTTGTCTCAGCGTGAGATTCTTTAAACCTGAGGAGGCATGCTCTCCGAACAAAGGTGTTCGGCCTAATAATTAAGGGCTAATTAAGCAAGAGCGAGTTGTGCATTGCTCGTACGAGCATTCACAAAAGAATAATTTTTGCCAGTTATTTTCTGTTGGTGATTATAGTCCACCGGTACTACTGTATTTCTTATCCGGACTCATCCTGTCGAAACCAGGACGACCCCACAATGGTATTACCCCCAAAAAATTTGGCGGTAATCTAAAGAACAATACCCCTTACGAGGTGATATACATTATACACTATGTGAAATAAAAGCAAATTTATAAAATAAAAAGGTTGGTCCCACGTTTACCGTACATCCAGCATCCATCTGCCAGAAGGCCAATCTTTTATTACATTTAATTTAACAAATTAGAATCATGTTGTCAAATCGTGTTTTGCCTCTTTAACCATATCTTGAATTATTGGGTAGAAAACCTTAACTTCGCCAGATTCAAATCCATGTGTTTTATATTGTCGAATAACACTACATATATTATCAATGAATTGTAAACCATGAACCATTTGGGAATCCTTTGAATTAATAGATTTAACATTTTTAATTTTCTTAATACGATCCTTTATATTGTTTTCGAAATCAGATTTATTAAAAGAATCAAAAATAATATCAACATCATTTTTAATGGTTTTAATTATCGATTCTAATAATACTATATAGGTAGATTCCTTAAAGCTTTGACTTGTTTTTAGTCCTTTTTTAATATAACAAGAATATATTATCGCTCCAGGGATACTTGATATTAGTTTTAACATTTTAATTTTGATTTTTGGATAACTCCGATCCAATATAGAAGATTTAAATTCAGTAAATAATTTTGATTTATTCTTTTCTTTAATTATTGTTTTACTAATTACTTTCTTGAAAGACTTGTAGGTCTTTTCTATAACCGTATCTGAACTTACTAACAATCCAGCTACAATGAAGTATTTTTCGTTTTCTGTTTCATCAATATATAAAATCATATAGTCATTATAAACCACAAAGAAAGAAAAGTGGGTTCACACTAAGAGTTTTTTTAAAATATTTATTGATAAAACTAATTGTTACAAAATTTTGAACTCAAATTTGGGGGTAGGTATACAAAACAACACCCCTTACGGAGTGGAATTATTATATAACATCGATGTTTTAAGGCAAGTGGTATTTTAGTCTAGGGGAAATTTTGGGGAAAATCTTTTAAATCAGTACTATTTATTAGATGCAAAAAGCGGGCGCAACAGCGAACGCACCACCGTAAACGTCGACGCTGCTGAGGTAGCCACCGCCACGGACATTCCACGCGTAATAACTGAAATCAGTACAAGGCGAGCGGAGCCAGTAATATTCTCCACCACCACCAACTTTCGTTTTAATTCTATCTGCTTGATTTGGATGATCAATATAGTATTGATATTTAGTGCCTTCATCTTGAACGACATAATCATCATGATCTACCATTTCATCATGTGCTAAAGGGAAAAGTTTTGGATATTCACCAGTTTTAAAAGATTTTGCCTCATAATATTGTGCGCCTTCCCGTTTGCTTTCATTAACTCCAACTTTCTTATCAGATGGTTTAATGACATCTTTTAAATCATCAGGAAGTCGATTAATTATACTGTCCACACCACTAGTCTCATCATTTAAAGCTTTATTAAGTACTGAACTACGATAATCAAAGTTATCACCACTTGTGTCAGGTATTCCATCCCAAATAGTGGTATATGCATCAGTAGGAGTAGTAGTGCCTTTAGTAATTACATTCTTAAATTCAAAAGTAATGCCTAAATTATTTCCGTTTATATCTTTATCATGATTAAAATCAATAATTCTTACCGTGTGGGTAAAGTTTTGCTTAGTACGTGTATTAATATCAGAACTAATATCAAATAAATTAACTTCTTTTTCATCTCCTACTTTAAATGCTTCAGGGGCATTACCTGCTTTAGATATTGTTTCTATTTGTGACCAGCTACATTCTTCTAATGTTTTATACATATCACAAGTACCAGTTACAACTGTATTTTGTTGAAGATTAATGACTAATTCACCTTTATCTTTATTAAATATATAATCAGTGTACGCTCCACCATTTAATGTCACATCACTCGGTTTCATATAAACACTATCGCTAACCGTTACTACAAATTTAACGTAATATGGATTAACGCCTTGTGGAACTACAATGTTAACTCCGGTAGTAGCATCAACCGGATCACCATTATATGTCATAGAACAATTATCAATATTAAATTTCACGTTATAAGTTGTTCCAACCGTCGATTCCCATTTAGCGTAAATATAAGTTTCTGCTTTAATTTCGGTTTTAAAGTCAAAAACTGCTGCTCCTGTTTCACTAGGTTTTTTATTATACCAATTAACAAAATTATAATCGGCTTTGGTAGGCTTATAATAAGGAGCGTTATTACCATAGGTAACTGCTTCTTGTTTAAGTTCACTAATTCCATCTTCTTCCATATAATGAACAATTGGTTTAGCAATTTCTCCCCATTTCGCGTGTAAGAAATAATCTGTAACAACGTCGGTTCCTGTGGGACCAAATTTAAATTCTTGGCCTCCTCCATCTGGCTCGGTATACCATTTCACTTGCGAAGCATCATATCCATCTCTAGAGATGATAGGAGCGGTAGTGATAGGGTCACCATCGGGCAAATTCTCTAGGATAGTTTTACCAGTAATTGTCCCGCCAGTAGGATCTAAGTGAATAGTGTGAGTAACGCCTGGTTGAGGAGTATGAGTAGCTTCGACTCTTAGTTCAATATCGTTTTTCATTTCGCTAATGGTTATTACACCATTGGAAGGATTATATTCAACGCCTTCAACCGTTTCGGGTAGTTCATAACCAGCATAAGGAACAATTGTGTATTGTATATTTTTATCTTTTTCAAAAATCTCATGCGAATAATCAGTTTCACCGTTAATTGTGCAATTCCTTCCAAAGAAATGAAAAGTATGGGTAACATCTACAACTGGAGGAGTCGATCCACCACAACTCGCTAAAAACGATATCGCCATCACTGGCATTAATAATAGACCTAGTTTTTTCATAGATGTAACCTCTATCTATTTTTATTATACATTATTGTAGTTAAAAAATACCCTAGACTAAGGCTTGGGGAAAAGTTTTGGGGAAAATCTTTTAAACCACTACTATTTATTGATTAATAGTACTCTATTTAGTAAGCGTATGAATTTATTAATACTTAGATATTAATTAGATACAGAAAGCCGCCGCGCAACCATTAAAATCAATATAAGTAACACCAGAATGGAAACTGCCATTGCTGCGAACACCATAAACGTAATGGTCATTTTTACTATATTGATTGTATGTTCTAGTGTAATAGAATTCACAGGCACTACTACCAACTGGATGTCGTGGACGCTCCGCATCAGTAGGATGAGCAACATAATAAGGATATGGATATCCTTCCTGTATTTTGTCGCATTTTGATAGTTTTCCATAATATTCTCCGACCGATAACGCCCATATTTTGCGATCAATTTGCACTTCAGACCTATCAATGCCGGTAGCATCATGAACGCATTCTTTTTTTACCTCTTTAATAATGTTCCGCAAATCAGAAGAAATTTTCCCGTAAAAAACCTCGTTAAGATAGATATCACAATTATCAACACCGAAGTCTTTACTATCTGTATCATACGAGGTCTTCCCCATCCGTACTTTGTGAGCAACACCTTTTTTATCCGATATTAATTCTACGAATTCAATCGTTAAACCAGCCATTTTTTTAGAATCCGATGTTAACGGATCGTGATAAGTACCAATAACGCGGCGTGTGTAGGGTAAATCACCCATCGAAGCATTTCTTTCATCACCGGGTTTAAAAATTTTATCAGCATAACCTGAAGTAGCGAGTTCGCCTATCTGTTGCCACGTGGAGTTGTCTTCAGCAAAAACATTCACACCTGGATGAAAAATATCAACTTCAATCGTATCGATGTCAGAATGAGATTTAATCGTAATCGTCATATTCGATGAATCATATTCAAGAATGCCAGGATACGCTGCAACAAATGTAGTGTAATCGCACCATGCTAGACCGTTCGGTTTGATAAGTAAATTATCGTTTCTCACAGCAATATCATCAATGGCAAATGATAACGGATCGGCGCTTCTAGCGACATCACCTTCTTTTGTTTTTGCGCCATCAACCTTAACACCAAAACCATTGATTTTATAATGGTAACTACTTAACGATAAAGCCTTGGCTGTCACTTTTAAATTATCAGTGACATAGGAAGAGAAAATAGTTACTTCGGCCGTACTAGCTTGCGACTCACCGCCTTCATTAACAACTTGATAAGCATCGGAGGGAAGAGGTTCAGTCGAATCATTACCGACGTAAATATTTAAATTAGTCGGAACATAATAGTCGTCATCAGCTGTTAAAGTAAATATAAAATCATCACCCATCAGTGGTTTAGGCATCGTAGGAGAATATGTTGCTGTTAAATGTTCGCCCACAAATTCAAATTCAAATTCCGGATGATAATCATTGACCGTGATAGTGATTGCTCCATCCGGGAGCGAGGAGGCACTAATCAATAAAGAATGATTATCATACGAATATATAAGCGACGTGATTTTCTCACCATCACCATTAGTGACAGTAAAATATTTTTCAACTTCACTATAAGTACAACTTGGGGGATATTCAAATCGTTTTTCATCAAGTAAGTTAAAATAGACAGTCACTTGTTGAATTTTGCTCTCAACGATAGTGAAATTAGTTGACTCGATGGCTAATGACTCGCTATTTAACATTATTTTGTGAGTGAAATAAACAGCGTAAACATCGGTCAAAGTGTCTTCCCCAATGGTAATTTCGCTCGGATCAATTATTGCACTTCCGTCTTCTTTAAACGACCAACCAATAAAAGAGTATTCATTGCTGGTAGCAATTTGTGTCGCCTCATCAACGTAATAATTCCATTTATGGCCGTAAGCCATTTCAATTGTTTCTTTAGCATCAGGCCCTAATTTTTCCCCTATTTGATTAACATGGAATGTAATTTGTTTTGTTAATATCTGTTCAGTCGTAATGGAAATACTTTCGATATCGTCACTTACAACTTCGATGTTAAGTAGGCCATCACTTTTATTTCTAATTATTGCCGCTTCAGTTGGTGTCGCTACCATTGATTTAATTTGATATCCACTATCTAGGTGATAATTGATATCAAACTCTTTGCTTGAATTTGTTGCGTAGAGAAAACTTGAAACTGACGGCGTAATATGATCATCGGCATAGATTGGAACTGATTTAGCGTTAGGCACAAGACCAATAACTGGTGTGATATTAATATCGTCATTCACCAAAGGCGTAATTTTGATTGTGCCTTCATCAATTTCGTAGCTAACGCTATTTTCTGGCTCAACGGTAAAGCTTTTAACTTCGTATAAGTTATCGATGTCATATTGGAAAGTCTGTTGAGTAAAATCATCCTTGCTAAATGATAGGACAATAGTTTTGGTGTCAAAATGATCCGCTCTTCTAACACGAACGACATAATCGGTGTTCTTTTTGATTATAGGAGTAATTGAAAAATTAGTATTTTCTTTAGGAGTAATGGCGATTTCTTTATCGGTAAAAGTGCAAGTAGCGGCATCAGAAGGAGAAACAGTAATACTATCAATTAAGTAGTTATTATCGATAGTATAGCCAAGATTTAATTGATCAAATTGGCCTTCGTTGAATGATAAGTATGATGCGCTGGCGTGGAAATGGCGATTTTCGGAAGCAACATTGACAATATAACTAGATAACTCAATCATCGAGGGTTTAATCGTAAAATTAGCATTAACTTTTGGAGTAACAATAATTTGGTTGTCGTTATGAATACAAGTTGCGCTACCAATAGGAGTAACTGCAATATCGGCAATTTTATAATCAGCAGTAGCTACATAGGCAAACTTAATCGGACTATACACATTTTCTATAAAAGTTAAAGATGCTGTTTCGGTATCAAAGTGTTCATCGCTCGCATCAATAGTAATTGTGTACTTGCGCGGAATTCTTTTTGTTATTGGTGTAATCGTAAAATCGGCATTTTGTTTCGGCGTAATGGTTACTTTATCATCGGTAAAAGCGCAAGTGGCAACATTAAATTGACTAACGCTGAATCTATCAATTACATAGTCATCTTCAATCGTATAATCAAAGGTTATTGGGTCAAAGTTGTCTTTCTTAAAAGATAACGATGTCGTCTCAGTATGAAAATGCTGGTCGCTTGTATCAATAGTAATTGTGTAATTATGAATAGTTGGTTCTAATGTCGGTATAATTGTAAAATCAGCGTTAACTTTCGGGGTAATCGTTATCTTTTTCTCCTCTTCATCATGCACACAATCAGCACTCCCGGTTGGATCGGTATCAATATGAGTAATGATATAATCAGGGTCAGTTGTATACGCAAAAGTAATGGGACTAAAATCGTCTTCTTCAAAAGTTAATGAAGTTTCAGCAGGATGAAAATGTTGGTCGCTTGTGTTAACCGTAATTGTGTATGTCTTTTTAGGAATCGGACCATCTTTAGCACAACTCGATAAAAGCGGCATGATTATCAATGACATTACTAGTAACCCTAGTTTTTTCATAGATTTTAACCTCATTTTTATTATACATCATTGTAGTTAAAAAATACCCTAGACTAGGGCTTGGGGGAAAATTTGGGGAAAAATCTTTTAAACCGCTACTATTTATCGATTAATAGTACTCTATTTAGTAAGCGTAGGAATTTATTAGAAGGCAAATAATAGCGAACTCTTTTAGTCTTTAAATAGAATTTTCTGTTTCCCTGGCCAATGATATTTATCAAGGCTATTTGGCCAACCTTTACTGCTATTTTTAAACTTATTTGCCACCTCTTCACTAGCAACTTCAAATGTAACTGGGCAATTAAAAAAAGCGCTAGTGGCACAAGTAGGTATTTCATCTTGAGTAGTAAAATTAGTTAAATCTACATTAGTAAGAGCATTACAAGGATAGAAAGCGTCATCACCGATTGAAGTAACGCTATTAGGGATAGTGACAGAGTTAAGAGAACTACAAGAAGAGAAGGCGCAACTGGCAATTGAAGTAATGCTACTAGGAATGATGATGGAAGTAAGGGAAGAACAACCATTGAAAGCAAAATTGCCCATAGAAGTAACGCTATTAGGGATAATAATAGACGCAAGAGAGGAACAATTATAGAAAGCGGAGCCACCGATGGAAGTAACGCTATTAGGGATAATAATAGACGCAAGAGAATAGCAATTAAAGAAAGCTTTATCGCTAATTGAAGTAATATAATTGCCTAAATATATACTTGTAACATAGTTATTACAATCATAACCAAGCAAAAGTTTTAAATTGACAATATTATCAATTATTATTTTATAATCGCCTGGATTATCATAAGTATGAGAAGCATATGCATTAGCGGTTTTGCCATCTCCCCAATCGACTTTAATAGTCTTTGTTGCTTTTGCAGTATAATCAAATTCAAATTTATAGTCATCGGCTTTCTCAGGAATTGAAATATCAATGGTTGTATAACTAGGGATATAGACTGCTTCATAAGTCGTTGATTCGCTCGCTGGCACAATTTCAGGAGACCAACCACCAAAAGTGTATACGTGTTCGCCTTCATTAGGTCTAGTAGGAGTTTTTCCATCATAATGAGGCATATCACCTTTCTGAACATTTTCATCAACTTCTAAGACATCGTCATTATAATTTACCCAAGTAATGGTATAAGTAGGAACTACTGGTAATTTAACACCAATATTTTCGATTTTTGCCTCGCCTTCTTTCTTAGCGATTTTATCGTTGTAATGAAATTTTAAATCGCCAATATCATCTTTGCTTAAAGGGCTAGCGAAGGTAACAGTTAAATTGAAAGGGGGAAAGCCGACCTCTTCTATAGGAGTTACGGTGGCGCTAATGCTTTGACTACGAAGAGCAAAAGTAAAAGCACGGCATTCAATCGAACGGTCGATTGGTGTCCAATCTAAAGTAATATTCGCTATTGTTTTAGATTCATCTAGCGTAACCGAAGTATCTGCACTAAATTTAACATCTTCGGTTGGTTCAGGTTTATTACCGCCACCACAACTCGCTAAAAGAGAGATCGCCATTAATGGCATTACTAATAAACCTAGTTTTTTCATAAATGAAAACCTCATTTTTATTATACATCATTATAGTTAAAAAATACCCTAGACTAGGGTTTACTTAAAAACTACTTGTTCGCTTGCGCTAACATGTAAGCCATAAAGCAGGAAGTAGCTTGGATATGGGCATCGACAATACCATCAGGATCAAAACCATAGAAGAGTATAACTAATAATGAAGTGGTAATATCGCTTATCAAAGTCGTGACAAACGGTTTATAAGATTCGATAAGTCCAAGAATAGTTTCTAATGATATTTCAGGTAAATCCATAACCTGCCCTATTATTGGCATCAATATTGATGGACGGAGAGTATATTGCACGTACCACTTAGAAGTGGAACTATCTTGTTTAACCTCATCAACATAAAAAACGTTTTGCATGGGTGATGGATATGAGTGTATTTGTTGTAGTAAGTCTGTACGACAAGCTTCCGCGCTATCTTGACTATCAAAATACTCAGCATCTAGATTCGTGCCGTCTTCATCATAATGGTAATCACGGTATTCGTAAATAGTGTTACGATTACAAGCCTTGTCCTTAGTGCAAATAGAATTTAGACAGTCAATTAATGCGTTAATTACCGCATCTTCACAATAATGATATTCTTTGCCAAAAAAAGTTTTGTATTGTGTTGCGTAAGTCTTCGCCACAGAAAGGGAAACATCTTGTCCAAAACGATGAAAACCCATTTCGGTAGTGGGCACCGCTGAAATAAGATCGTCATCATTAAGAATATTAAAAATAGTTTTGTATTGGTCATTAACGGTAGATTTAATTATGGCAGTGTTATTCGGTGTGTTATATGCATAGGCCCGCACTGTATAACTCTTATCAATTAGGCTACGCGCCATAAGATTAGCAACGGCAGCGCCTCGAGAATGACCGGTGATAAAGAAGATTGGTTTTGTGTCTTCTATTTTATGTTCGTCATAATATTGGAGAACGGCTTCTAAAATACGATTAGTCGTTACATCGAAGCCCTTATGATTATTTTTGTCTTTCCAATCAGAATGTTCTCCAGGTGAAAATTCTTGATAAGCCTCTGTCTCCGCACCAACATCAAAATCGGACATAAAACCTTTACTTGGACCATTCACATAAGAATGATTGTTAACAAAAAACACTTGGTAAGTATTATTTTCATTGATAAAAGTGTTATGCCCCATAATGACATTATCAACGTCATAAGGATCATCAGAACTAGACTGATATTTACTAGCAACATCAATATATGTAATATCTTGGCAACCAACTTGGGCCATAACTTTGGAAGCAGGGTCAGCGATAGGAGAATAGGCAGGCGTAAAATCAGGTTTTGTAGCGGAAAATTCGTTAATTAAATACGCACCTAATAAACCTAAATTAGGGTCATACTTTTCTTTTAAGAAGTTACGATAGTCCATCGCAAAAGACATTGTTTGCGAATAACCACCATCTTGAGTCAATCGAACTTTATATGTATTGTCATCTGGTGCCGGATCTAGTTCGTTGATAATGCCATCATAATCACGGTCAGGACCGTTAGCTGGTGCTTTGCACCCTAAAAGTGAAGAAATCGAAAAGCAAGCTAGAATAGTGATGGGAATAATCGACTTCTTCATAAATATTTATTTCCGGTCCTTCATTGTCGGGAAGAGAATGACTTCGCGAATACTCTTCTCGTTACACATCAGCATGACCAAGCGGTCAATACCGATACCGATACCACCAGCGGGCGGCATACCATACTCTAAGGCTTCTAAGAAATCGTGGTCCATTTCGTTAGCTTCTTCATCGCCTCTTTCTTTCGCTTTTAATTGTTCAACGAATCTTTCTTTTTGATCAATTGGATCATTAAGTTCAGTGTAAGCATTGGCCATTTCGTGACCATCAATATAAAGTTCAAAGCGTTCGACAAACCGTGGATCGGGGCTCTTTTTGGTAAGTGGGGAAACTTCAATTGGATAGGTATGAACAAAAGTTGGTTGAATAAGTTTAGCTTCACAGAATTGTTCAAAGAACGCATTCATAATTTGACCCGTTGAAGTGACCAGTTTTGCATCGTATTCAACTTTATGTTCCTTGGCAAGTTTAACCGCCTCGTCAAACTTAATGTCTTTCGTAAAATCAACGCCAGTGGCCTCTTTAATTAGTTCCGCCATTGAAACCCATTTAAAGGGTTTACCCACATCAATTTCTTTATCATCATATTTTAATAAAGTTGAACCAGTCACGTTCTTAGCAACTGTCCGGAATAAGCCCTCCGCAAAAGCGCGCATATCACTTAAATCGCCATAGGCTTGATATAGTTCAATCGTCGTAAATTCTGGGTTATGAGTGGTGTCCATCCCTTCGTTACGGAAGAGTCGACCAATCTCATAAACTCTTTCTAAACCACCGACTAATAATTTCTTTAATGGTAATTCGGTAGCAATCCGTAAATAGAAATCTTTATCTAAAGTATTATGATGCGTTACAAAAGGACGCGCGTTAGCCCCACCAAGAATTGGCGAAAGGACGCTTGTCTCTACTTCAATAAAACCTAAATCATCACAATATTTTTGAATCGCACGAATTATCTTGGGTCTCATGATGGCGTTTTGTTTCGCCTTTTCGTTCACGATTAAATCAACATAACGGTGACGATATCTTTCTTCCACATCGGTTAAACCGTGGTATTTCTCTGGGAATGGTTTTAAGGATTTAGTTAAATGAGTGTATTCAGTTACTCGCACGGTTAATTCACCAGTCCGCGTTAACATTAAACGGCCCTTAATCCCAACAATATCACCAATATCCGCTAATTTAAATAAGGCGTATGGCTTTTCACCAATAATATCAATTCCGACATAGGCTTGAATCTTCCCGGTCTTATCTTGGATATTCATAAATGAGGCTTTGCCCATCCGTCTTAACGCATTAATTCGACCTGCTAAAGTTACAATGATATTCGCTTGTTCAAGCGCGGCGTTATCTTTACCTTGGGCAAGGCTTCTTGCTTCACTAATCAAATGAGTGCGAACAAACCGATGACCAAACGGATCAACACCTAATTCGTGATACTTGGGTAATTTTTCCCGCCGAACTTTTTCTTGATCGGTGAGACTAGTTTCGACTTTCTTTTCTTCCATATTGTTTTAGTTCCTTCTCAATTTGTGTGAGTATTGTTTCTAAGTCTTCTTGGCTCTTAATGGTTTGAGCAATCTTATTCCGCCAAGTCTTCGCCCCTTTAAATCCGTCAATGAATTTAGGAGCGATACTCCGTAAGATACTTACCCCAGTCTTCTCACCCTTTTCTTGGATAAGTTGACGCGAGAGCTTACGACAATATTTTATATTTTCTCGTGGTGAGATGTCACTTAATTTTATCTTTTTTGATAAATACTTATCAATTTGAGTGATTAAATAAGGGTTTCCTAACGCACCACGCGCTACCATCACCGCTTGTGCTTTAGTAATTTTTAACGCCTTAATTGCATCATCTAACGAGAAGATATTGCCGCTAATAATTAACGGAACATGCATTTTCTTTTGTAAGTCTTTTAATAAATCGTAGTGCGGTTCTCCACTATATAACTCTTCCCTTGTCCGGGCGTGAATCGCAATGGCTTTAACGCCCGCTTTTTCTAAAGCCGCAATATTTTTCTTAAACGCTAAAATATGTTTTTGATCATAACCTAAACGAATTTTGGCGGTGACAGGTTTTGGTGAATGCTCCACCACACTCTTAACATATTGATAAAGTTTCTTACTATCTTTAAGCCATGCGCTACCAGCGCCATTACTAGTAACTTTATGAACAGGGCACCCAAAGTTTAAATCCAAGATGTCGTAATCAATCTTTAGTTCATCATTAATAATCGATAACGCTTTTAAAGTTCTTTTAATATCACTACCAAAGAGTTGTAACGCCACCGGGCGGTCTAGTTTAGAAGTAGCAAGATATTCCAAGGTCTTGTCGTTATGATAAGAAATACCCGCATCCGAAATCATCTCACTCACTGAATAGCCAACCCCAAAAGGTTTCATGAATTCACGGTAGCTTAAAGAAGTAATGCCCGCCATCGGGGCGAGCACTACTTGGGAAGAGATTTTAATGTTGCCGATTTTCCACATTACTTCTTTTTCGCTTTGACTACTTTCTTCACGGGTTTTGTCACCGGTTGTTCGCCGGGTAATTTACCAGTCTTTAATAAAGAGTCAATTTGTTCAGAAGTAATTGATTCATGTTCAAGAAGAGTGTTAGCGATTAATGTCACATCGTCTTTACGTTTACTAATAATGCGTTTAGCTTCTTCGTGCGCTTCATCAATAATTTCTCGCACCGCCTTATCAATTTCGTTAGCAACTTGCGATGAGAAGTTCTTTTGGCTATTGGTGTAGTCACGGCCAAGGAAGACGCTACTAGTGTCGCGTTCATATTGGATTGGACCAAGTTTACTCATACCGTATTCAGTCACCATTAAGCGCGCGATACGGGTGGCAACTTCAATATCGTTATGCGCACCCGTTGAGATATCGTTAAAGAAAACTTCTTCGCTACTCCGACCACCAAGATAACCAACAATTCGCGCGAAGAGTTCTTTCTTCGTGAGAATAAAGCGGTCGTTTTCTGGTGTCATTAAGACGTGACCACCGGTTTGTCCACGTGGGATAATCGTAATCTTTTGGACTTT
Organism: Bacilli bacterium; assembly: GCA_024408565.1. Classification (GTDB taxonomy): domain Bacteria; phylum Bacillota_I; class Bacilli_A; order RFN20; family CAG-826; genus UB1719. The sequence continues at coordinate 13,073 of JAKSUW010000009.1, forward strand.
ATCGGAATCCGGTAAAGTAAGACCAATAATCGCGTGACCCGCTTCGTGATAGGCCACGGTCTTTCTTTCCTTTGCGGTCATCGAACGTGACTTCTTGGCTGGACCCGCAATCCGGCGATCAATCGCTTCATCAATATCTTTAATTGTGATTTCTTCGCGCTTAGCCCGGACGGCTAAAATCGCCGCTTCGTTCATGATATTTTCAATATCGGCACCCGAGAAACCAACAGTCCGTTTCGCTAATGCGGCAAAGTCAACTGATGGGCCAATCTTCTTGTTCCGTGAGTGAACTTTAAAGATCGCTTCACGGCCTTTCTTATCTGGTAAACTCACCGTAATTTGCCGGTCAAAACGACCCGCTCTTAATAAGGCTGGATCAAGGACGTCATCACGGTTAGTGGCCGCAATCACAATGATGCCAGAATTATCTTCAAAGCCATCCATTTCAACTAGTAATTGGTTGAGGGTTTGTTCACGTTCATCGTTACCACCACCTAAACCAGCACCCCGTTGACGACCAACGGCATCAATTTCATCAATAAACACTAAGCATGGTGCGGTTTGTTTAGCTTTTCTAAACATATCACGGACACGTCCCGCGCCAACACCAACAAACATTTCCACAAAGTCCGAACCCGAGATACTATAGAAAGGTACACCTGCTTCACCAGCACACGCTTTCGCTAATAAGGTTTTACCAGTTCCTGGTGGACCAACAAGTAAGATACCTTTTGGTAATTTCGCACCAAGTTTAGAGAACTTACTTGGTTCTTTTAAGTATTCAACTACTTCTTGCATTTCGGCTTTTTCTTCATCGCAACCGGCGACATCATCAAAGCGTACTTTCGCGTTGTCTTGTCTACGCGCCCGGCTTTGGTTAAAGCTTAAAGCTTGTGAGTTAACACCACCAATTGATTTTGATAAGCGCGAGAATAAGAAGATGGCAATAATCGCAGTGACCACTAACATAATAATTGTTGGTCCCCAAACATCCCACCAAGACACCGCGAAGGCGTCATTAGTTAAAAAATAGCATTCACCAGCTTCTTCTGGACGAATGCTGGTGCTATAAATAAGCATGCTGCTTCCAAACACATCGTGATAACTGTGGTGATAATATCTAGTATTCCCATCAATCGTTTCTTTATATCCTAATCCTTTGGCTTCTAAGTCAGCATTCACAAAATAAGATTTACTAACTTCGAATCTACCATTATCGTTATCAAAGCGATTATTAGTTACATTGACAGAAAAAGTATAGAACTTGTTTTCTTTCTTAATATACATAGTGCCAGAAATCGTGGTCATTTGGTTGCCTGAGGCACTTGAACCACATTTGAAATATTGTGGGGCATCATTATTAATAGCTAGTTGTGTATCAATTTCGTATTCATCCCACACGGTCACACGATTCATTAATCTTGTGGTGATTAAAGCGATTAAACCACCAACGGCTAAAGCAATGAGAATATAAGGAAGAAGGGTGGCGAAAACGCTGCGCTTTGGCGGTTGTGGTTGTTGCTGTGGTTGTTGCTTGTTATTTTCTTCCATTTTTAATCTCCTTTGTATTTGTAAACTTAATCACAAATTTGGATTGATGGTTATCGACAAATGTTTTGCGGTAACGTGGGACATAGATGACTTTCCCATTCTTATCACAGAACACTGGCCAGACACTCCGGTACTTGGTTGGCACTTTCCAATCAATGAAGACTCGTCTTAGCTCACAAATGTGATGACCAATCTCGACTTGATCATCGGGTTGTGGTGAACGAATCGTGAGTGGATAATGCCGGTCATAAATTTTCCGTTCGGGAGCGCCGCGCGAAAAATCTAAGTCAAATTCCGGGGTATTTAGTTTACCCGGTTTTTTAAGAATATAGCAATAAGATTTGAATTTATTCTCTTCGTCGACCCCTAAAGTGAGGATATCGTATTCCTTCACTAAATTGATTCCTTTGCCTAGGGGCATAGTGATATTAGGTGTTGGTGATAAGCAAAGCTTACGGATCTCTTTAATCCGCCCTGCGGAGAGGTCTATATGCCGTGGCGCAGTATGGATAAATTCGATTAAAACTTCCGCAAATTCGTCTTGCTCTAACGCAATGAGTTCGCGGATTTCGAGTTCTTTCGCAATGGTAATTTTCTTCTCTACGTTCCGTACGAAGTCGGCTTGTTCCATATTAAGATCACGAATTTCGCGCAAGATATTCTCGCGGTCAATTTCGCTTAAATGGGCGATAACGTTTTTCCGAATCCGGTTGCGAAGATACTTCGTTTCAAAGTTAGACATATCAATGGAATAGGGAACTTGATGTTCACGGCAATAGTTCAGTAAATCTTCTTTGGTGTACATAAGAAGTGGCCGCACCACAATCATGTCGCGGAGAACCGAAATCTCGTTTAAGCCATATTCTTTCACATGACCCTTTCGCATCTTTTGCATTAAATAAGTTTCAATTAAATCATCTTGTTGGTGTGCGACAAAGACGGCGGAGGCGTGAATCTTCTTATAAACTTTCGAAAAGAAATCATAACGGACTTCACGCGCCCATTCTTGGAAATTACCCACTACTTTTAAGCGATTCGTATCAAGGATTTCTAGTGGGACATGAAGTTTCTTACAATACGCGGTGATCGCTTTTTGTTCTTCATCCGCTTCTTTCCGTTTATGGTAATTCACAAAACACACCGTAAAGTGACACTTCGCTTGATAGAGCATATCAAAAAGCGCCATCGAGTCGGGGCCAAATGAGCACGCTAAGAGATAGCGTTTTTTCGGTGAGAATTGATAAGTGATTTCCATTATTTTTTGTTCAAGAACTCCACCACATCTTTATAAACTTGGAGGTGGTCATCTTCGTTTAAGATTTCATGACGCATCTTTGGATAAATCTTTAAATTAACATCGCGGATACCGAATTCTTTATAAGTGTTCGCTAACTTGGTAGGACCTTTACCCATATGGCCAACGGGGTCTTCTGCTCCAGCGATAATGAGTAAGTGAATCGTCTTATGGACTTTTCTTAAGAATTTTTTCCGACCAATTCGACGCATCCCTTTTAAGAACTCAGTGTAGAATCCAGCGGTCGCTGTAAAACCACATAAAGGATCAGCGATATATTTATCAACATTCGCTTTGTTATAGCTTAACCAATCAAAGTCAGTCCGACGGTTAGGCACCGCTTTGGCAAATGGACCAGTCACTAAACCGGCTAAAAATTTACTCGTAAAATCATACCGCCACTTGGGAGTAATAATTCGGGCAAAGCGATAAGCACAGCCCATTAAAACTGGATTTGCGCAATCACTACCGCAGATGATGGCTTTACCAACATAGCGGTTATAACGTTGAATATATTCTTGCACCATGAAGGAACCCATTGAGTGACCAAAGACATAGTTATCTAAGCCAGTCGCACTTAATTGGTTCGCTAATTCACCAAAACTTTGCACCATCTTGGAGAAGCCACTCGCGGGCCAGATACCATAGTTCTCGCCCTTATTGATGTTTAAGCCTTGACCATAGTGATCCAAACAATAAACATCGTAATGGTGTTCGTTTAGATAATTAGCAAAACTATCATAACGGATAGCGGTTTCTTGCATTCCGGTAAAAATCAAAACATTGGCTTTTGGTTTACTACAAGTCCAAGCGTATCCATAGAGAGTATCCCCAAATGGATTTTTCACTTTAATCACGTTTCTCGGCATAAAAAATCTCCTCAAATGTGGTAATGATAGTATATCATTATTTTCTTAACCCTAAATATTTTTTCTTTTTAAAGAAAATTAATAGTGAAATTAATATTCGTTAATTTTTAACTACTTTTTAATAATTTATTCTAATGTAGTTAGTTCATCTTTGATGATTGTATATAGCGAGGCAGCATTTTCCTTACCATACACCTCTTTAACTACATTAATTTTGATGATTAAAATCCGCCGACCGAGTTTTAAACGAATTTGGTCATTTGGTTTCACTTCGTAGGCGGGTTTTACCACCTTATCATTGACGCGAATGGAACCTTCGTTAATTAAAACTTTGGCGACTCCTCTTCGCTTAACTAGCCGAGTTAATTTTAAATATTTATCTAATCGCATATTACCGTTCATTTAAGTATAGCTTATGAATATGTTGAGTGATAGCCTCAAGTGCATTTAGCCATAACCCTTCCTTCGCTAATTCCACTTTGAGTTCCTTTTTAATATAAGAAATTTTTAAGCGATCCATATAATCGTATAAGATATCGAACAATTTAATCGCGATGCCGTTTTTGGCGCAGAAACTACTAGAAAGAACCATAATGATTTTATCGCTTGCCTCGCGAACACTTTTAAATTCTTCGGACGCAGTGATTAAATCAATCTTCCGTTTCAAGATGAGGTTATTCACTTCATAAGGAATTCGTCCATAAATATCACGCAGCTTCTTCTTAATCTTATTAACTTCGGTTAGATTACGCGCGTTTTCAATCTCTTGATAGACACCAACTTTTTCACCTTTATTCATATATTCATTGGGGATATAGGCATCAAGAGAAAATAAGCGAGTCGGCGCGTGATCAGTGATTAATGTTGCGTCTTCTTTATGCGCCGCTTCGTTTAATAATTTGATGTATAAATCAATCCCAATGTTATCAATAAAGCCAGCTTGCTCGCGCCCTAACATATCACCCGCACCACGAATCATTAAATCGCGTTGCGCAATCTTATAGCCACTTCCTAATTCTGCAAATTCTTGAATCGCGCGTAGCCGTTTACTCGCATCTTCGTTCATAACCTTGCGTTCGTTATAAAGCAAATATGCATAAGCAATGCGGTCACCCCGACCAACACGTCCTTTAATTTGGTATAACTGCGATAGACCAAATAAATCAGCGTTTTCAACAATCATTAAGTTAGCATTAGGAACATCTAAGCCGTTTTCAATAATTGAGGTCGCCACTAACAAATTAATATCGCCCGCGTAGAAATGAAGCATTACATCTTCAATCTCTTCACGGCTCATTTGTCCATGGACTACACCAATATTGGCAAGTGGGGCCATCTGTTTTAAATGCGCTGCAGTTGTATGAATCGAATAAACATTGTTATGAACATAGAACACTTGTCCATCGCGCGATAATTCGCGCTCAATAAGTTCTTTAATCACGCCATCGTTTTGTGGAGTGACATAAGTTTGAATGGCGGTTCGAGTATTTGGGGCGGTGTTAATTTGGCTTAATTGGCGAACCCCCACTAACGACATTTGTAAGGTTCGAGGAATTGGGGTGGCGCTTAAGCTTAAAACATCAACATCTTGTTTGATTTCTTTAATGCGTTCTTTTTGCTCAACCCCAAAACGTTGTTCTTCATCCACCACCAATAAACCTAAGTTATTAAAGGTAATATCTTTACTTAAAAGACGATGGGTCCCAATGACTAAATGGATTTTTCCTTCTTGAATATCTTTGATATATTGTCGTTGTTCGCGCATTGGAATAAGTCTAGAGAAGACCGCGATACGAATACCAAAACTCATGAAGCGAGCCTTCGCTAATTCGTAATGTTGACGGCAAAGGAGAGTGGTTGGGCAAAGGAGTGCGGCTTGTTTCCCAGCGTTAATACATTTAAAGATGGCGCGGAAGGCAACTTCCGTTTTTCCAAACCCAACATCACCGCATAAAAGACGATCCATCGGATAACTCTTTTCCATATCGTCACGAATTTCGCGATACGCTTGGGCTTGATCATCAGTTAATTGATGAGCAAACTCCTGGTTAAATTTTTCTTGGTATTCATCATCTTTGGGGAAGGCATACCCAACGATTTTCGCCCGGGCTTGGTATAAAGAAGTAAGGCGTTCAGTTAATTCATTAATTCGTTCACGAATCTTTTCCTTGGTCTTACTCCATGTCTTACTATTAAGACTTGATAGCTTCGGTACAACACCTTCGCGACCGGCGTATTTTCTCACTAAACGGAATTGATTTAACGGGACATATAATTTATCGCCGCCCTGGTATTCAAGATGAAGGAAATCACGGTGAACACCATCGACTAATAAAGTTTCGACATCAATAAATTTACCAATCCCGTTATATTCATGAACAACATAATCGCCTGGCTTTAAATCTTCGTAAGAATGAAGAATTTGCGCTTCTTTAAACCGCGCCATAAAGCGGGCGTTACTCGCCCGGTAATTAAATAGTTCCCGTGCGGTTAAGACGGCAATCTGCTCATCACAAATTTCAAAGCCTTCGTATAAAGAAAAGATGGTAATCCCCACTTGACCTTTTGGTAAATTTAAACCATCCGTTTCTTCATAGGTGATGTGTGCATCAGTTAAAAGACTTTCAATATTTTCTTTCTGCGCTAAATTACTTAAAGCGATAATGACTTTTTGGTTAGTTTTTAAGTATGAAGTGATTGTGCTCATGACACTATTCACACTTGTGCCTTCACTCACAATCGGACGAACATTAAAAACAATGTCACTACGATGTTCCTGATATTTTTTAGTGTGAATAACGTGTTGTTTTGGTAGTACGCGTTCAATTTTTTGGAAGAGTTCTAAATGAGTTAGACCTAATCCTTTCATCACTAGTTCATTAAGATAATCCATTGCTTCTTTATTAAGTAAATCAGCGTTAGTGCGGAATTGTTCACTAGAAGAAAAGAAGATTAAATCGGCTTTAAAATAATCAAAGAATGAATAGTGATGATTTTGCAAATAGCCGTAATATTTATAAAGATTTTCCGCGTAAGTAAAATGCTCTAAACGTTCGATGTCTTCATGGATTTTATCCGCTAAGAGGTCTTGTTGATGAAGATGCATGTCTTCCTTAAGCCGCGCTTCTAATTTTTCTTTAATCGCACTTCGTTCTTCTTCGCTAAATAAGATGTCACTCGCGGGAATGATCGTAACTTCTTTTATCTTCGTTTCGCTTTCTTGTGTCCCAACATTAAAGAAAGCTAGTGACTCGATTTCGTTATCGAATAGCGATATCCGAATCGGTAATTCATAATTAATCGAATAGATATCAAGAATGTCACCTCGTTTCGCAAATTCAAGTGAACGATCAATCTTATTAACGCGAAGATAACCGCTGCGCGTTAATAAATAAATAAGATGCTCTACATCAATCTTCTCGCCCACTTTTAATTTGATAGTTAATGATTTAAATAAATCGGGTGCAGGTAGATAACGAAGCGCACTACTAGGATGAGCAATGACAATCTTTTGATTCGATGTAGTAATATTAGATAAGGCAAACAAACGTTGGGCTAAAAGTTCTTTACTACTCGCAAGATTCTCCGCACGGAATAATTCATCACTTGGATATAGGATTACTTCTTCACTACTAACTAAAGAAGATAAAAGACTATGTAAGCGTTGGGCGTTATATAGATTACTTGCTAAGAGCAAGATATTCTCATGATAGGCACTAAAATAAGTCGCAAGTAATAAGGCGGTCCCTAAAGTATCATCCACGACAAAAAGCCCCGCTTTCTCTTTTAGGGGGGGTATCGCTTTACTCTTTTTTAGTAATGCTAGTAAGTTAGTTTCCGTAAGAATCCTCCTTACTTAGCAAGTACTATAGCATAGTCTTAAAAAATCCGCTACGCGATATTACTATCAAAATCAATTAATTAGTTCTTTTTACCGTGGACAGTGCGGGAGAAATCATGAAGAGTAAAGGATAAGCTTGTACCTTCGCTAATGGCTTTAATAACATCAGAAAGTAAGGTGGCCACAGATAAGACTTTGATTTTCTTGCACGCTTTCGCTTTCTCTTTTGATAATGGAATGGTATCAGTGATTACCATTTGGTCTAAGCCAGAATTATTAATGTTATTAATCGCATTGCCTGAAAGGATACCATGGGTAATAACAGCGAAGACTTTCTTCGCCCCTAATTCTTTTAATTTATCTGCCGCATGGCATAAGGTACCAGCGGTATCAGCAATATCATCCACAATAATGCAGTTCTTGCCACGAACATTACCAACGATAGCGACAATTTCCGAGACATTGGGTCTAGTCCGCCGCTTATCGATAATGACTAATGAGGCATTTAGTTTTTCCGCTAAACGGGATGCTCTTAACACGCCACCATGGTCAGGTGAGACGCAAGCAATTTTCTTAAGTTTCATTTTCTCAAAATAAGAAGAGAAGATGTTAATTGCACTAATATCATCCACCGGAATATCAAAGAAACCTTGAATAGCGGCGGCGTGAAGATCCATACAAATCACCCGATCTGCACCAGCGGTCATAATTAAGTTTGCCACTAACTTAGCGGTAATGGGTTGCCGTGGTTTTGCCTTTCTTTCTTGCCGGGCATAACCAAAGTAAGGAATAACAACGTTGACACTTTTTGCGCTTGCTCTTTTTAGCGCATCAATACAAATCAGGAGTTCCATTAAGCGCTCAGTGACTGGGCAGCAAGTTGATTGAATAATATAGACATCATCGCCCCGGAAAGTTTCATTACATTCAAAGAGAATCTCTCCGTCAGCGAAATGTGACACTTTTGTATCAAGAATTGGTACATTTAAACGACGGGAAATACTTTTCGCTAATTCCAAATTAGCGGTTAAACTAATAATCTTCACTCTTCGTTTCATAGAAACACTCCTTAGCAGTAGTTTTATTATATTATTTATTCATAGAATAAAAAACTGATTTTGTATGAAAGCGGTTTTTTAATCTTATTGGGCTGTTATTTCCTCGATAATCGTTGGTATATCAAAGAATTGGCTTGGGCTCGTAAACTCATGACCTGCGTCGGGAAGTACACCGCTTTCAACTGTTTCACTGCTATTCTTCCGACATAAAGTGTAAAGACTCGACAAAACGAAATTGTTTCCTAAGGCGTCACAGTTAACACTACTCACTGCACAACAACCACCACCAGTTTGCGCCCCCATAAAATGAACATTAGTAGGATTGGGATAGTAATCTTTTATTAGACACGGCAATAAATTACCACAAGAGAAAGAGCCATTTGAGATAATGAAGTAAACATTATATTTACTACTGTCTAAATGATCCTCATCATCAATTCCGCCATTTAGGTTAACATCCGCTGTTCTTGTTAGTGTTCGCGTTGACTGATCATGACGATTGTATAAGGTCAATGTGGAAGAACCACATAACCAAGAAGTAATAAATTCACCAACATAAACCGCTCCACCACCGTTACATGATAAGTTAATTAATATGTCGTGCACTTTTTGGTCATTGCGAATATGTTGATCGGCCCAATAAATAAGCGAAATTGTATTTTTATAATAATTCTTCTTTGTAATATCGCCAGGTACAACCGTGCCTCCGCTTTCCGCAGGATCAAAACCGTCGAAAGTAATATATGCAACATGCTTTGATGTTGTTTTATTCGCATAAATATCAAACGCTGCATCAGCAGTCATATCACCAGTCATTTTTGTTGGATCATATTTAGTCTTCGCTCTTTCTTCCGTCAGATTAGTCAGTGTGGTAAGCGTATGTGAATATTCATCTGTGCCTTCAGGATGTTTGGAAGAAATGCCTCTATGTTCTCGATCACGCATTGCATCAGATTGAGCATAAGATGTAAACACATTAGCGGCGCGATAAAAACTATGTCCACCGTCATCTAAGAAATTAATTTTAAAATCAGTTAAAGCTTCAGCAGAAACACCAGGTTCCTTAGAACAAATTTGCTTTTTGTATTCCGCTAACACATCGTAAGCCTTACTAAAGAAATGATGTTGCTTACTACCTTCTTCATAAGTGTTAGGATTACGGCAATCACGTACACCACCCGCTAAGCCAAACTGGCAATCTAGCATCAACGCTAAAACGTTATAATTGTATTCCATAAATTCATCATCGAAAATCACCGCTTCATCGGCAATTGTTTTCATTGCGCGATAAAAGCCTTCTTTAGCACCGCTACCAGGCGTTAAATAACATCCTTTGCCATTATAAATAATACCTAAATACGGATAGGGAGCTAATGCATTCATCATAACCGCTTCTGGTAGATAGCCTTCGCCATCAAGTAAATAACCACGCAAATTATAATCATTCAAATAAATTTTATGCTGAGAATGGGAACTACGTTCTGAAGAGGTACCTTTTGGTGGGAAAAATTGATTTCCACCCATATCGCATCCGGCCGGTATGTCCGGATTACTAGAATCACAAAAGTATTCAGTCGCATCATCGTAAGTTATAGTTTGCTTATTGTAATCCATAACAGCAGTCGCGCCAGTAGTTGTATTAGTAAAAGTTGACCTATGCTTATTAGCATCGGTTACAACCGATATAGAAGCAATACCAGGGTCCTCTTCATATGTTGAAAAATCAAGAAATTCAGCTACAAAGCGTGACACACTTTTATAAGGAACGGAAGAACCATCAAAAAAGTTATAAGAAGTGCGTTCATCGTACGATACTATCCCATCATCAGTTATTTCATACACCCAGGGATTAGTTACCAATCGATTATTATTACAATTCGATAACAAAGGAATGGCTATAAAAGTGAAGGCAACACTAGCTAAAACACGCTTTTTCATCAATAAAAGTATAACGCATTTTAATAAATTAAAAAATAATTATTTTTTATCGAGTTCCGCGAACTTCTGTTTCATCGTTGGATTATTATGAGTAAGTTTCCGAATGGTGATATCTTGCGCTTTATCGTTAGCTAAACGAAGATTCCGCTCTGAACTAATTAAACCTTCCTTCACTTTTTGGAGGTGATCAATAGTTTTATCGATTTCTTCAATCGCTTTCGCAAATTTTTCACCGGCGCGTTGATAATTTGAAGAGAATTTTTCTTGGAAATCTAAGAGGCGATCTTCAAAATTAGCGATATCAATATTTTGGTTTTTGATTTCCACTAATTGACGTTGATATTCTAAGGAGTTCTTCGCGGCATTTGCGAGTAAGGTAATCATTGCAATGAAACATTGGGGACGAATCACATACATCTTTGGATAGCGGTAAGAGACATCAGTAATTCCTGCGTTATATAATTCGCTATCGGGTTCTAGCATTGATACTAAAACAGCGTATTCACAATGTTTTTCTTTCCGGTCTTTATCAAGCTCCTTAAAGAAGTCTTCGTTTTTATGCTTAGTAGCGGTCGTATCACTTTCGTTTTTCATTTCAAACATAATTGAAATATATTCTTGACCATCAACTGAATCACGGAAAATAAAATCACCTTTCGATCCACTAGTTTTACTCACATCATTATCTTTTTCAAAATAAGCGTGAGGGAACGCGCTCGTACGAAGTTTGTTAAATTCATTCATGCAATGTTGTTCTAAGGTTTCACCAACTAGTTTCGTTGACATACGGGCTTTAAAATCCTTAAAGAAAGCAATTTCAGCGTCCTTCCCTTTTAATTCGTTTTGATACTGTTCTTTAATGGTTTTAATATTTAACGCTGCTTCTTGCGATTTAAGTTTTAAATCATTGTTGAGTTTAAGAATTTCCTCATCGCGCTTTTGGGTAGCTTGTTGAACCGCCAATCGATGATCTTTTTCTTTATTCATTAGTTCGGTTGATAACTTAGCAATCTCCTCGTGTAATTCAGTTACTCGTCTCTCAAATTTTTGTTGCATGAGTAACTCCGTGTTCTTTTCAATCATCTTGCTCCGTTCAGTCACCGCTTGATTCACTGCATCTTGGAATTGTTTTAAATCTACTGCGTTTTCTTCCCAGACATGGCCACATTTGGGACATTTAATTTTTGCCATAATTTGTTCCTCCTAATTTCTTCACCTATATCATAAACCCATTTATGTCCAAAAAAGCGAACTTTCTTTTATTTATTTTCTTTGCCTGTTTTTACTTAAAGAATTTCATTAGTATAGATATTAAAAACAGGCAACTTTTTACAGTAACCGCTTGACAATATGCTTTAATTCAATCTTTAACGATTTTAATTATTTATAGTCGTGCACTACTTCACCATCGGTAAGATACTCCGATAGTAGACCAGACGGCTTGAAGGATTCATCAATATCGGTAATCAATTCTCGATTGCGAGCGTGAACATTATGAATTATTCCTTCATCATTACCCGTGGACGATTTGCCTTCCATAATCTTAGCAGTGGTAACGGGTTTATCCTCTTCGGCTTTTTTAACTCCCACGACAAAATTATTCACGGTTGCATTAAATTGATCATCCGCCTTTTCAATTGCGATTTGATCGCGTTTAGATCCCTGTGGATTAAACCACCATGCAATGCAATCGGTTAAGAAAGCGTGCGAGTCGCCTAACTTGTAGGCGGTCCTAAAGTTATCGCTGTAGCAATTATTTAACTGTGTATAATTATCAATTTCAAAGCCGACCGACTCATCGTAGTTTTCTGTTAAGCAATTACCATTATGTAGTGGATGAACATAACTTAATAGATTACTTCCACCATTCGTGTATACCCCGTGAGTAACATGGCCAATTCGAATATTTGTGGCGGTGTTATCACTACCTTGAAGAATTAAACCATATGATTCTTTATCATCATTACAAATAATACTTATATCACGAATGTCAGCGTCACTAGAACCGCTATTAACTCCTTTCGCAATCCTTAAACCAACTTGGACGCCCTTCATCGAAACGTTTTGGACACGCGTTTCGCGCCCACCGGCGATTTCAACTCCAGCTGCTCTTCCACTGCCATCAATAATTCCGCCCGTTAATGAATAAACACTGCCGGGAGTAAGTACATCATTGTCACGGTCCAAACCACCTAATGATACCATATATAAATATTGGTCTTGCCATTCTTCCCAATCACCAGTACGCTCCACTTGATATTTATCACTCGCTTTCAAAATTGCATAATTAGATAATTGTAAATCCACCGATTTAGCGGGATTTCCTGGTGTTAAAATTTGATGATCAAGTAAATAGATACCGTCTTTAAAATATAAAGTACGGTGCGGATTATTATTGATTAATTCTTGGATTTTATCACTACAATCATGTTGGCCAGAGGTATCTACATAACTTGCAACATCAATGACATCAACATTTTTGTTACAACCGATTAACGGCATTGCTAATGCAAAGATAATTAAATGTTTAAGTTTCATATCTACCTCCTAAAGTGGCATCAACCTACCATAGTCATAGGCTGTACATAATCATTTTACCTTATTATAGAAACAAAAAACTACAACCTTCGTGGAGTAAATAAGCGCTTTTGCTTGATAGGTATTAGGTTAATTAAATTTGCTCATCGCGTGATGGAAATTATGATCTAAATAATCAAGGATGGCTTCACTCGCTTTTTGAATCGCCCCTTGAATTAGTTTTAATTCCTCACCCGTCGGACGAGATAAAACAAAATTAACTGAATTAAATTTTGGTTCACCAATGCCGATTCTTAAACGTTTAAATTCGTTACTACTAAGATTATCGATAATGTTTTGAATACCTTTATGGCCACCACTACTGCCGTTTTCTCTTAAACGAATTTTACCAGGCGGTAACGCCATATCATCACTAATCACTAATAAATCATCTTGTTTAATTTTAAAGAATGCCATTAACGCTTGTACCGCTTCACCACTTAGATTCATTAAAGTTAATGGTTTTAATAACACAATATCTTCGTCGTGATATTTACCTTTACCATATAAGCCTTTAAAGCCCTCTTTATTTAGATCAATCTTTAAAGTCTTATTTAATAAATCTAGCGTATCAAAACCCATGTTATGACGTGTATGCTCATATTCTTTACCTGGGTTACCTAATCCAACAATTAATTTCATATCATTTTACTCGCTCGATCTAATTCATGAAGCTTATCTAATAAGCGTTCAATTCCACTAATATCATTATACTCGAAAGGGAATTTGAGGAAGCTATTAACTTGGTCTTGTTGCGCTTTTAAAGTTTCATCTTTACCCATTGCCGCCTTAAGACCAATCTTCATTAATTTCCGCAGAATCCATGGTAATTTATTAATATCAAATCCACCCATTAATTCATAAAGACGAATATGATATTCATCTAATAAATTCACGGTAATTAAGGTTTCGCGTCTTTCACTAGTAGCGGGTTGCATTCCCACCGCAACAATAAACAAATTCTTCTCTTTAATTTTGGGGTAATGTTTCAAAAACTTTTCGACATATTTAATCCGGTTCCCGTGTACTGGCGACATAAAAATAATCGTGTCATATTGTTTCATCACTCTTCGTCTCATTTGTTTCGCTTTAAACACATCAACATTTTCTAATCGTTGCGATAAAGAGAAGGCATAGGCTTTCGTATGACCGGTCTTTGAATAGTAGTAAATTACCGTTTTCATAATGCTCAAAAATAGTATATTATTTTTGTAATGAAATTTAAAGATACACTGATTGATGCCCTGAAGGGATTCTTAATTGGGACCGCACTTTTAATTCCTGGTGTGAGTGCCGCGACGATTGCTTTTGTCACCAAAGTTTACGATAAACTTATTACGAATGTTTCTTCGTTAGCGAAAAAGTTTTGGCCCTCTTTTAAAGCGCTTATTCCGATTGGCATTGGCGTTGCCATCGCGATTGTCGCCATGTGGGTTCCCCTTAAATTAGCAACACAACATGTTCTCTTTGCAATCGTTTGTCTTTTCGCTGGAAGTATGATTGGTAGTCTTCCTGAAGTCACTGATAATGTCCGCCATCAACCCTTAAAAAAGCGTTACATCATTTATTTATTACTCGCCATTTTAGGTGGTATGAGCTTTGGCTTACTCTCTTATCATTGTGGTTTAGATGTTAGTTCACTCTTTAACCCCACAATCAAATGGCCGGTTTATTTAATTATTATTCCAATTGGCTTTTTAGCCTCGGCTGGTATTGTTGTGCCCGGCATCTCTGGTTCAATGATGCTACTCGTCTTAGGTTTCTATACCCAAATCCTTGGGATGTTTGGTGAAGGCAAAGCGTTTGGCCCAGCATTAGGCGTTTTAGTGTGCATGGCCATCGGTGTTATTCTGGGGATGATTTGTTTTTCCCGTTTGATGAAATATTTATTCTCGAAAGTGCCCACCCAAACTTACATTTGGCTCATTGGTTTAGTTGCCGGCTCAATCTTCTCGCTCTTCTATAACCACGATATGATGGCCTATTACGACAAAGGCATTGCGATGTGGGAATGGATACTTGGCTTTGTTTTATTAATCCTTGCCTTTGTTGGTAGCTACTATTTAGCAATTTACCAAAGACGCGCTAAGGGTGCTCAAACAAAAAATAAATAATTATTTCTTATATAAATCAGAATGCGTCCCGGTACGAAATAAATACAACTCTAGTACCTTGTTATCCACTCGATAAATTAACAACCAATCGGGTTTAATATGACATTCGCGAAACTCTTTTAAATTACTTTTAAGCGGATGATCATGATAGGAAACAGGCAAGGTTTCACCGCGTGCAATCGCGCTAACGGTAGCGTCAAGCAAATCGAGATTAAATCCTCTTTTCTTAGCTAATTTTAAGTCTTTTTTAAAATGCGTCGATTGAACAATTTTTAACATCATTAAACCTCCTTTAATATTTCTTTAAAGGAACCATATCGTTTGTATTTCTTTTTATTGGTTTTCATTTCAGGATACTCGCGTAATGCGGCCATCGTTTCCTTGTTCGGAACATCCATTTTAATTTCAAACGGGATACGCTTTTCGCGGACCGATTGCGCTAAAAACAAAGAAATAGCCGTCGAAAAATCTAAACCAAAGCCACTAAATAGTTTAGTTGCATCTTTTTTAAGATTAGGGTCAAGGCTAATATTGGTATTTATTTTTCTCATAAATAATTCCTCTGTTTATATTATACACATATTATACACATATACAAATTATACTGAGTTGCCCCTACTTCTCGTGTATTTTATAATGTGTTTATGCGTATTGATAAATATCTAAGTAATGCCGGTTTAGCGTCTCGTAGCGAGATTAAGTGTTTCTTTAAGGATAAACGTGTTACCGTCAATGACCAATTAGTGATACAAGCTAAAAGACAAATTGATCCTAACAAAGACATTATTAAAGTTGACAACATAGTTATTCAATATAAACCTTATCATTATTTCGTCTTAAACAAGCCCAAAGGTTATGTATCGGCAAACGATGATGATAAGTACCCAACCGTAATGAAATTCTTCGCTTCATTAAATATTAAAGGCCTCACCCATGTTGGTCGCTTAGATAAAGACACAACTGGCGTGCTATTAATTACTAATAATGGTAAACTTGCGCACTTTCTTATTAGCCCAAAATCAAATGTGAAAAAAGTTTATTCACTTACCGTTGATAAAGATCTAGATGCCTCATTAGTGGAAGCCTTTAAGCAAGGTGTCAAACTCGAAAATAACGAAGTTTGTCGTCCCGCTAAATTGACTATTAAAAATGCGCGAGAGGCAACGCTTGAATTAACCGAAGGCAAATACCATCAAGTGAAAAGAATGATGCGCGCTTTTCATTATGAAGTTATCGCTTTACACCGGGATGAGTTCGCTAGTCTAACAATTCAAAACTGTGAGCCGGGCGAATATTATGAACTCGATGAAAAACAGATTAAAATGCTTGAACAATATCTCCGTTAAAGAGTTTATTTTTTTGAATCGTGATCAATAAATTTATCCGAATTACGATGAATCGGTTTTAAGCGTGGATAGATTTTTAAATAACCATTATAAAAGATTGAGTCATAGATTTTATGTTCGTGAACGCGTGGCTTAAATACCGTGGATTTATGCACCATCGCGGCGACCGCCTCTTTTGGATTCGCGAATTCTTTAATCGCTAAGAAACCAACAATGCCTGCGCCTAATAAACTTGTTTCAAATGTTTGAACACGTGCGACTGGCACACCAAACATATCCGCAGTAATTTGGCAAATTTCATCCGATTGAGAACCACCACCTGAAATCCGAATTTCTTTCACTTTGCGGTGATTACGTCTTTCAAAAGATTCAAGCGCTTCCCGTAAGGCAAACGCAATGCCTTCAATAATCGCGCGATAGAAATGGACACTCGTATGTAAATCCGAGAAACCAATAATCGCTCCACGCGCAAACGGACGATCTAAGCCGGGTTGCCAATAGGCTTGTAAGATTAAGCCATCACTACCGGCTGGAATCTTCATCATTTGTTTATTGAATGAATCAAGGATTTCTAATAGTTGCTCATCCGTCTTAATATCAAAGCGACAGAAGTATTCAACAAACCAATTAAGCATCCAATAACCGCGATATATCTGGACATCCATATTAAAGTAGTCTTTAATCGCGAACGGATAAGCCGGTAAAAATGGCTGAGATTCTTTATAGCGAGGTACGGTTACTTCGACTGTTGATGCTGTTCCACAAGAAATCGCGGCGATATCTTTTGTTAAAGCGCCGACACCTAATGTTTCGCATGCTTTATCCGAAGCGCAAGAGAACAATGGTAAACCTAATGGTAAACCGACTTCTTTTGCTAAAGCATCGGTGATTTTGCCTATCACTTCGCCTTGGGGGACTAAACGGGGCAGAGCCCATAGCGGAATTCCAAAGAAATTCTTAATCGCTTTATCATTTTTATAATAAGCACAGTGTGGGAAATCAAGTGGGTAGTGGCCGATAATGCTTGCAGGCGAATCTGCCCACTCACCCGTTAATTTATAAGTTAAATAAGAAGAAATGTTGCCATAGTGTTTCATTTTGGCCCATAGATCAGGACAATTTTCACGGTACCAAAGCGACATGCTCTTCCGTAAATTTAGTTTCATCGTTGGCATCATGCCTAAAAGACGAAAGATAGTAGCATGCCATTTCGGACGATGGTCCATAGAACCGCTTCCTAAACGTTGATCCATCCAAAGAATCGTTTTATGAAGTGGTCGATAGTGTTCATCTAAAATTACCGAGGTATCACGAACTGTATCTAGCGTAACACCAGCGATATGTTTAAAAAGCGAACCTTTATGCTGATGTAAACGTGTTAATACTTTCTTAATACAAGCAAAATAATAATCTGGGTCTTGCACCGCTTCGCCTTTATGTTCAGAGATATATGGCGGATCGTATTTTTCTTTTTCTAAGCCGACAATTTCGCCTCGTGCGTTCACTAAGCCCGCGCGAGCCGATTGCGAACCAATATCAATCGCGAGAATTAATTTTTCACTCATAAATAGTTTAGCAATAATAGTTGTCTCTTATATATTATATAAGAAATCGAAAAAACATTTTTAATTATCGCTAAGTTATGTTATCCTAATAACACGGTGACTGATGTCACAAATATTTTTTTAAGGAGAAAAAAGTATGGCTAACAAACGTTATGTCTATAACTTCAAAGAAGCCTATGGTTTAGGTAAAGAACTTTTAGGCGGCAAAGGTGCGGGTCTTGCGGAAATGACCCACGTTGGTATTCCTATCCCACAAGGATTTACGATTACCACTGAAGCGTGCACCCTTTATTATGATTCAAAGAAAAAGATTCCTGAATTCTTAGTCAAAGATATTTTTGCGAATATCGAACGGCTCGAAAAAGAAACCGGAAAACAATTCGGTGGCGACCATAACCCACTACTTGTGAGTGTTCGGAGTGGCGCGCGGCAAAGTATGCCTGGGATGATGGATACCATTTTAAACTTAGGTTTAAATGATAATACCGTTTCGGCATTAGCCGATGAAACTGGTAATGACCGTTTCGCTTATGACTGCTATCGTCGGTTCATCTTAATGTTTACTAACATCGCCAAAGGTCATCCAAGAACCGAAATGGACAAGATGCTTGATGAATTAAAAGAAAAAAGAGGCTATCGTTTAGATACTGAAGTTACCGCTGAAGAACTTCGTCAATTAATTGTCCAATATAAACTTTATTATAAAGAAGTCTTCCACGAGAGTTTCCCTGCTGATCCAAAAGTTCAACTTATTGAAGCCATCGCGGCGGTCTTTAGAAGTTGGGATAATCCAAGAGCGAATGTCTACCGCAAGATGAATAATATTCCTTATGAATGGGGCACTGCGGTTAACGTTCAATCCATGGCCTTTGGTAACAAAGGTGATACTTCTGGTACCGGCGTTGCTTTCTCCCGTTCTCCCTCTACTGGTGAAAAGAAAGTGTTCGCGGAATATTTACCAAACGCTCAAGGTGAAGACGTAGTGGCTGGTATTCGTACCCCACTTCACATTGAAGAATTAAAAGCGAGAATGCCTGGCGTCTATAAACAATTCATGGACACCATCAAGAAGATGGAAGCCCACTATAAAGATATGCAAGATATGGAATTTACCGTCGAAGATGGTAAACTCTACTTCTTACAAACCCGGAATGGTAAGAGAACTGCTGGTGCAGCCTTAAAGATTGCTTGTGACTTAGTCGACGAAGGTGTTATCTCTAAAGAAGAAGCGGTGTTACGTGTTGAACCTAACGCACTTAATACCTTATTACACCCTGGCTTTGATCAAGCCGCGTTAAAGAAATTAACACCAGCTGTAGTTGGTTTACCTGCTTCTCCTGGCGCTGGTACTGGTAAGATTTGTTTTACCGCTGAAGAAGCTGAAGCCCGTCATAAGAAAGGCGAGAAAGTCGTCCTTTGCCGTGCAGAAACTTCACCTGAAGATATCGTCGGTATGGTGAGTTCAGAAGCGATTCTTACCATGCGCGGTGGCATGACAAGCCACGCGGCGGTTGTTGCTCGTGGTATGGGCAAATGCTGCGTTGCTGGTTGTAGCGGTGCGAAGATTGATGAAGAAAAACGGACCGTTACCATTAATGGCCAAAAATATACCGATAAGGATACTATCTCCGTTGATGGCTCCACTGGTAACGTCTATATCGGTGCGATTAAGACCGTCGAACCAAGTTTAAGTGGCTACTTTGGTCGCTTAATGGAATGGGCGGATAAAGCGCGGACTTTAAAAGTTAGAGCGAACGCGGATACACCACGTGACGCGATCCAAGCCGCGAAGTTTGGCGCCGAAGGTATTGGTCTATGCCGGACTGAACACATGTTCTTCGCTGAAGATCGAATCTTCCATATGCGGAAAATGATTTTAAGTGACAATCATAGTGCTCGTAGCGAAGCGCTCGCGAGTTTATTACCTTTCCAAAAGAAAGACTTCTATGAACTCTATCTCGCGATGGATGGTAAAAACGTTAATATCCGTCTTTTAGATCCACCACTTCATGAATTCTTACCGCAAGAAGAAGAAAAGATTGAAGAGTTAGCGAAAGCTCTTAATTTATCGGTTGGTCAAATTAAATCCCGTATCGATGCCCTTCACGAATTTAACCCCATGATGGGTCACCGTGGTTGTCGGTTAGACGTCTCTTATCCTGAAATTGGTAAGATGCAAGCCACCGCGATTATTGAAGCGGCTTTAGAAGCACAAAAGAAGTTAAAGAAACCATTAACTTGCGAAATCATGATTCCATTAATCTTAGACGTGAAGGAATTTAGATTAGTCCGGGATATCATTAAATCCACTGCCGACGAAATCATCAAAAAGAGCGGACAAAAGCTCAATGTCCAAATCGGTAACATGATTGAAATTCCGCGGGCAGCCTTACTCGCTGATGAAATTGCAAAAGAAAGTAAATTCTTCAGCTTTGGCACCAACGACTTAACCCAAATGACTTATGGCTTTAGCCGTGATGACGCTGGTAAGTTCTTACCTGATTATTACGACGCGAAGATCTTTGAACAAGATCCATTCGCAAGTGTCGACCAACATGGTGTTGGTAAACTCATCGATATGGCGGTTAAAGCTGGCAAGAAAGTTAATAAGACTATGCACTTCGGTGTATGTGGCGAACATGGTGGCGATCCAGTGAGTATCGAGTTCTTCCATAATGTTAGACTTGATTATGTGAGCTGCTCACCATTCCGTGTCCCCGTTGCTAGACTAGCCGCTGCGCAAGCCGCCATTAAGGCGAAACGCGCTCAAGCGAAAAAGAAAAAGTAATTAAAGGAGAAAAACAATGAAACTAATAAAATCGATTCTTGTTGACTTAATCAACTTAGTGATTCTAGGAGCGGCCGGCTATGGCTTATACATATATGGTTCAGATCTAGACCCAACTAGCAAGGGTTTTACCAAAGATCTTATCACTACTATTGCAGTAGCGGCGCTTTTAATCCTCGTTCTTGTTGAGGCCATTATCTTTATTGTAAAAGCCCATCGGACCCACAATTACAAAGCTCGCCATCTTGTGTTCAGCTTAATTTTATCTGTTGTCATTATAGGTGCTTGCACCTTCATTCTCTTCTATAGCGGGGCATACGAACATTTAGAAAAATTCTATAATAATATCCTTTTATTCCCTATTGCTCTCTCCTTAATCAAAATTCTTTTAGTCTGCTTAGTTTACCGCGATGGCAAAACCCTTCACATCGTTGCTAAGAAACAACCAGTTATAATGAAATCCGCGGCAGTAGTAGTTGCTGCACCGAGTGCCCCTGTAGTGAAGAAAGCAACTACTGCCAGTAAAGTAGTAGTGAAAAAACAAGTAGCAAAGAAACCGGCTTCCAAGAAACCTGCGGCTAAAAAGCCAACAGCAAAGAAAGCTCCTGTAAAGAAAGCCGCTACGAAGAAGGCTCCTACGAAAAAGAAACCTGCGCCTAAGAAAGCCCCAGCCAAAAAGAAAGGCAAAAAGAAGTAATTAAATTTACAAAATAAGGTTCTGTTCACTCTTATATGGGGTAATTTATTCAATCCCATAAAATAGTTTACAGTTTTCTTAAGTTTTCCTAAAGAAAAGACCTCCTATATAATGTTTTTACTTGTAATCCATTTAAGGAGGTATTTTCATATGGATTTTAACACAATTTTATTAAGATTTGGATTAGATTCTTCTAACTTCAAAAACAAACTAGTTGAACCTATTCCTTTTGATGGGGGATTTATTTACGAAGTAGAACAAGAAATTAATGACAGAACATGCCCGATATGCGGAAATGTTCAAACACATATCCAAGGACATTATTTTACAAAAATAAATAGTTCATCAAATAACCACATTATGGATCAATTACGGATAAGAAGGACAGAACTTTATTGTCCGAAATGTAAAAAGACATTTACACCGCCTATATTTGGAATAGATAAGAAAAACAAAACATCTAATTTCACTAAAGAATTAATCATGAAAGACTTTACCGATAAGCTTACGTTCTCACAAATTGCTGATAAGTATCATTTAAGTAAAACGGGAGTAATTAAGTTATTTGATACTAAGGTTCCTTATGTTCCTAGAAGGAATATGCCTGAGGTTCTTTGTATTGATGAAATTAAATTTGAAGAAGACTGTTTAAATGAAAATAAATATATCGCTGTTTTAGTCGATTTTAACGCGCGAGAGATAGTTGATATTATTCGAAGTAGAAGAATGCCATACCTAAGAGAATACTTCTCTAATATATCCTTTAAAGAACGCGAAAAGACGAAAGTATTTATCTCGGATATGTATGATGCATACGCTGATATAAGAAGGATTTATTTTCCAAATGCGATTCATGTAGTTGACTTATTCCATGTGATTACCCAATTAACTAATGCGGTTAATCGAATTAGAACTAGAGTTATGAATAATTATTGTTTAAAAGGAACCGTTGAATATAACTTTATGAAAAAGAATTGGAGATATTTCTTATGCCGCAAGAGTCGAGTTCCTGATAAGTTTTATACCTATAAAAAGACAGGAGAGATGATTCATTATGATGAAATAATTAGAAGATGCTTAAAGACTGATCTTAATCTAGATGATGCTTATATGTGTTTACAAGAATTATTTCGTTATTCTGAATATGGAAGTTATGAAGATGCTTTAGATTTTGTTGAACGTATATCTAAGAAATTAATCTTCTTACCTAATCCATTACTTAAAGCAGTAGGAAGAACGTATCATAAATGGAGATACGAGATCGCTAATGGGTTTGATAAAAAGAGTAGAGATTTTCATTACACGAACGCAATCGCTGAAGGATTAAATAACCAACTAAAAACTATTACTAAATCAGCTTATGGTTATCATAACTTTGAAAGATTTAGAAAACGCGCTATGTTAATCCTTACTTATAGTAAAAAATAGTCTATATAAAAAGGGATGTCTTTTGGATATTATGACATCCCATAATAGAGTTTACAGTTTAAGGGAGTTACTCAGTAAATCCCATAAAATCCCATAACAGAGTTTACAGAACCC